>DAOTIG010000124.1:0-10107 GCA_035448065.1 Dermatophilaceae bacterium
GGGGGAGGGTAGGTCACCTTTCGCGTGAGCTGCTGGCGCCGCCCGCACCTGTCGCAGTGGCATCTCGCTCACGCCGTCGGTCTCACTCAGCCGCGGCGCCGCTCGCCGTGACATACCGGGCGAGGTGCTGCCCGGTGAGCGTTGTGTGGTCGGCGACTAGGTCGGCGGGCGGGCCCTCGAAGACCACCAGCCCACCGTCGTGACCGGCACCAGGTCCGAGGTCGATGATCCAGTCGGCGTGCGCCATCACCGCCTGATGGTGCTCGATGACGACGACCGACGTGCCCTGCTCGACCAGCCGGTCGAGCATGGCCAGCAGGTTCTCGACGTCGGCGAGATGCAGGCCGGTCGTCGGCTCGTCGAGGATGTAGACCTCGCCCTTGTCGCCCAGCTGTGCGGCCAGCTTGAGTCGCTGCCGCTCGCCGCCGGAGAGCGTCGTGAGCGGCTGGCCGAGCCGCAGATAGCCCAGCCCGACGTCGGCCAGCCGGGCCAGGATGGTGTGCGCGGCAGGGGTGCGGGCCGGTCCGGTCTTGAAGACCTCGAGCGCCTCGCTCACCGGCAGGTCGAGGACCCCGGCGATGTTCAGCTCGCCCAGCCGGTAGTCGAGCACCTCCGGCTTGAAGCGCCGTCCCTCGCAGTCCTCGCAGGTGCTGACCACGCCGGCGATCATCGCGAGGTCGGTGTAGATGACGCCCGCGCCGTTGCACGTCGGGCAGGCACCCTCGGAGTTTGCGCTGAAGAGCGCGGGCTTGACCCCGTTGGCCTTGGCGAAGGCCTTGCGGATCGGCTCGAGCAGGCCGGTGTAGGTCGCCGGGTTGCTGCGCCGGGAGCCCTTGATCGCGCCCTGGTCGACGACGACCACACCGTCGCGACCGGCGAGCGACCCGTGCACGAGCGAGCTCTTGCCCGAGCCCGCCACCCCGGTCACGACGACGAGCACGCCCAGTGGCACGTCGACGTCGACGTTGCGCAGGTTGTTCGCGGAGGCGCCGCGGATCTCGAGGGCGCCACGCGGCATACGGACCGAGTCCTTGAGCCGGGCGCGGTAGCCCAGGTGCCGCCCGGTGAGTGTGGCGCTGCGGCGCAAGCCCTCGACGCTGCCCTCGTAGACGACCTCGCCGCCGGAGCTGCCCGCGCCGGGCCCGAGATCGACGACGTGATCGGCGATCTCGATGACCTCGGGCTTGTGCTCGACGACGAGCACGGTGTTGCCCTTGTCGCGCAGCCGCCGGAGCAGCTCGCTCATCCGCTCGATGTCGTGCGGGTGCAGCCCGACGGTGGGCTCGTCGAAGACATAGGTGACGTCGGTGAGCGAGGAGCCGAGATGGCGAATCATCTTGGTGCGCTGCGCTTCTCCGCCGGACAGCGTGCCCGCGGGGCGCTCGAGGCTGAGATAGCCGAGCCCGATGTCGACGAAGGAGCCGAGGGTATGCCGCAGCGAGGCCAACAGCGGGGCCACGCTCGGCTCGTCGAACTCGCCGACCCAGGTGGCCAGGTCACTGATCTGCATCCGGCAGGCGTCGGCGATGCCCAGGCCGCGAATGGTCACCGAGCGGGCTGCCTCGGCGAGCCGGGTGCCGTCGCACTCGGGGCAGGTCGTGAAGGTGACGGCGCGCTCGACGAAGGCGCGGATGTGCGGCTGCATCGCGTCGAGGTCCTTGGCGAGCATCGACTTCTGCAGCTTGGGGATGAGGCCCTCGTAGGTGATGTTGATGCCGTCGACCTTGATCTTGGTCGGCTCCTTGTAGAGCAGGTCGTGCAGCTCCCGCTTGCCGTACTTCGCGATCGGCTTGTCCGGGTCGAGGAAGCCCGAGCCCAGGTAGATGCGGCCGTACCAGCCGTCCATGCTGTAGCCCGGGATGGTGAGTGCGCCCTCGCGCAGCGACTTCGTCGCGTCGTAGAGGACGGTGCGGTCGAAGTCGGTGACCGAGCCCATCCCCTCACAGCGCGGGCACATGCCACCGGTGCGCTCGTAGGTGCGGTGCACGGCCTGCGTCGACTCGCCCTTGTCGACGGTGATCGCGCCAGTGCCGCGGACCGAGGCGACGTTGAAGGAGAAAGCGCTCGCCGGGCCGATGTGCGGCGTGCCGAGCCGGCTCCACAGGATGCGCAGCAGGGCATTGGCATCGGTGGCGGTGCCCACGGTGGAGCGGACGTTGGCGCCGAGGCGCTCCTGGTCGACGATGATCGCCGTGGTGAGACCGTCGAGGGCGTCGACGTCGGGGCGGGACAGCGTCGGCATGAAGCCTTGGACGAAGGCGCTGTAGGTCTCGTTGATCATCCGCTGCGACTCGGCGGCGATGGTGCCGAAGACGAGCGAGCTCTTGCCCGACCCTGAGACGCCGGTGAAGACGGTGAGCCGGCGCTTGGGCAGCTCGACGGAGACGTCCTTGAGGTTGTTCTCGCGCGCGCCGTGGACCCGGATGAGGTCGTGGGAGTCGGCGGGGTGGGGGGCGCTCGGCATGGTTGGTGAGCCTAATCGGGGTCAGAAGGGAGGTGCCGGGTAGCTGGGTGCGGGCCCCCAGCCGGCGGGCGCCGGGGAGCGGGTGGGCAGGCAGGTCTGCTCTGTTTCGCGTCGTCCTAGGGAGCGTGCTCGCGGTCGGTGGCGGATGACGGTGAGTGGGTAGTGGGTCTCGTCGTCGGGCTCATCGACCTGGGGACTGATCTCGACGGGTGGGCCCAGCCCGGGTGAGGGCTGCGGGTCGCCATCGAGATCCGGCCAAGGGGTGTTGTCGGTGAGCAGCATCGGCACCGGATCGTGCAGCTCCGGACAGCCGAGCTCGCGGTAGTCGGTGGGCGGCACGACGTAGTGTCGGCCGGCGGCGGTCGTCCAGCGGATGGCGTGCGTCGTCGGATCGTGCTCGGCCTGCCAGTGGCCGAGGGTCTTGAGCTCGTGGTGCGCGCGGTGCTTCGGGTCGAGGTTGGCCGAGCAGGTGCGTCCCTGCGGCCAGCGCTCGCCATGGTCGAGATCGGACCCGCTGGCCGGCACCGTGCATCCCGGCCCGGTGCACGATGTATGCCGCGCGGTCACGTGCGCCGCCAGCCGTGGGGTGGGCCGGTAGCGGTGGGTCGAGAGCTCGACCAGATGCCCGGTGAGCGGATCGGTGACCAGTCGGGTCCAGACGCTGCCGGCGGCCAGGGCAACGGCTCGCGCGTGCTCACCGGTGAGGTAGCCCGCGGCGGCGGCCAGCGGAGCTCGGAGCTCGCCGACGCTGGTGGCGCCGGATCCGGTCGGGTCGAGCAAGGCATCGAGCGGCACGACCACCTGGACGTGGGCCGGCGGCAGCTCGCCGAGCCGCGACCAGTCGATCGCAGCGCTGGGGCAACCGGTCTCGGTGCCGACGGCGCCGAAGAGGATGAGGTCAAGAGTCACGTCGGAGCGCAGCTGGGCCAGGGTGCGGCCCTGGTGGTGGCCATGCGCCTTGAGGTCTCGCGCGATCCGATCCACCCGAGCGAGCGCCGCGCTGATCCGGGCGGCGTCGCCGGTGACGGACAGCTCACCGTCGCCCACGGGGTAGAGGGTGGCCAGCACGCCGCGTCGGGCCAAGGCCGCTGCGCGTGCCCCACCGGCACCGTCGGGCAGCAGCTCACCGGTGGACGCGTCGACTCCCCCGCACTCGACAGCAGCTGGGGCGTCGGCGCCGTCGGTCTCGTCCCTATCGGACCCTGCCTCGCCACCCTCGGAGGCATTCGCATCGGCATCGGCATCGGCATCAGCAGCCGCCGCTGCCGCTCGTGCCTCGGCGTCGAGGGCGGCATACGCGGCGGTGAGCAGGCGCTTGAGGCGCCGGCGTCGCCGGCTGGTCGACGGCGGGTTGCCGTCTGGCTCGTCGGCCAGCACGGCCGCCCCGATCCGATGGGCCACCTCGTCGGGCAGATCGACGCACGCGTCGAACACGTCGATCACCGCGGTGAGGCTCGCCTGCCCCTCGCCGAGCATCGCAATGAGGATGCCGGCGCGCTGTGGACCGGCCTCGGCCAACCGCAAGCGACTCCGGCACTCCCGCTCGGACAGACCCGTGGCCGCCATCACCTCCTGCACGCAGCCGGTCACCGCCGCTCGCGCCAACCGAGCCGTCTCACCCGCGCGCCCCACCTCGGCGGGAGCCACTCGCTCGGTCCACGGCGACTCGTACGCCGCATGCAGGGCGCGCCAGGCCGGCAGCACCGACGCGTCGAGCGCCGCCTTGGCTGCCTCGGCTTGCACGATGACGGACAGCGCCATGGCGAGCGCATCCTCCCGTGACACCTCGGACACCGGCGTCCCGTCGAGTCCAAGGATCACCGGGTCGTCGCCTGGCGGCACATCGGCCCCGGCGGGCAGCAGCGGGTCGAAGCCCGCTTCCCACGCAGACAGCGGGTCGCGTCGAACGAGCGGCTGCACCGGCCGGGCGGCAATCGGCACAAGATCCGGCGCGGCGATGGTGGGCAGCACCCCGCCGAGTGCCAGGTGTTGGCCGGTCTCGACGGTCGTTGTCATGATTCGACTCTACTCGAACATATATTCTAGTGTCAAGTCAACCACGTTGCGGGACAACGTGTTTCAAGAGTCACCTGACCCAGCCTCACCAGCGTCGGTGAGCGCATCGATCGTCGATGCCCAGTGCAGGCCGACGCGCTGGCGGGCGATGCGATCACCCGGCACCATCAGCGTCGGTGAGCCCGTCGATCGTCGATGCCCAGTGCAGGCCGACGCTGACAGCCATGCGTTATCCTTCGACAAACCTTAAACACAGGCACCGAACCTCCATCGACGCGCAGGAGCCCGCATGCCACCGTTCTGGCTGGTCGCCGTCGCGACTCTGCTCGCCGTCATCGTGGCGATGGCCGTCACCGCCGTGGCGTCCCGGCGGCTCGGCAAGGTCTCGGTCGTCGACGTCACCTGGGGCCTGCTCTTCGTCGTCATCGCCTGGACCGCCTGCGCGGTGGCCGGCGGCGCGGCCCGCTCACTGCTGCTCGCCGTCCTCGTCACCGTCTGGGGCGGCCGTCTCGCCTGGCACCTCGCCCCGCGGATGCGCGGCGGCGAGGACCCGCGCTACGCCGCGATGATGCGGGACGTGCCGCCAGAGCGTCGGCTCCGCTGGGCGATCCGGCGGGTCTTCGCCGTCCAGGGCGTCATCGCGTGGTTCGTCTCGCTGCCGATCATCGTCGCGGCCACGACCGACCGGCCGATCGGTTCGATCGCCTGGCTCGGCCTCGTCCTGTATGCCGCGGGGCTGGCCTTCGAGGCGATCGGCGACGCCCAGCTGCGCGCCTTCAAGGCCGACCCGGCCAACCGGGGCGCCGTCATGGACCGCGGCCTGTGGTCGTGGACCCGTCACCCCAACTACTTCGGCGACGCCCTCGTCACCTGGGGCATCTTCGTCATCTCCGCCGAGGCCTGGCCGGGGGTGCTGACCATCCTCTCGCCGATCCTCATGACCCATCTGCTTGTCAATGTCTCAGGTGCGAAGCTGCTCGAGAAGACGATGATGCAGCGCCCCGGATATCCCGAATACGCCTCGCGCACCTCGATGTTCGTCCCGCGTCCGCCGAAGCGGGGGTGACCGGGACGGCGTCGGCCGAGGCGCGCCAGCGCCCACGCCCCGGCGCACCTGACGAGCGGGTCAGCGGTCGTCGACGAGCACGACGGTCCACACGCCGCCCAGCGGCAGGTCCCCCTCGACCCAGTCCCCGCGCTCCTCGAGCGGCACGTCGGTGAGCCATGGCGAGCCGCCCGGCGCCGGCTCGGGTGAGGCGACCTGCACGCGCGGCATACCGGGGCCGGTGCGGCGCAGTCTGATTCGGCCCACGCGACCGACGCTGACCTGCTGCCGGGGCGCATCCCACCTCGTGTCGGTCTGGTCGAGCAGGTCGATCACGTGCACGACCAGACGACCGTCCGGCAGCCGGACCACCCGGCGCCACAGCGCGCCCGGACGCGCCAGATGGTCGACCTCGGACCCGTCGACGGTGATGTCGAGGTCGTCGTTGTAGGACCCCACGACACTCGCCGTGACCTCGACGGCGGCGGGGTCGAAGAGCAGCTCACCGTGCTCCACCGCGAAGTCCCACCAGCGCCGCAGCAGAGCCGCAGTGGTCGGGCCGATGGCGTGATTGCGTGGGTAGTAGGGGTCGACGAGCACCCGGCCGTCCGCGCCCGCGAAGAGATGCGTCGCACCGTGCGAGAACAGCGTCGCCATCGTGTATGCCGCGGCCAGCTCCGTTGCGCGGGTGTCGGTCTCGCTCGCGAAGCAGGTGAGGTATGCCGCGACGACGACCGGCGTGCCGCCGCCGAGCGCGCGGGCGCGCGTCACCGTGGCGGCCAGGTGCTCGAGGCGGTCGTGCGGGTGCCAGACCTCGATGTAGACCGCGTCCTGCGCGGACCCGGCCGTCGCCCAGGTCGGAAAGTCGTTGACATTGTTGAAGATCAGCGTCGCCTGCGGCAGGGACGCGCGGACCCGGGCGAGCAGGGCAGCAAAGCTCGACGCGACATCGACCCGCACACCGTCGGCCCGAACCACCGTCTTGGGCCAGCCGTACTGATCGAGATGGAAGCCGTCGAGGCCGACCTGCTCGACAGCCAGCCGCAGGTCGGCGACGACGTGCTCGAGCCAGTCGGGTGCAGCGGGGTCGACGACCCGGAGGAAGTCGCCGAGGGCATAGGGCTCGCCGGTGGGCCGCATCAGCGCGGCGTGCTGCCATGAGGGCCACTCGGCCGCGCCGACGCCATAGACCGCGGCATACCCGATGGCGCGAATCCCGCTCTCCTGCAAGGCCAGAGCGAGCCTGCGCACGGTGTCGAGCGAGACCGGCTGACCCAGCGGGTCGAGATAGTCGGGCCCCCCGCCGAGCAGGTCGGCGTGCCGATAGGCCCAGTCATAGAGCTGGACATGGGTGAGGTGCAGGCGGCGCGCGGTGTCGACGACCTCGGTGACGTCCTCGTCCGGGCGGTAGCTCACCGCGAAGCCGTAGCGCAACGAGCTCGGCTGTCGGCCAACGGCATGCACCTCGATGGCAGTGCGCACGCCGTCGAGCTCGACGCCGTAGCCACCCCCCGGCAAGGCCCCGAGCGGGACGAAGCCCGGACCGTCGACGGAGACGCGCAGCACCGGCTCGCCAAGCCGCCGCACCATCAGCTCGCCTGCAGCCACCTCGCCGCGGAGCTCGATGGTGACCGGCTCGCCGACCAGGTATGCCGCGCGGCTCGGAATGAGCTCCACCGCTCCCCAGACCTCCGATCGTGCGGCACCCGGGGCGTCCATGACGACAGGATCGCATCCGAGCGCCCATCCGAGGGCGCGGTCGGGCACAGTAGGCGGTGACCCCGTCTGTCGGACGGGCGCCTCGGCCAAGGAGCGACCATGCAGCATGCCGTGATCGGAGCCGGTGGGATCGGCGGGCTTGTCGCCGCCGTGCTCGCGACTCGAGGGGAGCAGGTGTCGGTGGTGCTGCGGGCTACGAGCCGCGCGGCATACCCGGGTCGGCTCCGGCTCACCAGCCCGAGCCTGGGGGATCTCGACGTCGCCGTGGCGGCCGTCGCCCGGGTGACCGAGCCGGTCGACGTGCTGTGGGTGACCGTCAAGGCCGGGGGGATGACCGATGTGCGCGACTGGGTCGCGGACCCGGCCTCCGTCGGGCTCGTCGTGCCCCTGCTCAACGGGGTCGACCACCTTGCCGAGCTGCGCGCGGTCTTCCCCCGCGTTGCCGGCGCGACCATCTCGGTCGAGGCCGAGCGCGCTGCCCCTGGCGAGATCGTCCAGCGAACAGCCTTCTGCCGCTTCGGGATTGCCCCGCCGCCGGGTGAGCAATCGGGCGACGGTCACCCGAGCGTCGCGAGCATTGCCGGGCTGCTCGGCGAGGGCGGGGTCACCACCGCGGTGTGGGAGGACGAGGCGACGCTGATGTGGAGCAAGCTGTGCTTCCTCGGGCCGGTCGCGCTCGCCACGACCGCGCACGATGCGCCGCTCGGCGACATTCGCGAGCACCCCGACTTCCGCCGCTGCCGCGAGGAGGCGCTGGCCGCGGCGCGGGCGGCCGGGGCACACGTCGACGAGGACGCGGTCCGCGCCGCCGGTGACACCGGGCCGGGGGCGATGCGCAGCTCGATGCAGAAGGACGTCGCTGCCGGCCGGCCGCCCGAGCTCGACGCGATCGCCGGCCCGATCCTGCGCCTCGGCGCGACGACCGAGGCGGGCACGCGGCATACCGAGGCCCTGGTGGCGGCGATCCGGCAGAGGCTGGCCAGCGCGTCGGTGGGCTCGTGAGGGCAAGCGAGACACAGGGACTCGAGGCGACGGGCTCGTGAGCACGGGGCGACGGGTCCTCGGCCTGGGTGCCGCCACCATCGCAGCCGGCGCGGTGACCTCCGTGCTGCTCGCGCCGGTCAGCGGCGGCGAGCTGGTGCGGCTCCAGGTGAGCTTCGACCCGGCCTATCTCGCCGGCCAGCTCGCGGAGTGGGAGCGCACGGGTGCCCTCGGCAGCTTCACCCGGCACTTCGCCGGTGATGTCGTGCTCATCGCCGCGTATGCCGCGTGGCTGCCGATGCTGTTGCGCTACCTGGCGGCTCGCCAGGGCCGACGGGTCGGACCAGGGGTGGCTCGGCTCCCGCTCGTCGCCGCCGTGGCCGACCTCGTCGAGGACGCCGCGCAGCTGCGACTGGTCGCCGAGCGTCCCGACGTGTCGACCCCGCTCGTGGTCGCCGGCGCCGGCGCGGCCTGCATCAAGTGGGGCATGCTCCTCGCGACGCTTGCCAGTGCGCTGTGGGTCATCCGGCCGCGGGCAGCGGCGTCAGACTCTCCTCGATGAGGTGCCCGGACAGCTCCCGAACGAACGCGCTGACCTCGGCCTCGCGCGTCGTGTCGATGCTCAGCCCCGCGGCATACCACCACTCACGCGCCCACCGGATGAGCGCCGCCCACCGGGGTTGCTGCGCCTCGAGCTCCTCGGAGGCGACCCGCTTGCTGACCCACCGGCTCTCGCGCAGCAGCACGGAGGCTCGGCAGAGGGTGAGGACGGCGTAGGCCTCGCCGCCGGCGCCGGGCAGGTCGTCGGCCCAATCGGGCCACCGGCGGACGTTCTGGAGGACGGCCTCGCGGACGACCTCGTCGGTGATGTGCGGGAGCAGGTCGCCAGGAGCCCTGCCGTAGAGCACGTGGTTGTGCTCCACCGCGGACCGCCAGTTGAGCAGGTACTGCAGGCTCACCCGCGCGAGGTGCAGGAGCTCGCCCGGGCAGATGCGGGCCATGACGTGCGACTCGCCGCCGTCGAGGGCGTCCTGCACGGCGGTGGGCGAGACGAAGTCGATCTCCATGTGGTCGCGCCAGCGCGGGTAGTCACGGATCAGCCGCTGGTGCAGGGCGGAGACGATGCCAAGGGTCTCGCGGCCCGGGTCCTCGCGCAGGATGACGAGCACGCCGAGGCCGCTGCGGCCTTCGACGAAATCCCCGGAGACCCAGGATCCGTGCGCGGCGACGCCGAGCAGACCGTCGCCGAGATCGTCGTGCAGATCGGTCGACAGCCTGTTCAACAGCTCCCCCGCTGAGGCCATATCACGAGGGTAAAGCGAGGGTAAAGGCGCCGACAGGCCGACGTCGGAAGATCGTCCGAACGGAGGAGGGTTCGGCCCGAAAGGTCGACCGGGCTGCGCTCAGGCCGGCTCGGTGACGTCCGCGACCGCATCGAAGGCGATCCGCCGGCGAAGGCTCCACGGGCGATCGTCGTCGGCGGCGGGAGGAGGGAATGCGGGCCAATCTGGCAGCACGTAACGCAGCAAGGTCCGGTCCACCTTGCCTGGTGGAGTCAGGCTCGACACGCATCGAGCGGCCAGCGCGCCCAGGTCGGAGGTGAGCTCGGGTCGCTCAATCCTGATGCGCTCAAGCAGTCTCAGGTCAAGTCGCATGTCCAGGCGGAGGCACGAGAGACCGACCCAGGAGTCCGGGGCGGAGTCACCAAGGCGCAGGTCCTCGACGAGAAGCCGCTCGACCGCGGGCAGCCAGGGGTCGACAACGGACCTGATGGTCTTCTCCGCAGTGCCCCTGGCCCTGGCTGCATGACACACCCCGAGAAGAAGTGAGGGAAGGCGCTCGAGCGGCACGTCGCGCAACACCTCCTGTGCCTGCTCGGGTG
>DAOTIG010000125.1:0-10087 GCA_035448065.1 Dermatophilaceae bacterium
ATCGGGCTGCTGCCGGTCATCGGCGTCCCGCTCCCGCTCGTGTCGGCCGGTGGCTCGGCGCTGATGACGACGATGCTCGCGATGGGCATGCTCGTGTCCTTCGCCCGCTCCGAGCCCGGTGCTGCCGAGCTGCTCGCCGCCCGCCCCAGCGTCGTGCGCCGCTCGCTCGCGGTGCTGCCGCGTCGGCGGGCCCGCTGATCGGAGTCGCAGTTCCGATGACCGAGCCCGACCCGTCCGCCGCGTCACCCCACGGTGCCGCGGCACCTGCTCTGACGTCGGTGCTGCTCGCCGGGGGCGGCACGGCCGGGCACGTCTCGCCCTTGCTCGCGACCGCCGACGCGCTCGTGGCCCGCCTGCCCGGCGTGCGCGTCACCGCGCTGGGCACCGAGGCCGGCCTCGAGGCCCGGCTGGTGCCCGCGCGCGGCTACGACCTGCGCTTCGTGCCCCGAGTTCCGTTGCCGCGCAAGCCTAATGCCACGGCGCTGCGGTTCCCCTCGGCGCTCGCGTCGGCCGTGGGCGCAGCCGATGCCGCGATCCGCGACACCGGTGCCCAGGTCGTCGTGGGCTTCGGCGGCTACGTCGCCTCGCCGGCCTACCTCGCCGCGCGACGGCGCGGCATACCGATCGTCGTGCATGAGCAGAACACCAGCGCCGGCTTCGCCAACCGGCTTGGCGCGCGGCTCACCCGGCACGTCGCGACGACCTTCCCGTCGACCCGGCTGCCGCACGCCCGGTGCATCGGCCTGCCGCTGCGCCGGGAGATCACCACCCTCGACCGGGCCGCCGCACGCCCCGAGGCGCTGGCCGCCTTCGGCCTGCGGGGCGGCCTGCCGACGATCCTCGTCACCGGCGGCTCGCTCGGCGCCGAACGGCTCAACCAGTCCTTCGCCGCCCGGAGCCGGGCGCTGGGCGACGCCGGCATCCAGGTCCTGCACGTCACCGGAGCGGGCAAGACCTTCGAGCCCGAGGTGGGGTCGGCTGCGCCCTACGTCGTCGTCAGCTACGTCGACCGGATGGACCTCGCGTATGCCGCGGCCGACCTCGTCGTCTCGCGCGCCGGGGCCGGCATGGTCTGCGAGCTCACTGCCGTCGGCCTGCCCGCGGTCTATGTCCCGCTGCCCATCGGCAACGGCGAGCAGCGGCGGAATGCCGCCGACGTCGTCGCGGCCGGCGGTGGGGTGCTCGTCGACAACGCCGACTTCACGCCCGAGTGGATCGACGCCGAGCTGCTGCCACTCGTCGGCGACCTGCCTCGGCTGGCCGGAATGGCCTCCGCTGCAGCCGGATTCGGCCGACGCGATGCCGCCGAGACGCTCGTCGAGATGATCCTGGCGGCCACCCGGTGAGTGATCGGGAGCCGTCGGTCGGTCTGCCGCGCAGTCGCTGGGACTTCACGGCGGACGTGCCGCAACCCGGCGAGCTCGGCCGGGTCCACGTCCTCGCGGTCGGTGGGGCGGGGATGTCCGGGGTCGCCCGGCTGCTCGCCGCTGCGGGTGCTCCCGTCTCCGGCTGCGACGCCAAGGACTCGGCCACCCTGCAGGCGCTGTCCAGGCTCGGCATCGGGGTCGGCGTCGGTCACGACGTCGCCCACCTCGACGGGGTGGACACGCTCGTCGTCTCGTCGGCGATCCGCGAGGTCAACCCCGAGCTGGCAGCCGCCCGGGCGCGCGGGCTGCGAGTGCTGCACCGCAGTCAGGGCCTGGCGTCGGCGGTGGCCGACACCGCGTGTCGGATCGCCGTCGCCGGGGCCAACGGCAAGACGACCACAGCGTCGATGCTCGCCGTCGCCCTGCACCTGGCCGGCCGTGACCCGGGCTACGTCCTCGGCGGCGAGCCGGCGCAGCTGACCGGCAATGCCGCCCGGGGGGCTGGGGGCGAGACGGTGATCGAGGCCGACGAGAGCGATGGCTCGTTCGTCGTCTACCGCCCGCACGTCGCCATCGTCACCAGCGTGCAACCCGACCACCTCGACTTCTACGGCGATCTCGAGGCCGTGCACGCGGCATACCGCGCCTTCGTCACGACGATCGAGCCCGGGGGCCTGCTCGTCGTCTGCACCGACGACCCCGGGGCTGCGGCGCTCGGCGACTGGGCGCGTCGACGGTCCGACCTGCGGGTGCTCGGCTATGGCACGGGGGAGGGCTGCGACGTGCGTCTCGTCGACGTGCGCGACACCGGGCCGAACCCGTCGGCCGACGTGCAGGTGGGCGACGCGGCATACCCGATGCGCTTGGGGGTGCCCGGTCGGCACAACCTGCTCAACGCAGCCGGTGCCGTCGCCGCGCTCAGCCACGCCGTGCCGGACACGGGTCCAGGCACCTGGGTCCAGCTGCTCGGCCGGTTCACGGGTGTGGCCCGCCGTTTCGAGCGGGTGGGGGAGCGCGCCGGCGTCGTCGTCGTCGACGACTATGCGCACAACCCCGCCAAGGTCGCGGCCGTCGTCGCGACCGGTCGGGCCGTCGTCGGGGCGGGACGGCTCGTCGTCGTCTTCCAGCCGCACCTGTACTCGCGGACTCGCGACTTCGCCGCCGAGTTCGGGCAGGCGCTCGCCGGAGCCGATGTCGTCGTCCTCACCGACGTGTATGCCGCCCGCGAGGACCCGCTGCCCGGCGTCACCGGAGAGCTCGTCGCCGACGCGGTGCGCGCTCGCCGCCCGGACGCCGACGTGCGCTGGGTGCCGGAGCTCGCCGATCTGCCGACCGTGGTGGCCGGCCTGGCGCATGCGGGTGACCTCGTCGTGACCGTCGGCGCCGGGGACGTCACGGTGGTCGGTCCGCGGCTGCTCGAGCTGCTCGGCTCGCCCGGCGCCGGGCCAGCTCGCCCTGAGCCGGAGCCGACGTCGTGATCCGCCGGTTTGGCGGGCCCGTCGGACGGCGACCCGAGCCGGCCCGCGTGCGACTGGAGCGGCGGGCCGCGCAGGTGCGACGCCGGCCCTGGCGGGTCCTCGCGGTGCTCTTCGTCACCGTCGCGCTGCTGGCCGGTCTCGGCTGGCTGGTCGGCGCTAGCCCGGTCCTCGCGGCCCGGGACACCCGGGTCGATGGCGTCGACGGCGCGGACCGCGAGGCCGTGCTCGCGGCGGCCCAGGTGCCTCTCGGCACGCCCCTGGCCAGGATCGACACCGGAGGGATCGCCGAGCGGGTCCGGCAGGTCCCGGTCGTCCGCTCGGTGGCCGTGACCCGCGGCTGGCCGGGCACCGTCGTCGTGGCGGTGACCCCGCGGGTCCCGGTGCTCGCCATCGCCCAAGCCGATGCCACCTTCGCGCTGCTCGACGACCAGCTCGTCTCCTTCCGCACCGTCACCGCGGTGCCGCCGGCGGTCGCCCTGGTCCGGACCGAGGGTGGCAAGGCTCCCGACGAGCAGGGCGTGCGCGCCGTGCTTCGGGTCCTCGCCCTGCTGCCCGAGCAGCTGCGCACCCAGGTCTCCGAGATCACGGTGAGCAGCGCCAGCCTGGTGACCTTCCGGCTCGGTGGCACCCAGGTCATCTGGGGCGGGGTGGGGCAGGAGGAGAAGAAGCTCGCAGTGCTGCAGATCCTGCTCCGCACCACACCGACCCCGAAGACCGTCGACGTGAGCGCACCCGACACCCCGGTCACCCGCTGACCCGTCGAGATCAGTCCTGCCGCTCGGTCGATCCTGACCCGTCGATCTCAACTGTCACAGAGGCCTCAATAGTCCCATCAGTCTCGCGAGTCACAGCGAGTCCCAACGGGATTAGTCGATGTGAGGTCGAGGTGCAGGACACGCCGGGGCGGTCGTTGAACCACCCGCCGATCGTGCATACCGTCGGGACGTCGGTGAGCCGGAGGCGACACTCTACCTCCACTTCACCTTCAGGCTTAGGCACCTCGGGTCACCGGCGTGTCGCACGGACGAGACACACGAGAACAGACACGAGCTCCAGGGAAGGCCACATCGTGGGCGCATCACCGCAGAACTACCTCGCCGTCATCAAGGTCGTCGGCATCGGCGGCGGAGGCGTCAACGCCATCAACCGGATGATCGAGGTCGGCCTCAAGGGCGTCGAGTTCATCGCGATCAACACTGACGCCCAGGCGCTGCTGATGAGCGATGCCGACGTCAAGCTCGACGTGGGCCGCGAGCTCACCCGCGGCCTCGGGGCCGGGGCCGACCCGGAGGTCGGCCGCAAGGCCGCCGAGGACCACGCCGAGGAGATCGAGGAGGTCCTCAAGGGGGCCGACATGGTCTTCGTCACGGCCGGCGAGGGCGGCGGCACCGGCACCGGCGGCGCGCCCGTCGTGGCCCGGATCGCCAGGGGCCTCGGCGCGCTGACCATCGGTGTGGTCACCCGCCCGTTCACCTTCGAGGGACGCCGCCGGGCCACCCAGGCCGAGAACGGCATCGCCGGGCTGCGCGAAGAGGTCGACACCCTCATCGTCATCCCCAACGACCGGCTGCTGTCGATCAGCGACCGCAACGTCTCGATGATGGACGCCTTCCGCAGCGCCGACCAGGTCCTGCTCTCCGGCGTCCAAGGCATCACCGACCTGATCACCACCCCGGGTCTGATCAACCTCGACTTCGCCGACGTCAAGTCCGTGATGCAGGGCGCCGGCTCAGCGCTGATGGGCATCGGCTCGGCCCGCGGCGAGGACCGCGCGGTCCAGGCCGCCGAGCTGGCCATCTCCTCGCCGCTGCTCGAGGCGAGCATCGACGGAGCCCACGGCGTGCTGCTGTCGATCAGCGGTGGCAGCGACCTCGGCCTCTTCGAGATCAACGAGGCCGCCCGCCTCGTCCAGGAGGCCGCCCACCCCGAGGCGAACATCATCTTCGGCACGGTCATCGACGACGCGCTCGGCGACGAGGTGCGGGTCACGGTCATCGCCGCCGGCTTCGACGGCGGCACGCCCACCGCTCGCACGGACGGCCGCGGCCTGGGCCGGGTCCAGCCGCCGGCAGCGCCCGCGGCAGCCCCTCAGGCGTCACCGGCCGGCGGTCTGCTGCGCCCGGCCGCCGAGCCGAGCACTGCTCCGACACCTCAGCCCGCACCAGCCGCGGAGCCCGCGGCGCCGAGCCAGGGCGTCCTGCCCCCGCGGCCGGTGCCGCCGGTGGTCGCCCCGCCCCGCACGGTGAGCTTCGACGACGGCGACGACCTCGACGTCCCCGACTTCCTCAAGTAGGACGTGTTCCACTGGCGCGAGAGCGGACGGTGGGTGGGCGGTCGGCTGGAGCTGGCCGTCACCGACCGGGGTGGCCGGCACGACCCGAGCCGGTATGCCGCGGGCAACCTTGCGCTGCACGTCGGCGACGACCCGGACCGGGTGCGGGACAACCGGTCCCGGCTGGCCGCCGCGCTCGGCGTCCCGGGTGACCGGCTGCTCTTCGTGAGCCAGGTGCACGGGGCCGCGGTCGCCGTGGCGCGCGGTCCGTGGACCGGGCCGGCGCCCGAGGCCGACGCGGTCGTCGCCACCGTCCCCGATCTCGCGGTCGCGGTGCTCGTCGCCGACTGCGTGCCGGTGCTGCTCGTCGACCGGTCGTCGGGCGTCGTGGCTGCCGTGCACGCCGGGCGACCCGGGCTGGTGGCCGGCGTCGTGCCGGCCGCCCTCCGGCAGCTGCACGACCTCGGCGCGACCGACCTCGAGGCGATCCTCGGGCCGTCCGTGTGCGGCCGGTGCTATGAGGTGCCGGCCGCGATGCGCGACGAGGTCTGCGCGGTCGTGCCCGAGAGCGCGGCCACGTCCTGGACCGGGACGCCGGCCCTCGACGTCGCCGCGGGCGTGGTGGCGCAGTTGCGGGCTGGCGGGGCGGCGGTGCGCCGGATCGGCGGGTGCACCCGCGAGGACGAGCGGCTCTACTCCTACCGGCGCGACCGGCATACCGGTCGATTCGCGGCAGTCGCGGTGCTGCGCGGGGATGGCCCGGCAGGGGAGGGGGCGGCATGACCGGTCGTCGGGACGAGATCGCCGCCGGGCTGAGCGCCGTGCGCCGTCGGATCGCCGCGGCCGCCGAGTCGTGCGGCCGGGACCCCGCCGAGCTCACCCTCGTCGTCGTCACCAAGACCTTCCCGGTCGACGACGTCGGACATCTGCTGGCGCTCGGCGTTCGCGACGTGGGGGAGAACCGCGACCAGGAGGCCGGGCCGAAGTACGCGATGGTCCACGAGCGCTGGCCCGCGGAGGCCGCCGGGGTCACCGTGCACTTCATCGGCCAGCTGCAGACGAACAAGGCCGGCTCGGTCGCCGGCTATGCCGACGTCGTCCATGCCGTCGACCGGGCCAAGCTCGCGCGGGCCCTCGACCGGTCCGCTGCCGGGCGCGTCGGGCCAGGGCGACGCCCCCTGCGGGTCCTGGTCCAGGTCAGCCTCGACCCACCCGGAACCGCCGGCCGGGCCGGTGTCCCGGTCGCAGCGGCCGAGGAGCTGGCCGACCTCGTCGAGGCCTGCCCTCAGCTGGAGCTCGGCGGCGTCATGGGGGTGGCGCCGCTCGGCGGGGACCCGGACCGCGCCTTCGCGAGGCTGCGCGAGGCATCCGTCGCGATCCGGTCCCGGCATCCGCAGGCCGACTGGATCTCGGCCGGGATGAGCGGGGATCTCGAGGCAGCGGTGCGCAATGGGGCGACACACCTGCGTGTCGGGAGCGCAATCCTCGGCTCCCGTGCGTCGCTTCTGTAACGTCGACACCACGCGCACCAGGCGGCCCGAATGGCCGCGACCGCCCTGACGGCCTGGCGTGCAGCAGTGGCAGGACAGCGACGACAAGGGGTCAGGCAATGGCAGGCGCACTTCGCAAGACGATGGTGTACCTCGGGCTCGCCGAGGAGGACGACGCCTACGACTCCTATGACGAGCGCTACGACGAGCGGGACGAGCGCGACGGCCGCGGCGCCGAGGTCACCCACCTGCCGACCCGTCCGACGCCCGTCTCCCAGGCGGTGCGCGAGACCGAGGTGGGCTCGCTCAACCGGATCACGACGATCCACCCCCGCACCTACAACGAGGCCAAGGCGATCGGTGAGTCGTTCCGCGACGGCACCCCGGTCATCATGAACCTCACCGACATGGACGACGCCGATGCCAAGCGGCTCGTCGACTTCGCCGCCGGCCTCGTCTTCGGCCTGCACGGCAGCATCGAGCGGGTCACCGCCAAGGTCTTCCTGCTCTCCCCAGCGCACGTCGAGGTCGCGGCCGAGGACGTCTCGACCCCCGGCCGAGTGCGCGGCCCGTTCAACCAGAGCTGAGTCCAGCCCGCGGGCGGTCCCGTCCGGGCTGTCCATCGGCCGGACGACTTTCGTCCGCGCTGTCCCATGCGTCACACTTGTCGCATGCAGGCGGCCGGGACGGTGGTGACGGTGCTGCTCGCCGTCTTCCTCCTTCTCGTCATCTGCCGCTTCATCATGGAGATCCTGCGGTCGCACTCGTCCTGGCGCCCGCACGGCGTGGCCCTCGTGCTCGCCGAAGCCACCTACACCGTGACAGACCCACCGGTTCGGATGATCCGGAGGGTCGCGCCGAGCCTTACGCTGGGTGGGTTGCGAATCGACATGGCGTTGCTCGTGCTCTTCGTCGTCACCTCCACCCTCATCGGGCTCCGGTCCGTCGTGGGGCGGTGACGGCGAGATGACTCCATTCGATACCGTTCCACAGAACAGTCCACCCCACCCCGAGGTGACCACATGGCGCTGACGCCCGAACAAGTCCTCAACAAGCACTTCCAGACGACGCAGTTCCGCAAGGGCTACGACGAGCGCGACGTTGACGACTTCCTCGATGAGATCGTGGCCGAGATGCGCTCGCTCATCGCCCAGCGTGACGACTTCAAGCAGCAGCTCAGCGACTGCCGCGCGGGTCGCGGCTTGGCTCCTGCCGACGCCACGCCCCAGGACGCGGTGCAGCTTGAGGCGGCCGTAAGGAGGCCGAGGAGCTGCGCTCGCGGCTGGCCGAGGTTGAGGCTGAGCACGAGCGGGTGGCGGCCCAGCATCAGCAGCTCGTCGCCGAGCACCAGGAGGCCACCGAGGCGCTCGCCCAGACGCGCGGCGAGCTCGAGTCGGCGCTCGCCCAGGCCGAGCAGGCCCGTCGCGACGGCGAGGCCGTGGCCGCGGGTGGGGTCGGCGAGGCCCACGCTCGCGAGCTCGCCGAGGCCCGCCAGCGGGTCGAGGACATCGAGGCCCGGTATGCCGCGCTGCAGACCCAGACGTCGCGCATCCAGGAGGCCGGCGCCCAGGCGCGGCTGCAGATGCAGACGGCCGAGTCCCGCATTCGTGACGCCGAGGAGCGCGCGGCGCAGGCCGAGGCGCGGGCTCAGGAGGCCGAGCGCGAGGCCGAGCAGGCCAAGGCGCAGGCAGCCGACCAGCCGGCAGCGGCCGCTCCGGCAGCCGCCGGGGCGATGGGCCTGATGGGGGGCGGCGGTGCCGCCGGCCTCATCGAGCTGGCTCAGCGCCTGCACGACGAGCACGTCTCCGAGGGCGAGAACCGCCGTCGTCAGCTCATCGGCGAGGGCGAGGCCCGGCACGCCGAGCTGCTGTCCACCGGTCAGTCGAAGTACGACGAGCTCGTCTCGACGGCCCAGCGTCAGCACGACGAGCTCGTGTCCACGGCGCAGCGTCAGCACGACGAGCTGGTCGGCTCCGCACAGCGTCAGCACGACGAGTTGCTCTCGACCGGGCAGACCAAGCACGAGGAGCTGGTGACGACCGCGCAGCGTCAGCACGACGAGCTGATCGCCACCGCCACCGCGACCAAGGAGCAGCTGATCTCGGAGGCCACTGCGGCCAAGGAGCAGATGCTCACCGAGGCCCGGGAGCGCTCCACCGGCATGGTCGCCGAGGCGCAGCAGCGCAAGGCGCAGGTGCTCGAGGAGCTCGAGGGGCAGAAGCACATCATCGAGCGCAAGATCGAGGAGCTGCGCGGCTTCGAGCGCACCTACCGTGCGCAGCTGCGCTCCTACTTCGAGGACAAGCTGGCCGAGCTGGCCAACTCTGCGCACGTCGTCGCTCCCGCGACGCCGGTGGGCATCGACCACCAGGGCTGAGCCAGCACACGACTGCACCGCCGACGGGTCCGGGACCAGATGGTCCCGGACCCGTCGGCGTGTTCCAGAGCTGCCGAACGCGGCGGCGACGTCACCGTCGGATAACGCTCGGAGGCCCAGGGTGGGTCGGAGCGACCGCAGTGGTCGCGGTGACATATCCTCGGCGGGTCGTGTGCGCCGGCCTGTCGGGGCCCACGCTCCCGTGGTCGAGCGCAGGAGGATCGGATGGCGACAAGCAAGGGTCCCAAGGGTGTGGTGGCCAGCGTCGTGCGCGCGGCCAAGGCGGTGACCGGCCGGGCCGCGTCGGCGACGAAGCCGGCACCGGCGTCGAAGGCTGCGGCCGCCAAGGCTGTCGTGAAGAAGGCAACGACGAAGCCTGCATCCGCCACGAAGGCCGCAGCGGCCACCAAAGCGGCACCCACCAAGAAGGCTGCACCCGCCAAGAAGGCTGCGCCGGCGACGAAGGCGGCACCCGCCAAGGCTGCGCCGGCGACCAAGGCCCCAGCGGCCACCAAGGCGGCACCCGCCAAGAAGGCTGCGCCCGCGAAGGCTGCGTCGGCGAAGAAGGCGGCGACGAAGCCTGCACCCGCCACGAAGGCCGCAGCGACCACCAAGGCGGCACCCGCCAAGAAGGCGGCACCCGCCAAGAAGGCTGCGCCGGCGACGAAGATTGCCCCGGCCACCAAGGCCGCGCCGACGAAGAGAGCTGCGCCGGCTGCCAAGGCAGGGCCCGCCACGAAGGTCGGCGCAGTGAGCGGTGGCATCGCGGTTCGGCCGGACGAGGAACCGTGGACTCCTGCCGAGCTTGCCGAGCTCCGCACCGAGATCGTCGAGGACATCCATCGGGCCGAGGTCGACCTGCGGGTGGCCGAGGAGGACCTGCAGGGACTCATCTACGACGCCGGCGACGGCTCGGGCGACGACCAGGCCGACGCCGGCGCCAAGACCTATGAGCGCGAGCAGGAGATCTCGCTGGCGAACCTCAGCCGCGAGAAGCTCGCCCAGAACCGGGCTGCGCTGACCCGGCTCGACGACGGCAGCTACGGCATCTGCGAGAGCTGCGGCGAGCCGATCGGGAAGTTCCGGCTGCAGGCGGAACTTCC
>DAOTIG010000126.1:0-9908 GCA_035448065.1 Dermatophilaceae bacterium
GCGAGGACCGCCCCGAGCGTGGTGGCCACCCCCTTGCCCCCGCGACCCCGCAGGAACGGCGAGAAGACGTGACCGAGCACGGCCGCGGCGCCGACCAGGTAGCCGACCCAGGTCGGCTGCCCCAGCAGCCCGGCGACGATCGGCGGCAGCGCCCCCTTGAGCACGTCGAGCACACCGACGAGCACGCCCCACTTGCGGCCGAGCACCCGCCCGGCGTTCGTCGCCCCGGGATTGCCCGAGCCCGACCTCGCCAGATCGGCGCCGAGAGCCCTCGCGACGAGCGTCGCCGGGCTGGCCGCGCCGACGAGAAAGGCTGCGGCGCAGCCGAGCACAACCCAGACGACCGTCATCTCACTGGCGGTCGCGGAGCGACGGTGATGGCCAGCGTGCCCGGACCGACGTGCGCGCCGACAACGGCACCCAGCTCGCCGACCCGCACCTCGCCCGCGTCCGGCACCCGATCGACGAGCACGGAACGCACCTGCTCGGCCCGCTCGGCGAAGTCGAGGTGCTGCACCGCGATGTCGACGACCCGCCCCTGCGACCGGGCCCGGCTGGCCGCGCCGACCGCGATCTCGACCATCCGGGACAGCGCCTTGCTCGCCGTGCGCACCTTCTCGACCGGCTCGATGTGCCCGCCCCGCAACCCGAGGATGGGCTTGATCGCCAGCGCCGAGCCGACGAGGGCCGCCGCGGTGCCGATCCGGCCGCCCCGGCGCAGGTGCTCGAGGCTGTGGACGTAGAACACGACGGTCGCGTCGAGAGCTCGCTCCCGAGCGACCTCAGCGACCTCCTCCGCGCTGCCACCACGTGCGGCGACCTCACAGGCCGACAAGGCGGCATACCCCATGGCGGCGCCGAGCACCCGCGAGTCGACGACCGTGACCGGCACCGGCGACTCGCGTGCCGCGAGGTGCGCCCCCTCGACCGTGGCCGACATCTGCCCCGAGATGTGCACGGAGACAATGGCATCCGCGCCCTCGTCGGCCAGCCGCCGATAGACCTCGAGCAGCTCGTGCGGAGCCGGTCGCGAGGTCGTGACGATGACGAAGCGGTGCAGCGCCTCGACGAGCTCGCCCACCCCGACGTCCACGCCCTCGCGGCGCTCCTGCCCGCCGACGACGACGTGCAGCGGGACGACGGCCAGCGGCCCGGCAGCGCCGGCCACTTGGTCGGCTGACAGGTATGCCGTTGAGTCGGTGACGACGGCGATGCCCACTGCTGCCTCCTTCGGGTGGCCTGACCGAGCTCGACCGGCCGGACTACATCGGGACGACGTTGACGAGCGTCGGCGGCCGAACGATGACCGTGCGGATGCCCGATTCCGTTGCGGCGCGGACCTTCTCCCGACCCAGGACCAGCTCGCGCAGCTCGTCCTCGGTGATCGACGCGGGCACCTCGACCCGATCGCGCACCTTCCCCTTGATCTGCACGACGCAGATCACGGTGTCCTCGACGAGGAAGCGCTCGTCGGCGACCGGGAACGGCCCACGGGCCAGGCTCCCTTCGTGACCGAGCCGCTCCCACAGCTCGTCGGCGACGTGCGGTGCGACCGGCGCAAGCATCTGCACGAGCGGCTCGACGACCGCACGCGGCGGCTCGGGCAGCTTGGTCAGCGCGTTGTTGAGCTCGATGAGCTTGGCGATGGCGGTGTTGAAGCGCAGCGCCTGGTAGTCCTCACGCACTCCGGCAATCGTCTTGTGCAGCAACGTGACCAGCGCCGGCGGCAGCTCGCTGTCCGCGACGTCGACGACCCGGCTCACACCGCTCTGCTCGTCGACGGCGTTGCGCCACAGTCGCTGCAGGAAGCGCACCGAGCCGACGATGGCCCGCGTCTCCCAGGGCTTCGACTGCTCGAGCGGGCCCATCGACATCTCGTAGATCCGCAACGTGTCCGCGCCGTAGGCCTGGTAGATGTCGTCGGGGCTGACCATGTTCTTGAGCGACTTGCCGATCTTGCCGAACTCACGGGTGACCGGCTCACCCTCGTAGGTGAAGACGGCCTGCCCGTCGGCGTCGGTCGACTCGACGACCTGCGACGCCTCGACGTACTGGCCGCGCGCGTCGGTGTAGGCCGGGGCCTGGATGTAGCCCTGGCTGAAGTAGGTGCGGAATGGCTCCTCGCTGCTCAGATGCCCCAGGTCGTAGAGCACCTTGTGCCACATCCGGGCATAGAGCAGGTGCAGCACGGCGTGCTCCACACCGCCGACGTAGAGGTCGACGCCACCGGGATCGCGAGCACCGGACGGCGCACCCGCCACCGGATCGGCCTGCGGCCCAAGCCAATAGCGCTCGTTAGCCGGGTCGACCAGGGCGTCGCCGTTGGCCGGGTCGCAGTAGCGCAGGTAGTACCAGCACGACCCGGCCCAGTTGGGCATGGTGTTCGTCTCGCGCCGGAAGCGCCGCAGGCCGCGGCCGTCCTGCAGGTCGAGCTCCACCTCGACCCACTCGGCCACCCGCGACAGCGGAGGCTCGGGGTTGCTCGCGGCGTCGTCGGGGTCGTACGTCTTCGGCGAGTAGTCCGGGACGTCGGGCAGCGTGACCGGCAGCATCGTGTCGGGCACCGCGTGCGCGATGCCGTCCTCGTCCCAGACGACCGGGAAGGGCTCGCCCCAGTAGCGCTGCCGACTGAACAGCCAGTCCCGCAGCCGATAGTTGACCGTGCCGCGGCCGATCCCCTTGTCCTGCAGATATGCCGTGATCCGCACCTTGGCCTCGGCCGTTGGCAGGCCGTCGAGCGAGATCTCGTCATTGCTCGAGTTCACCGCGATGCCGTAGTCGGCCAGCGCCTGCCCTGATGCGACCGAGCCGGACCACTCGCGGCCGTCAGCAGGTGCGACGACGTCGACGATCGGCAGCTCGAAGGCCGTCGCGTAGTCGAAGTCGCGCTGGTCGCCGGCCGGGACCGCCATGATCGCGCCGGTGCCGTAGCCCATGAGGACGTAGTCGGCGACGAAGACCGGGATCGGCTCGCCGTTCAGCGGGTTCGTCGCAAAGGCGCCGGTGAAGACGCCCGTCTTGGCCTTGTCGTCCATCTGCCGCTCGACGTCGCTCTTGCGCGAGGCAGCACGCCGGTATGCCGCGACCGCCGTCGCCGGCGCGCCGGCCGCCTCGGCGTCGGCGCCCTTCCACGCATCCCGCGTGCCGTCGGGCCAGTCCCCTTGCGGGACAATGGCATCGACGAGCGGGTGCTCGGGGGCGAGCACCATGAAGGTCGCACCGAACAGCGTGTCCGGCCGGGTGGTGAAGACCTCGATGTCGGCGCGCTCGCCCGCGGTCGTCTCGACCGGGAAGCTCACCATCGCGCCCTCGGACCGACCGATCCAGTTGCGCTGCATGATCTTGACCTTCTCGGGCCACTCGACCCGGTCCAGGTCGTCGGCGAGCCGGTCGGCGTAGGCGGTGATCCGCATCATCCACTGGCGCAGGTTGCGCCGGAAGACGGGGAAGTTCCCGCGCTCGGAGCGGCCCTCGTTGGTGACCTCCTCGTTGGACAGCACCGTGCCCAGCCCGGGGCACCAGTTGACCGGCGCCTCCGACGGATAGGCCAGCCGGTAGCCCTCGAGCACCTGCGCCTGCTCGACCGGCGACAGCTCCGACCAGGCCCGCCCGGCCAGCTCGGGCAGCGAGCGCTCCCCGGCCTCCAGGGCGTGGATCAGGTCCCGGATCGGCCGGGCCGCGCCCAGCGACCCGTCCGGCCGCACCGCTGCCGGGTCGTACCAGGACTCGCGGATCTGGGTGAAGATCCACTGGGTCCAGCGGTAGTAGTCCTCGTCGGTCGTCGCGAACTCGCGCCGCGCGTCGAAGCCGAGCCCCAGCCGGCGCAGCTGCCGGCGCATGATCGCGATGTTGTCCTCGGTCGTCTTGCGCGGGTGCTGACCGGTCTGCACCGCATACTGCTCGGCCGGCAGCCCGAAGGCGTCGTAGCCCAGGGCGTGCAGGACGTTGCGCCCCTGCATCCGGTGATAGCGCGAGTAGACGTCGGTGGCGATGTAGCCCAGCGGGTGTCCGATGTGCAGGCCGGCCCCCGACGGATAGGGGAACATGTCGAGCACGATGAGCTTGCTGCCGCGCTCGGCGACCGCGTCCGGGCTGGCCCACGGGCCCGCCGGGTTGTCGGCGTGGAAGACGCCGTCCTGCTCCCACCGGTCCTGCCAGGCGGTCTCGATCCGGCCGGCGAGATCGGCCGTGTAGCGGTGCGGCACCTCGGCCTCGCGGCCGGAGTCGCTCTCGGGTCGGGGCGTGTCGTCGCTCATCTGCTCTCTCGTCCTGTCTGCTCTGCGGGGCATGGTGCCTGACGGCAAAAGAAAACCCCTCACGCAGGAGGGGATGCCGCGCTGACCCGGCTCACGCCGTGCTCGCTCAGCGCGGCTCGGTAAGCAGCTGGCTCCGTGCCACCTGCCCAGGCTAGCGCACCGCCCGGTCCGCCAGCGGCGTCCCGCGCCTAGCGCAGCTTGGCGACCAGCCGCTCGGTGTCGGAGCCGGTCCAACCGTGCCCGGCCAGCCAGCCGAGCACGCCACCGTGCTCGCGGTCGAGGGTGTCGAGCAGCCGGGCCATCGTCTCGGGGCGGGTGCGCTGCTGCTCGGCCGTCTGCCCTTGCAGGGCCGCCGCATAGGCCGGCCGGTCGAGAAGCCGGGCGAGGATCTGCTCGACCCGCTCGGAGGAGGCGGCGAAGTCGGCCAGCACCGCCTCCCGCCGCGCACCGGCGACACTGAGCGCCAGGCTGGTCACCGTGCCGGTGCGGTCCTTGCCGGCCGCGCAGTGGACGATCACCGCACCCGGGGCCGCCGCGATGGCCCGCAGGGCCCCGAGGACCGAGTCCGGCCGCTGGGCGAGGTAGCCGAGGTAGTGCCGCGACCAGTGGGCGTCGTGGTCGGCGGTGACCGGCACGAAGTCGGGGTCGGCCCGCTCGGCCCGCTGCAGCTCCACCCAGGGCAGCTCGCGCTCGCCCGCGGGCACGCCGGACTCCTCGGCGTCCGCGGCATACATGCTGAAGTGGCTGATCCGCACGCAGGGGTGACCGACGAGCGGCCCGGGACCCTCGTGCCCGAGCTCGGCGAGCGAGCGCAGGTCGACGACGTCGGTGACGCCAAGGTCGTCGACGAGCCGCCGCACGTCACGCGCGGACAGCGTCTGCAGGTTGTCGGAGCGGATCAGCCGACCGGCGGCGATCACCCCACCGTCGTGCGTCGGTATGCCGCCGACGTCGCGCATGTTGACGACGCCGTCGAGCTCGAGCCACCCGATCGCGTGGGTCGCCGCCTCCATCTGTCCACCCATCGACGTCCTCCTCCCCCGAGAACCCTTGCTGCGCAGGCTACTTCCGCTTGTCGTCCACCGGCTCACTGGACAGGGCAGCGATGAACGCCTCTTGCGGGACCTCGACCCGCCCCACCATCTTCATCCGCTTCTTGCCCTCTTTCTGCTTCTCTAGCAGCTTGCGCTTGCGGGTGATGTCACCGCCGTAGCACTTGGCGAGCACGTCCTTGCGGATCGCCCGGATCGTCTCGCGGGCGATGATCCGGCTGCCGATCGCGGCCTGGATCGGCACCTCGAACTGCTGCCGCGGGATGAGCTTGCGCAGCTTGCCGGCCATGTCGACGCCATAGCCATAGGCCTTGTCCTTGTGCACGATCGCCGAGAAGGCGTCGACCTGCTCGCCCTGCAGCAGGATGTCGACCTTGACCAGGTCGGCCACCTGCTCGCCATCGGGCTCGTAGTCGAGCGAGGCGTAGCCCCGGGTGCGGGACTTGAGCTGGTCGAAGAAGTCGAAGACGATCTCGGCGAGCGGCAGCGTGTAGCGCATCTCGACCCGGTCCTCGGACAGGTAGTCCATCCCGCGCAGCGCCCCGCGCTTGCCCTGGCACAGCTCCATGATCGCCCCGATGAACTCGCTCGGTGCGAGGATCGTGGCCCGCACCACCGGCTCGCGCACCTCGGCGATCTTGCCGACGGGGAACTCGCTCGGGTTGGTGACCGTGACGACGCTCTTGTCCTCGAGGGTCACGTCGTAGACGACGTTGGGCTGGGTGGAGATGAGGTCGAGCCCGAACTCCCGCTCGAGCCGCTCGCGGACGATCTCGAGGTGCAGCAGGCCGAGGAAGCCGCACCTGAAGCCGAAGCCGAGGGCGGCCGAGGTCTCCGGCTCATAGGCGAGCGCGGCGTCGTTGAGCTTGAGCTTGTCCAGGGCGTCCCGCAGGTCGGGGTATTCCGAGCCGTCGATCGGATAGAGCCCGGAGAAGACCATCGGCTTGGGGTCGCGATAGCCCCCGAGGCTGCCCGCCGCCGGCTTGGCGGCGTTGGTGACGGTGTCGCCGACCCGGCTCTGCCGGACGTCCTTGACGCCGGTGATCAGGTAGCCGACCTCGCCGACGCCCAGGCCCTTGCTCGGCTCAGGCTCCGGGCTGGAGACGCCGATCTCGAGCAGCTCGTGCGTGGCGCGGGTCGACATCATGAGGATCCGCTCGCGCGGGTTGAGGTCGCCGTCGACGACCCGGACATAGGTGACGACACCGCGGTAGACGTCGTAGACCGAGTCGAAGATCATCGCCCGGGCCGGGGCGGTCGGGTCGCCGACCGGGTGCGGGATCTGCCGGACGATCTCGTCGAGCAGCACCTCGACACCCTCGCCGGTCTTGCCGGAGACCTTGAGGCAGTCCTCCGGGTCGCAGCCGATGAGGCCGGCCAGCTCCGCGGCATACTTCTCCGGCTGCGCGGCGGGCAGGTCGATCTTGTTGAGCACCGGGATGATGGTGAGGTCGTTCTCCATCGCGAGGTAGAGGTTCGCGAGGGTCTGCGCCTCGATGCCCTGGGCGGCGTCGACGAGCAGCACCGCGCCCTCGCAGGCGGCGAGCGAGCGCGACACCTCGTAGGTGAAGTCGACGTGGCCCGGCGTGTCGATCATGTTGAGCGCGTACACGGTGGGCTCCGCCCCCCGTGAGCCCCCGCTACTGCTCGGAGCTCGCTGCGCTCGCCCGTCCCCGCCGTTGCGGTCAGCAAGCGACTCCGTCGCGCTGACCGCCCACGGCATCCGGACGGCCTGGCTCTTGATGGTGATGCCGCGCTCGCGCTCGATGTCCATCCGGTCGAGGTACTGCGCCCGCATCTGGCGGGCGTCGACGATGCCGGTGAGCTGCAGCATCCGGTCCGCGAGCGTCGACTTGCCGTGGTCGATGTGGGCGATGATGCAGAAGTTGCGGATGCGCTCCGGTGGGGTCGCGTGGGGCGGGAGCCCGGTGCGGGCCATCGGTGACACGGTGCGGCGGACCTCGTGGGTGCGGGGGTGGGCGGGGCTTCGTGTCAGTCTCCCACGTCCGTGCCGTGTGGCCCACCATCAGCCGGGTATGCCGTTCGGGCTCCCGAGGCCCTCGGTCGGCCTCCCTGGCTCGCTCAGCGGTCAGCCGGCTCCGCTCGCGCCCCATCCTTGCCGGAGGATGAACGCGGCGGCCGCCTGAGCCACGCGGGTGGATCCCGCGGCGTTGAGGTGGAAGCCGTCTCCTGAGTCGAGTGGATTGTCCAGGGCACCGTTGCCGTCCTCATCGAGAACTGCGTCGGTGTCGATCGTCGCGTCCGGGTGGGTGGTGCGCAGCCACGTGTTGAAGCGCACCCGCTGCTTCTCGGTGATCGACCTGCTCTCGTAGGTCAGGGCCACGGGGTTGATGGTGAGGAAGGCGATGCGCACCCCGGAGGCTCGCGCCTGGGCCAGCAACTGATCCACGGCAGCCCTGAGCTGCTCGTCGCTCACGTGATAGAGATCGTTGCGCCCAGCGCCGACGAGGGCGAAGCGTGCCCCAGGCACGGTGGCCAGCTCGCTGAGCAGGAACTCGCGCACGGAGGGGATGGGTCCGATCGGGTTGGTGCTCACCAGCCACTGTCCGCCGCGGCTGCGATCGACGACCTGAAGGCCCCCGGGGCGCAAGGAGCCAAGCATTCCGGCCCACCCTGGCCCAAGCTTGGTCGGTGCCGTGGAGCGGGGACTGCTGCGATAGGACCCAGCCACGATCGAATCACCGAACACGACCGCGGTCGCCGTCGCCGTCGGCGAGACGGTCCCGCCTGCGCCGCCAGGCGTGGTGGGCGCAGGTGTCGACGGGCCGACCGGTGTCGGTATGCCGTTGCTTGCCCTCGAGCTCGAGGGCGGGGCCTCGGGGTGGGAAGAGTCGGTCGGCGAGGAGCCGGTCGTGCACGCGGCGCTCAACAGGACGACGAGGAGGACCACGCTCCGAGGACCCCAGCCGATCACTCGAGAGCGGGAGGGGAGGCTGGTTCGACCGAGTGGGCAGCGCACGAGACGATCATCGGCCCTCCGGCACGGACTGCGCACCTGGGCCGGCCGGCGAGCTAGGGTGAGCCCTCGTGGGATGGCGTGAGACCTTCCGCCGGGCCATGGGACTCGGCACCGACGAGGACGACCGGCGTGGGCCGGCGATCCCCGAGTCGCCGCCGGTGCCGGCACCGGCGCGGGACGAGCGGCCGCGGCTGTCCCGCTCCTATCCCGGCGACTACCCCGGTGTGCCGGCGATGTACTGGGCGCCGCAGCCAGACGGCCAGCCCGACCCCGGCGAGATCGTGTGGACCTGGGTGCCCTACGAGGACGACGTCAGCCAGGGAAAGGATCGGCCGGTGCTGCTCATCGGCTCCGACGGCGACTGGCTGCTCGGCCTGCCGCTGACCAGCCAGGACCACGACCGGGACGCCGAGCAGGAGACCCGAGCCGGTCGGAGCTGGGTCGACATCGGGTCAGGGCCGTGGGACCGGCTCGGCCGCTCCAGCGAGGCCCGCGTCGACCGGGTCGTGCGGATCGACCCGGCGATGGTGCGACGCGAGGGGGCCGTCCTCCCCCGCGATGCCTTCCAGCAGGTCGCCGAGGCCGTGCACGCCCACCACGAGCGGCACCGCCGCCGCTGAGCCGACCCCGCGCAGACGACGACGGCCGGCCCCCTGAGGGGCCGGCCGTCGGTCGGAACGCCTCGGCGAGGCGACCGTGAGGTCAGAGCGAGGCGGCCTTCTTGGCCATCGCCGACTTCTTGTTCGCGGCCTGGTTGGCGTGGATGACGCCCTTGGTCACGGCCTTGTCGAGCTTCGCGCTGGCGGCCTTGAGAGCCTCCTGGGCGCCGTCGGCGTCGCCGGCCGCCGCCGCGTCGCGGAACTTGCGCACGAAGGTGCGCAGCTCGCTCTTGACCGCCTTGTTGCGCTCGGTGCGCTTGGCGTTGGTCTTGATCCGCTTGAGCTGGGACTTGATGTTTGCCACTGGTCTGGTTCGTCTTTCGGTCGGTGCGGGTATGCCGTAGAGGGCGGCAGACGCGGTCCGGGACCGGGCGTGGGGCACCCGTGGTTGGTCCGCGCTGGGTGATGCTCGTGCGCGCACGACCAGGCGCGCACGCAACGCACCAATCTACCAGCGCCGAGGATGCCGCCCAAACCGCCGGCGATCACGAGCCTCGCGGGCGCGGCCCAGGAGGTGGGAGGGGTGTGCGCGGAGCTGTTGACTGCTCCCGCACTACCCCATGCCTGGTGCATCCACGATTGCCCCAGACCCCACCGGATCCTGGCGCAACCGTGGTTGCACCACGCCGACGCCGATCCTGAAGCAACCGTGGATGCACCACGCACCGCGGCATGCTGACGCAACCGTGGTTGCACCACGCCGACGCCGATCGTGACGCAACCGTGGATGCTCCAGGATGTGGCCGGGCGTAGAGCATCCGATACTCGCGACACCCCTCTGACCACCCCCGCTCGAGCGCTCTCCCCTGCGCTCGTCGGCCAGGCTCAGCCCCGATCGGCGCCGGCCCGGGCGGCGGCGAGCTGCAGGATGCAGCGCTCCACGGCATACACGGGGTCACGCCCACCGCCCTTGACCTCGACGTCGGCGGCGGCGACCGCCTGGATCGCCGTGCCGAGGCCT
>DAOTIG010000127.1:0-9600 GCA_035448065.1 Dermatophilaceae bacterium
GCGCTAGATTCTAGATCACCGCAGGTCAGATGCCTACGGTGCAGGTCGAAGCACCACAGCCAAATAGGCGCGTGAACAGTTCAAATCCTGTCACCCCGACCAGGTAGTTCATGAGCTCTGACCTGCGGAAACCGCAATTGCTCATCCGGATGAGGCATCAGCCACGTGAGAGCCTTCCCATCGTGCCGCCCTTCCACTCCAGGCCCTGGGCTGAGATTGAGTCGTTCTACGCGGACCTGATTGATAGATATGCAGGGTTCGTCGCGCCGATGCTCGCCATAGTGCGGAGCGTCATTTCCTACCACGGAGCAGACACGTTGGCCGGGTACACGTCGATGCACACCCTGATCGTGACTTCTTGCCCAGTGCAGGAGTGGCCCGACGTTCTGCGCGTCGACGTGATGGCGCGAGACTCGATGGTCCAGGTCAGCCACGAGAAGGTCGTGCGTGTTCGACGCCCCGGTCTGCCAGATGGGTGGGCTCTGCAGCACGGAGACTCGATTTCACGCCCGGCGGACGAGGCAGTTCCCCTGTTCTGGCGCTTCTGCATCGAGAAGTTCGGCATTCACCCCGCTCGGGACCACGCGTAGACCAGGGCCAGGGCCGCCGTGTCGCGAGCAGGCCGGCGCGTGGCGACGTCCCGCAACCCAGGACCATCTTGCGCGCCAGTAGCATTCTTTTCCTACCCGAGTAGGATGACGTCCGTGAAGCTCAGCATCAGCCTGCCGGCCGAGGATGTCGCCGCCCTGGACCGCTACGCCCAGGCGGCTGGCATCACCACCCGGTCCGCAGCCGTGCAGCGGGCCATCCGGCTGCTCGCCCAGCCTGACCTCGACGATGCCTACGCGCTCGCCTGGCAGGAATGGGAGGCCTCCGGTGACGCCGTTGCATGGGAGCGGACCAGCGGCGACGGTCTGGTCGATGCTGCGCGGTGAGATCCGCCTGGTCGACCTCGACCCGGCACACCACGGCGAGGCGAACAAGCGCCGCCCGGCCGTGATCGTCAGCAACGACCGCGCCAACGCCACCGCCGCACGGCTTGGCCGCGGCGTGGTCACCGTCGTCCCGATGACCAGCAGCCTGGCTCGCGTGTTCCCGTTCCAGGTCGCCTTGCCTGCGGAGTCGACCGGCCTGCGGGTGGACTCCAAGGCCCAGGCCGAGCAGATCCGCTCGGTGTCCGTCGACCGTGTCGGCTCGGCTCTGGGTCGCGTTCCAGCCCCCTTGATGGCAGACCTGGACGCCGCTCTGCGCCTTCACCTGCACCTCTGAGCTCGTCACCCCCGGCAGCGCCAGCGAGGCACGCGGCGGTGCGCCACACTCGGCGTCAGTAGCTCACCAGGCTCGCCAGCACCGCATCGAGCTGCCGACGCTGCTCCCCCGAGAAGAGCATGTCCGGGTCGGCCATGTGCAGCGCCGGCGTGGTGATGCCCGACGCCGGGGCGAAGTCGCGACCGTAGGCCACCGACACGATCCGGTACCGCGACCCGTTGATCGGCTCGTGTCCTTGGGCGCACACGCCGGACCACAGCAGGTTCGAGGTGGTCTCCTGGATCGAGTAGCCACCGGCCGACGACGGCAGGCTGCGGGTGGCGTACGTGATCGCGGCGCCGCTGCCCTCGATGCCGTGCCAGTCCGTGTTGTAGCTCGACAGCGGTGGCATGGCCCTGCTCGGCTCCAGGCAGCCCACGTCCCGCGCGGCCGTCGTCGACCAGTCCTCGCTCACGCCACCGACGGCGACGTAGGGCATGGCCGAGAAGGTGATCGTCTCCCGCCGGCCGCGGTCGGTCGGGCTCATCGGCACGCTCGCCAGGGTGGGTCGGCCCCACGTCGTGGGGTAGCAGAACGCCGCGCCGAAGCTGCTGTTCGCGTATGCCGTCGTGTCCGACGGACAGCGCGGTGGCGCCGCGGTGGCCGGTCGGGTCGGCGTGGAGCCGGTCGGCGGACGCGAGGTCGCCGAGGGCGTGGAGCTGGTGACCGGTGAGCTGGTCGAGGGCCGGGTCCCCGGGACGCTCGTCGCGCCACCCGCGCTGGAAGCGGTGGTGCTCACCGATGGTGCGGTCGTCGCACCCGGCGCGGCATTGCCACCGCCCCCGCAGCCGGCGAGGGCCAAGCCCACCGACACCAGCAGAGCCACTCGCTCACACCGCCATGACCTCATCCGTCAACGGTGGCCGCGCACGGTGTTCCACGCTGGCAAATGGCCTCATTCCGGACCCTCAGCGGCCCTCACCAGGTGTCCCCAGGCGGCGCCCCCGTCACCGCAATCGGCCCACCAGCGAGGCCAACTCGGCCACGTCGCGGTCGCCGTCGATCCGAGCCGTGACGGCGGCAGTCTGCGCTGACAGGTCGGCGAGGGTCGTCCGACGCGACCACGGTCCGCCGGCGAGCCGGTCGGCGACCAGGGCGACGACGACGTCCTGGTGCAGGCGCCGCGGAGCGGCGTCGAGCGCGCGCGTCGTGTCTTTCGACGCGAGCCCGGCCACCCGCTCCGCCGTCGACCCACCCGGCAGCTGGTAGCGCACCGTCGCGGTCGCGATCGGGCCGTCGCCGGCACCCTCGCGGAGCACGACCTCGTAGAGAGCGGTGGCCGAGCGCCCGACGAAGACCTCACCGCCGTCGACGGCGTCGTTGCGGAAGTCCCGGTCGGCGACGGCCCGGTTCTCATAGCCGACGAGCCGGTATGCCGCGACGCGGCTCGCGTCGAAGCTCACCTGCACCTTCGCCTGCCGGGCCGCAATGACGAGCGACGAGGTGAGTCGGCGCGCGAAGATCCGCTCGGCCTCGGCCGGGCTGTCGACATAGGCATGCCAGCCCTCGCCCTTGTCCGCGAGCTGCTCCAGCAGCAGGTCGTTGTAGTCGGCGATGCCGACACCGATCGAGATGAGCGAGATCCCTTCTCTCGCAGAGGCGCCGACCCGGTCGAGGATCGCCGCCGGGCTGGTCGCGCCGACGTTGGCGACCCCGTCGCTGATGAGCACGACGCGGGTCAGGCGCCCCTCGGCGGGCATCGTGCGGGCCTGGGCGAAGCCGAGGTCGAGGCCGGCCGCCACGTTCGTCGACGCCTCGGGTTGCAGGGTGTCGATCGCGGCGAGGATGGCGTCGCGCTCGCTCACCGGAGTGGGGGCCAGGAGCACCCGAGCGGTCGTGCTGTAGCAGACCATGCCGACCCGGTCGGCCGGGCGCAGGGCGCGGACCAAGACGCCGAGCGCCTGCTTGGTCGTCGCCATCTTGCCCGCCTCTGACATCGACCCGGAGCAGTCGACGACCAGCTCGAGGTTGACGTCGGGACGCTCGGCGTCGGCCAGGTCGGGGCTGCGCACCCCCACTCGCACGACCCGGCGCGACTCGTCGAAGGGCAGCCGGGCCCCGTCGACGCTGACCGCGAGACCGTCGGCCGGGGCGGCATACTCCTGCTCGAAGTAGTTGACGAACTCCTCGGTGCGCACGCCCGCCGCGCTGACCGGCCGGCCCTGCAGGGTCGCGTCGCGGAAGCGGGTGTAGGAGCCGGTGTCGACGTCGAGCGCGAAGGTCGACAGCGGGTCCTTGCCCGGGTCGGTCATCGGGTCGTTGCGCGAGGGGATCGTCGTCGGCTGAGGGCCGGGGCTGGGCCGCGGCGCGCCGACCCGCTGATCAGCGGGCGCCCCGCCGCCCGGCACCGTCCCGCTCTGGGCCGGCGCTCCCCTCTGCGCCGAATTCCCTTGCCCGACACTGGGATTCGGCGGGATGGGTGCACCCGTGGTGGGGGACGGGCTCCCCGAGCAGGCACCGAGCAGGCAGGTCGCGCCGAGCGCCACCGCCGTCGTTCGCACTCCGCGCCGGGTCCGGCGTCGTCCATCGAGTCGCTCCATCGTGCGCTCCCCTCCATCACCGTTGGCTGACGACCCGGTAAAGGAGACGGTGGCAGCGGCGGGTTGCTCCGCGACAGAGGCGTTGCCAGGTCGTGACGGATCCTCGGTTGGGCGTGACGAGGTCGTGACCGGCCCGTTGGCCGTCCGTGACCGGCTCGATGACGGACCGTGACCCGGGCGGCCCGGCGTCTCAGCTCATGGACGCGGCGCCGGCGCGCCGGCCGACTGGCTCGCCGCGAGAACCTGGGCCCAGGTGAGCCGCCGAGGCTCGCTCGTCTCGCCGACCGGCAGGTTCGCCAGGGCCCGCCGGCGCTCCTGGCCACGCAGCTCGTCGCCGTAGCGGTCGACGAAGACGAGCAGCCGTGGCCGGGCCAGCCCGCCGAGCGACTCGCGCACCCCCGCGCCGAGCTCGCGCGCCACCGCCGTGATGTCGGCGTCCTGCCGCTCGCGATGGAGCACGACGGCCGCCGCGAGCAGCCGCCCGCCGGCGTGGTCGCGGCGCTCGAAGACGTCGGCCGCGGCGACGTAGGGATGCTCGAGCAGCAGAGACTTGACCTCGCCCAGCGACACGAGCTGTCCGCTCACCGAGACGACCTCGTCGAGCCGCCCGAGGAACTCCAGGGTGCCGTCCTCGCCCTGCCGGGCCAGATCACCCGTCTGGTATGCCGCGTCGCTCGCCACCGCCGCACCGCTCGCCACCGCCGCACCGTCGCCGGCCGCTCTCCCGGCCCGCGCCCCGTCGCCGCTCAGCTCGTCGAGCTCCGTTGCCAGCCAATGAACCTCGTCCAGCGCCGGATCGGAGCCGAGCATCATCCCAGGGCACGGCCGGGTGAGGACGAGCTGCCCCGCCCGGCCCGGAGCCACCGGGTCTCCGTCGACGCCGACGATCACCGGTCCGAGGTCGGGCATCTGCTCAGGAGCCACCGGGCGGTCGACCCGCACGATTCCGCCGAGCTCGACCTGGCCCCACCCGTCGGCGACCGACACCGGGTGGCCGGCAAGCCCACCGGCGGCCCACTCCCGGATCTCGGGGTCCATCGCCTCGCCGAAGGCAACCACTCGCCGCAGGGCGGGCGCGATGGGTGCCTCACGCAGCTCGAGTGACCAGGCGCGGAGCAACCGCAGCACCGGCGGCGTGGTCATCAGCGTGCTCACGGCATGGCGCTCGAGCAGCTCCCAGGCCCGAGCGGTCGTCGGCATGTCGAGCGTGCCCTCGTAGAGCACGATGCTCGCCCCGGCCGCCAGCGGGCCGAGGACGCCGTGAACCTCGGTGCCCAGCCACGACATGTCGCCCGCGCACCACAGCACGTCGCCCTCGGCGATCCCCCACCGGTGCATGGCCAACGCGGACACGAGCTGGCCAGCCGCGGGCAGTGCCACCGTCACCGGTCGCCCGCGACGCTGCGCGAGGCTCACCAGCACGAGCGGATCATCCGCCGGTATGCCGCCCACCCCGGGGCCGCCCACCTGGGGAGCGGCGGGAGCGGCGACGAGCTCGTGGTACCACCGGTCACCTTCGAACCAGGCGACGTCCATGCCGGTCCGGCGCACGACGACGGTGTGCTCGACGCCGCGGACCGCCTCGAGGGCATCGTCGGCGCGCGCCTTGAGCGGCAGCACGGTGCCGTGCCGCCAGGCGCCGTCCTGGGTGAACAGCACTCGGGGGGCAAGCGTCGTCAGTCGGTCCGCGAGCGCCTCGGCGGGCAGCGGCGTCGGCAGCAGCGCGTGCGCCGCCCCGACCTGCGCGCAGGCGAGCAAGGCCGCGACCGTCTCGGGCAGCGCGCCGAGATGGATCGCGACGACGTCGCCGGCACTCACCCCGAGCCCGGTGAGGGCGGCGGCGAGCGCGTGCACCTCGCGCTCGAGCTGGGCATAGCTGAGGCTGCGTCGGTCGCCCGGCTCACCCTCCCAGGCCAGCGCGAGCCGATCCGGCGCCTGCCGGGCGTGCCTGCCGACGCAGACCTCGACCACGTCGACCCGCGCCCCGTGCAGCCACCGACCATGTCGTGGCCCGGCCTCCCACACCTCGGATGGCGGTGTCTCCCAACCGATCTCGTCGATCGCTGCACCCCAGGCTGCGAGGTCGGGCTGGCCCCCGGCGAGCCCTGCCGGGTCGATCCGCCGGTCAGCCATGGCCGAGGGTGCGGGTCGCAGCGGCAGCGGCGCGGGTCAGGGCGCCGGCGGTGGCGGCGGCTGCCGCGTCGTCGGCGTCGACCGGCAGGTCGGCGACGAGGGCGCCGAGGGCCGTCCCGGTGGCGTCGAGGACGGGGACGGCGACCTCGTCCGGACCGCCGGCGACCGGGCCGGGCGCGCGCAGCCACCCGGCCGCCGACCACCGGTCCCGATCGCGCTCGGCGACGGCGGCCAGCTCCTCGTCGGTCTCGAGCGCGGCCTTCCACCGCTCGTCGTCCCCCCTGGCGAGCAGCAGCCGGCCACCCGCGGTCCGCAACCCGGGATGCACGCCGTGCGCGGCTCGATAGAGGCCGGCGTCCGGGCCGTCCACGCGGTCGACGTAGACGATCGAGGTGCCGACGAGCAGCTGGACGTGCACGGTCGCGCCGACCGTCGTCCGGACCTGGGTGAGGTAGGGCGCGAGCGCTCCGAGCACCGGCAGCCGGGCCAGGTAGCGGTGCGAGAGCCGGGCCAGCTCCGGCCCGAGACCATAGCGCGAGGTTCGCGGGTCCTGCTCCACGAGCCCGGCGAGCACGAGAGAGCGCAGCAGCCGGTGGACCGTGGGCACCGTCAGCCCGGATCGCTCGGCCAGGTCGGTCAGTTGTTGGTATGCCGGTCCGTCGGCGAGCAGCTCAAGCAGCACCGTCGCGTTGCGGACGGTGCCCAGCGCGCCGGGAGCCTCGTGGAGGGCATCGCTGAGCGGTGGCATGCGGGGAGCGTACTCCTGAGACCTGTTCCGCAGAGATCATTGCGTTTTCAGATAGTGGAATCGTATGCTCACTCCCACCCACCCGAGGCAAGGAGGCCGAGGATGCGCAGTCGTGCCTATGAGCACACGCTCAACTCCTCGACCGTGCCGGTCGGCGCCCCGCTGCTCGAGGTCCGCGACATCGAGCTGCGGTTCGGTGGCGTCGTCGCCCTGCACGGCGTCGGCTTCACCGTCACCCAGGGGCACATCCACGCGGTCATCGGGCCCAACGGCGCCGGCAAGTCCAGCCTGCTCAACTGCGTGAGCGGGCTCTATCACCCGCAGCGCGGCAGCGTCACGCTGCACACCGGCGGCGCGAACGGCATACCGGCGGGCACGCACACGCTGACCCGGCTGCCTCCGCACCGGATCGCCCGCCTCGGCGTCGCGCGGTCCTTCCAGAACATCGAGCTGTTCGCCCACCTCACCGTGCTCGAGAACCTCATGCTCGGCCGGCACGTCCACATGAAGCAGGGCGTGCTGAGCTCGCTGCTCTGGTTCGGTCCGGCGCAGCGCCAGGAGATCGCGCACCGCGGGCTGGTCGAGGAGATCATCGACCTGCTGTCGCTGCAGGCCTTCCGCCACCAGCCGGTCGGTGCGCTCGCCTACGGCATCCAGAAGCGGGTCGAGCTCGGTCGCGCGCTCGCGCTGCAGCCGTCGCTGCTGCTGCTCGACGAGCCGATGGCGGGCATGAACTCCGAGGAGAAGGAGGACATGGCCCGCTATGTCCTCGACGTGCACGAGCTGGCCGGGGTCACGGTCATCCTCATCGAGCACGACATGGCCGTCGTCATGGACATCTCCGACCGGGTCAGCGTGCTCGACTTCGGCCGGTTGATCGCCGACGGCACCCCCGACGAGGTCAAGTCGAACCAGGCGGTCGTCGAGGCCTACCTCGGGGCGGAGGAGCACTGATGACGAGCGACGACCGACCCGGCGGTTCGGGGGGTGCACGGGGGGCGGAGCCCCCCGTGGGTACCTTCCCACAGCTGCTGCGCGGGCTGGCCCAGCGCCGGCCGAACGCCACCGCGATGCAGGAGAAGCGCTACGGCATCTGGGCGCCGATGAGCTGGAGCCTGTATGCCGAGCGGGTCGCCGACTTCGCGCACGGTCTCGCCTCGCTCGGGGTCGAGCGCGGCGATGTCGTCGCCGTGCTCGGCGACAACCGGCCGGAGTGGCTCATCGCCGAGCTGGCCGCGCAGAGCATCGGCGCGTCGGTCGTCGGGATCTACCCCACGAGCATCGGCGAGGAGCTGCTGCACATCCTCTCCCTGGCCCGGGTCACCGTCGTCGTCGCCGAGGACCAGGAGCAGGTCGACAAGCTCATCAAGCTCAAGGAGTCTGGCGGCATACCTGGCGAGCTCCCCCTGCTGCTCACAACGGTCGTCTACTACGACCCGCACGGGCTGGAGCAGTACACCGAGGACTTCCTGCTCGACTTCACGACGCTGGAGGCGACCGGGCGGGAGTGGGGTCGCGAGCACCCCGGGTGGCTCGACGACCAGGTCGAGGCCGGGACCAGCGACGACATCGCGGTCATCTGCACGACCTCGGGCACGACGAGCCGGCCCAAGCTGGCCGAGCTGAGCCACGCGAACCTGCTCGCCATGGCCGAGCACCTCACCGCGATCGACCCGCTGGGCGAGAAGGACCGCTACGTCTCCTTCCTGCCCTTCGCCTGGATCGGCGAGCAGATGCTCGCGGTCGCGTGCGGGCTGTCCCGCGGGCTGACCCTGTCCTTCCCCGAGGACTCCTCGACCCAGAAGGCCGACCTGCGCGAGATCGGGCCGAACGTCATGTTCAGCCCGCCGCGGATCTGGGAGGGCATGCTCAGCGAGGTCCAGGTCCGCATCGACGAGGCGGGCTGGCTCAAGCGCAAGGTCTTCGGCTGGGGCTACGACATCGGTGACAAGGTGGCCGAGCGGAAGATCCACGGCCAGGGCGCCGGTGGTCTCGCGCCGTTGCACTGGATCGCCGACCAGGTGGCGCTGCGGCCGGTCCGCGACCAGCTCGGCCTGGCCCGCAACGACCACGCCTACACCGGCGGCGCCCCGCTGGGTCCCGACGTCTTCCGCTTCTTCCACGCGATCGGCGTCAACCTCAAGCAGATCTACGGCCAGACCGAGATCTGTGGCATCGCGGTCGTCCACCGCGACGACGACATCGCCTTCAACACCGTCGGCACCCCGATCGCCGGCACCGAGATCGCCATCGACGACAAGGGCGAGATCCTGCTGCGCTCGGCGTCGGTCTTCCGCGGCTATCACCGCAACCCCGAGGCCACTGCCGAGGCCGTCGACGCCGAGGGCTGGCTGCACACCGGCGACGCCGGCTACCTCGACGACAACGGCCACCTCGTCGTCATCGACCGGCAGAAGGACGTCCTCACGACGGCCGACGGCACCCGCTTCTCCTCGGCCTTCATCGAGAACAAGCTGAAGTTCAGCCCCTACGTCGAGGAGGCGGTGACCTTCGCGCCCGAGGCCGACAGCCCCTCCGGCACCGGGATGACGGCGATGATCACCATCGACCCGCTGACCACCGGCTCGTGGGCCGAGCACGAGCGGCTCTCCTACACGACCTACACCGACCTCGCCGGCAAGTCCGAGGTGCAGGACCTGGTCGCCGAGGAGATCCACCGCGCCAACGAGGACCTGCCCGAGAGCATCCGGGTGCGGCGATTCGTCTTGCTGCACAAGCAGTTCGACCCCGACGACGACGAGATCACGCGCACCCGCAAGGTCCGCCGCAACGTCATCGCCGACCGGTATGCCGCGATCATCGCGGCGCTCGAGCGCGGCGACGACCACGTCGACGTGCACACGACGGTCA
>DAOTIG010000128.1:0-9549 GCA_035448065.1 Dermatophilaceae bacterium
ACCGCTGCCGGAGGTCGGGCCGGACCACGCCGCCGAGGCGCTGATGCTCGCCGCCGAGCTCGTGCAGCGGCATCCACTGCGGGAGACGCCGGCCGGGCTGCTGGCGCTGGCTGCCTACCGCTGCGGCCGGCCGGCCGACGCGCTCGAGACGCTGGCCGCCCTGCGCAGCCGACTGCGCGGCGAGCTCGGCGTCGACCCGAGCCGGCCGATCAGCGAGCTGCAGCAGCAGATCCTCGCCGCCGACCCCCGGCTCGACGCCCCCCGGCCGCGAGGTCCGGTGCGCGCGGGGTCCCCCCGCCGCAGGGGTGGTGTCGCGCGGCGCCCACCAGTGCCGATGACCGAGACGATCGGCCGCGATGCCGAGATCGCCTCCGTCCTCGGCGCCCTCGCCGAGGGACGCCGGCTGGTGACGCTCGTCGGCCCGGGCGGGGTGGGCAAGAGTCGTCTGCTGGCCGAGGTGGCAGCTCGGCTGGGGGAGGACGCGGCCGGGGTGGCTCCGCTGCTGGGCTATCTCGACCTCGCCGGGCTCGGCCGACTGGCGGAGGCCGAGCTCGCCGAGGCCGCCGCGGTGGCGCTGGGCGTCGGCGGCGACGCCGGTGATCCGGTGGCCTCGCTGGTGCAGGCGCTCGTCGCGGCCCGGGGCGTGCTGCTCGTCGACGAGGCCGAGTGGCTGCCCGAGACGGTCGGGGACCTCCTCGGGCGGCTGATCGCGCACTGCCCGGGAGTCCAGGCCGTCGTCACGTCCCGGGTGCCGCTCGCCGTCGCCGGAGAGCGTCTCGTCGTGCTCAGCCCGCTGGCCTGCGCCCCGGCCCGGTCCTTCGGCGTCGACGTGCTCGGCGCCCCGGCGGTGCGGCTGCTGGCGGCCCGGATGACCGACGCCGGGCACCCGCCGGAGCCCGCCGACGCCGAGACCCTCGGGCGGATCGCCCGTCGGGTCGACGGGCTGCCGTTGGCGCTCGAGATCGTCGCCGGCCACGCGGCGGCATACCGGCCGGAGGACCTGCTCGACCTGCTCGAGACGCCGCTCGACGTCGAGGCGCTGCAGCGCGGGGTGCCTGAGCGGCACCGATCCCTGCGCGACACGCTGTCGTGGAGCGTGCAGCGGCTGACCGAGCCGCAGGTCAGGGTGCTGGCCCGGCTGGCGGTCTTCGCCGGCCCGATCGACCCGGCCGCGGCGGTCGTGGTGTGCGCCGACGGCCACGCCGCATCTGCGGTCGTCGACTCCTGGCTGCGCGCGCTCGTGCGCGAGGGCTTGGTTGGCGTGCAGCGCAGTGCGCCGCGGCTGCAGTTCCGCTTGCTGCGGACGGTGCGTGATCTGGCCGGCGAGCTGCTCGACGAGCTCGGCGAGCGCCGCGAGTGCGAGCGTCGACTGCGCCGGTGGTATGCCGCCCGCTGGCTGGGTCAGCCGCGGTCCGACGCGCTCATCGAGGACGTCCTGCTGCACTACGACGACTATCTCGCCGCTCTCGCCGGCGCCATCGAGACCGACCCCGAGGCAGCCGCCGAGATCGTCGTCACGCTGAGCCGGTTCTGGCTCTTCGGCAGCCTGCGGGCGATCGGCCACCGCTGGACGGCGCGGGTGCTCGCCGGCGCCGAGCTCGATGAGCTGCGGGCGGCCCGGGTGCGGCTGTGCCAGGCCATGCTCAACAAGACCGACCCCGTCGAGTCGCAGGTCGACGTCCTGCGCGCGCTGCCGGTGCTGCAGCGATGGGGCGAGCGCGCCGACCTCGTCTCGGCGCACATGGTGATCGCGTTGCACGAGACGCATGGTGGGCACAGCGAGGAGGCCACCGTCGCGGCCCGGCAGGCGGTCGAGGTGGCGCGCGAGGTCGGCCTGGAGCGGCTGTGCGATGCGCTCGGCGTGCTGGCGGTCGTGCGATCGGATGCCCGTGACCATGACGAGACGCTCGCGGTCGTCGACGAGGCGCTGGCCGCGCTCGGCTCGGCGCGCTCGACGGTGGCCCAGGTGGCCGTGACGAGCAACCTCGCGCACGCGCTGATCAACGTCGGGCTGCCGCGCCGGGCTCTCGCGCTCGTCGACGAGGTGCTGCCGGTGGCGGGCCATCTCGCCGGGTCGGGCAGCGTCGACTTCCTCATCGAGACGAGTGGCTGGGCCGCGCTCGGGGCCGGGCAGCCGCAGCGGGCGTTGCGGCATTTCGGCGACGTCGTCGCGGCCCTCGGAGCGCAGGTGGGGCGATCGCAGTACGGCATCTCGGCCAGCATCGGCGCGGCGGCGGCGCTGGCCGGGGTCGGGGCTGCCGAGGCGCCGGTCGCGGCCCGGTTGGCGCGCCGGTGGTTCGCCGGCAGTGGCTTTGCGCCACCGCCCTACATCGCGGTCGCGCTCGCCGTCCTCGACGAGGTGGTGGCGGCCGACCCGGGTGCGGAGGAGCCGCCCGCGCTCGATGCCGACGGGTGGTTGCTCGGTGCGATCGAGGCCGCCGTGAGTCGGCCGGACTAGCGCGCTCGCGTCAGGGCCGGCCCACCCGCAGGCGCAGGGCGGAGTGGTCGGTGAGCCGGGCGACCCGGGGCTCGTGGTCGAGCCGACAGGCGGTGACGGCGAGGCCGCGGGTCAGGGCGTGGTCGTAGCGGCAGCCGACCCCCGTGTGATCCACCCAGGAGACGCCCGCTCCGGTCGGGTCGGTGGCGCGGTAGGCGTCGCTCAGGCCGAGCGGTCCGGTGAGGGCGGCATACACATCACGCTCCTCGTGCAGGACGTAGGGGAGCGGGTCAGTGTGGAGCGGGTCGACAATGTTGAGATCGCCTAGCACGAGTGCGCAATCCCCTTGCGCAGCAAGCCAATCGACGAGCCACGCCTGGTATGCCGCGAGCCACTCGCGCTTGCGGGCCCGCTGGGCAGCGCTCGCGTAGCGGACCGGGTCGCTCGCGGCTCCGTAGACACCGAGGACCGGCAGCTCGCTGCTGCCGGCGGCGACGAGCACTGGCGCGACGCGACCGGGCAGCACCGCGAGCGGCTCCGCGGGCGTCGGCCGGACGGCAACGCCGCGGCCGACGACAAGCACACCCAGCTCGCTGCGGTCGGTGGCGACGACGGCGAAACCGGCTGCGCGGCATACCTGCTCGATGAGCTGCGAGCCCGCGCTGCGGCCGACCTCGGTGAGCACGAGCACCTGCTCGTCGGTGTGCCACAGCCAGTCGAGCACGGCGGCGGCCCGCGCTTTGGGCGGGTTGCTCACGTTGAGGGTGAGCACGCCCAGGGCGTTCTCCGTCAGGCTGGTCAGCTGGTGCAGTTGCCTGACTCGGTGTACGTGTTCGTTCCGTAGTCGACCGTTGCGCCCCAGCTGCCGAAGCCCTGCAGCATCCACTTCTCCTTGTAGGTGCCCGTCACGAGATCGCCGGAGATGACAATGTCAAGGGTTCCGCCAGCGGAGCTGTTGTTCACCTTGTACGTCTTCGTTCCATTGACCATCACGAGATTCTGGGGCACGAACGTCGAGACGATGTGGGTCGATCCGTCGGGGTTGACCGTCTCGGTCTGGGTCCAGGTCATCTTGCCCGACTGATAGCTGAGCAGCAGGGTCCCGTTGCACGTGAACGTGAGGTCAACCGGGTCGTAGGTGTCGCTGACCGTGGCGGCGTGCGCCGATGTCGGGCACAACCCCAGACCGACCGTGGCGGCAACGGCGACCGCGCCGAGCCGCACCTTGTTGAGCATCATCATGCTGACCCTCCCCTTTCCCACTGCCCCCTTGGGCGTGTTCCACGGTATGCCGACCCACCGATCCCTGTCGTCGGGTTGCGGCAGATCTGTCGGCGATCACCGCCAGCTTTGGCCGAATGAGTGAGGCATTTTGTCGCTTTTCACCGGTGCAAACGGTTGCATTGCCTCGTGCCGTCTCCCCCGACCGGGAGATCGTAGGGTGTCGTCATGCTTGCTGCGTATGCTGCCCGCCAGGACCCCGCCGACCCGCTCTCGGGACTCGAGATCGGCGAGCGGCCCGAGCCTGAGCCGCGCGAGGGCTGGGTGACCGTGTCGCTGCGCGCCAGCGGTCTCAACCACCATGACGTGTGGTCGCTCAAGGGGGTCGGGCTGGCGCCGGGGCTGCTGCCGATGATCCTCGGCTGCGACGGCGCGGGGGTGACGCCCGACGGGCAGGAGGTCATCGTGCACGCGGTCGTCGCGAGCGAGGGCTGGCACGGCGACGAGACGCTCGACCCGGGCCGGACGCTGCTGTCCGAGCTGCACCCGGGCACGCTGGCCGAGCAGGTCGCGGTCCCCGCGCACAATGTCGTGCCGAAGCCGGAGGGCATGTCGTGGGAGACGGCGGCGTGCCTGTCGACGGCGTGGCTCACGGCATACCGGATGCTCTTCGTCAACGCCGGGCTGACGCCGGGGGCGACGGTGCTCGTGCAAGGCGCGGGGGGAGGCGTCGCGACGGCCTTGATCCAGCTGGGGTCAGCGGCCGGCTATCGGATGTGGGTGACCTCGCGCGACGACGCCAAGGGCGCGCGGGCCGTGGAGATCGGCGCGGCGCAAGCGTTCTCGAGCGGTGCGCGGCTGCCGGAGCGGGTCGACGCGGTGATGGAGACGGTGGGCGCGGCCACCTGGTCGCACTCGGTGAACTCGCTCAAGCCGGGCGGCACGATCGTCATCTCCGGCGCGACCTCGGGTGATGCACCGGCCAAGGCCGAGCTGACCAAGATCTTCTTCAAGCAGCTGCGGGTGGTGGGCTCGACGATGGGCAGTCGCGGCGAGCTGGAGCGGCTGGTTGCGTTCGTTGATCAGCGCGGCATCGAGCCGGTCATCGACTCGGTGACGCCGCTGGCCGACGCGCGGTCGGCCTTCGAGAAGGTCGCGGCCGGCGAGATCTTCGGCAAGGCGATCGTGACGATCTGAGGGCCATCGCGCTGGGTCCTGGACCACTCTCGCCAGCCACAACCCCCCCCACCGCTAGCGCACTACGACGTGCCGCCGTTCTGACGGCCGGCACGTGCTGACTCGCCGTCGCACTACGCGCCATCCATCGAAACGCCGACCTGCACCGCGCGCCGACGACCGCGCCGCACCAGCCAGCCGCGCCCGGGCAGGTCGTCGGTGTGCAGAGCCTCGCGAAAGCCAAGGGCACGCTCCTCGCCGGGCTGCATGGGCCCGAGCAAGAGGCCAACCCCGTGTCCCGCGACGACACTGAGCACTCCACGGCGTCCCTCGAGCACCTCGCGCGGCTGCCCCGAGACCACGAGCAGCCCGGCGTCCTCGTCGACACAGCGCAGGATCTCGCCGAGCACCGCCTCCATCGCCGGATCGGCGCGTGCCCCGTCGTCGACGAGCACGGCGAGGTCCGCGTGCCGCCGTCGCAGCGCCACCAGCGCATCCCGGTCCTCGATGGCCACGCTCAGCACGTCACCCGTGGGCAGCTCAGGATCGGGCATGAAGCCCACCGCCACGACCGGCCGGCCGGCAGTTGCGAGCACCGCGGCCAGCGTTCGCAGCGCCGTCGTGCGGCCCGAGCCCCGCCCGCCGAGCACCGCCACCGCCCGCTCACCGGGCAGCAGCCGCAGCCCCACGACCTCACTGCCGTCCCACCCAAGGGGCAGCTCGCTCGACCACCGCGAGCCCGGCCCGCGCGCCGACGAGAGCACCAGCTCCAGTGGAACCACGCTGGGCAGCAGCGGGACCGGCTCGGGCAGCACCTCGGGCGGGAGGGCGGCATACCGCTCTCGCAGCCTGCTGCCGAGCACGCCACTGTATGCCGCCCGCCGCGCCGGGGTCGGCTCGCCCACCACCGAGGCGACCTGCAGCTCGAGCCCGTCGGCCGGGTCGATGCCCCGCCCCGGCCCGGTCGGCGTCGGCGCCTGGCGAGCGCTCAGCCCGGCGAGCGTGAGGTCGACCGGGTCGACCGGCACGAGCACGATCCGCCGACCGATCGCCCGCGCGACCTGTCCCGACACCAGCCCCCGCCCGCCCGCCAACAGCACCGCTCGCCCCTCCCCACCGGCCTGCACCAGCGACCCGAGCGAGGCCGCCAGGCCAGCAGCCCGAGCCTGGTCGAGCCGCTCCAGACAGCGCTCCCAGTCGTCGACCACAAGCAAGCGCAGGACGCCAGGGGCTGGATCAGTTTGTCCCGCAAGCAGATCGAGCATCCGCGACAGCCGGGACCGATCCTCGACATCGACGACCGCACCTACCTGCGGCAGCTCGGCGAGATCCGCGAGCGAGCCGGCGTGCACGGCATACACGTGGAGGGCGTCGGGGGAGTGGGCGAGCGAGAGCTGACTCACGATGGTGTGCAGAGTCGTGCTGCGTCCGGAGCGCGGCCCGCCGACGATGCCCAGTCCGGGCTCGGTCCACGGGTCCCAGCTCCACCAGGTCTGCCGCTGGGCGGCGGGCTCGTCCCGCAGCCCCATCGCCCTCGGATCAGCCAGCTCCGCCGTCGTCAGCCGGACCGGCAACGGCGGCAGCCACGGCGAGGCCGGCGCCTCGATGCCAAGCTCGGCCACGGCCCGCGTCGCCGCGTGAGCGAGCAGCTCGAGGTCGGTCGGACCGCCCGGTTTCTGATCGTCGATCGGCAGCCCGCCGATCGAGGCGACCCGGACCGGCGCTCCGGCCCTCGGCCGTGGCGCGGTGGCGCGTGCCGTCTGCACCGGGGTCAACGGGCGGGCTGGGCTCGACACGAGCGCCCGCCCCGGAGTGTCCTCCCCGATCGCCGCCGCGTCGCGGCATTCGACGATGTCGTGCGAGTCGGTGGCGTCGCGCATCCGCAGGGCGATCCGCAGCCCGAGGTTGGCCCGCAGATCAGCCGTCACGACGCCGCTCGGCCGCTGCGTCGCGACGACGAGATGCACGCCCAGCGAGCGGCCGAGCGAGGCGATCCGGACCAGCCCGCTGACGAAGTCGGGCAGCTCCTCGACGAGTGCCCGCAGCTCGTCGACGACGATGACCAGCCGGCCCAGCCGCGGGTCGACGTCTCGCCGCACGCGATGGTATGCCGCGAGGTCGGGCACGCCGGCGTCCGCGAGGATCCGCTCGCGCCGCCGCAGCTCGGCGCTGAGCGAGTCGAGGGCCCGCTCGGTGAGCCGGGCATCGAGGTCGGTGACCACCCCGACGACGTGCGGCAGGGCGCGGCAGCCCGCGAAGGCGGCCCCGCCCTTGTAGTCCACCAGGACGAGCGCGAGCTCGTCGGGCCGGTTGCCGGCGGCCAACGCAGCGACCAGACTCACGAGCAGCTCGGACTTGCCCGCGCCGGTCGTGCCACCGACGAGCCCGTGCGGCCCGTCCCGGTCGAGGTCGAGCTCGACAACCCCACCAGCGTTTGCCCCCAGCACGATTCGCGTCGAGCGCTCGCAATCAGACCATGCTGCAACGAGATCCGGCTCGCCGAGCTCGTCACAGGGGAGAGCGAGCAGGTCGAGCAGGCTCACGACTCGCGGCATCGCTGCGCCGGCGCCTCGCCCGTCGTCGCGCAACGGGTGCAGGGCGTGGGCGAGGCGCTCGGCCCACGCGAGCGGAGCGCCGTCGGGGGCGAAGCCCACCACGTCGAGCTCACGGACCTCCCCCGCGCAGTCCACGAGCTGGGCGAGGCGGGCCGGGACCGCAGCCGGTCGCTCGGCGAGCCAGACCTCGCTCGCCGGATCCTCGGGCAGCAGCCCCGGGTCCTCCCGCGTGACGACGACCAGCCTCCGACCTCCGCCCATGGCCGTCACCATCGCGGATCGCGTTGCGGCAGAGTCGGCCTCGGGCCACGGCCCAAGCCAGTGCGGCAGCCTACCGAGCCACGCCCACGCCTCCTCGTCGACCGAGGGATGGGCGATCACCGCTACCTCGCCAGGGGCCCACTCGGTGACCAGACGACCAACCACAGCCCGTGCCAGGGCCTCGACCTCGGCCGGTGACCCGCACAGCCCCACCCCGTCAGTGCAGTCGATCACCACCGGCACGTCACTCACCCGGACCGGGGCGGCGCCCTGCACGACGGTCGCCGCCGGCAGTGACCCGGTGCCCACCCGCACTTCGAGCCGGTCGCCACTGCCCACCCACAGCCCGGCAAGCCGGCGACTCGCCAGCTCTGTGGTCGCCGCGAGGTCCGGGTATGCCGCGCACCGCATCTCCTGCTCGCGCCGCACGGCAAGGGCGAGGGCGTCCTGCGCCTCGGCGAACTGCGCGGCATACTCCCGCTGGCGTCGGCGCGTCGTGACCCGACCGCGGCGCAGGTCGGCGAGCCACTGCGCTCCGACGACGACCGGCGACATGAGCCCGAAGAGCAGCATCGTCGGCGATCGCAGCACCGCCGCCATGACGATCGAGATGGCCAGCGGGGCCAGGGCCGTGGCCCACGACAGCCGGGCCCGCTCGCCCGAGGTCGGCGGCTCCGGGAAGCGCACCTCCACCGGCGCCGGCAGATCGCCGCCAGCACCGCCCCGCATGACGACGAGGTGTCCACGGCCGTCCGGTCGCACCGCCGCTGGCACGACGCGTGGCGAGCGGACCTGCAGGGTCGTCGCGCCGATCGCCACGATGTCGCCCGGAGCGAGCAGCCGCGGCTCGACGACGGACCTGCCGTTGACGTGAGTTCCGTTGGTGGACAATGAGTCTGAGATGACCACCTGATCGCCCGACACCGTGACGATCGCGTGGACACGGGACAGGGCGGGGTCCGACAGACGCAATCGGCACTCGGCTCCGCGCCCCACGGTATGCCGCCCCGCCTCCAGGCCGTGGACGAGGCCCGCGTCGGGGCCGGCCGTGACGTGCAGCGCCAACAGCGTGCCGGGCGAGGTGCCGCCGACGAGCCGGGCCGCGCCGGCCCGGCAGTCGAGGACGGCGCCCTGCAACAGCGGCGGGTCGCCCAGCCGGGCCGTCGCGGGCAGCGGGCGGGCGGCGTCGAGCGGGGTCGGGCCCGCGACGAGCCAGGACGGCAGGACCACGAGCAGATCGGCGATCGTCGCGCCGGGCCGGATCACGAGGTCGACCTCGACGACACCGCCGACACCAGGCGCGAGGACCCCGAGCCGGAGCGGGACGTCCGGGGCGCGCGGCGCAAGCGAGACGGGCGCAGGGAGCGTGGCGGGGGCGGGCGGCATACCCGATGTGTAGCGGGAAAGCGCGCGAGGCCTCCAAAGTTATCCACAGGCTGCGGATCTCGGGATGCGCGGTAGGCGCGGCAAACCTAGGGTGTGGGCAACAGAGACGGGGAGGTGTGCGGTCCGTGACCGATGCCGTGCGGCACGTCGAGGGCGAGGTGCGCGAGCTCATCCGGCGCTCCGGGCTCGACCCGGCCCGTCACCCGGCCGAGATCGACCGGCTCGTGCGCGACGCCGTCACCGACTACGACGAGCGCTCGCTGCGCTCGGGGATGCCCGGGCTGGTCGACCTCGACGCTGCCGCCAAGTCGATCCTCGACCACGTCGCCGGCTACGGCCCGCTGCAGCGCTACTTCGACGACCCGCGGATCGAGGAGATCTGGATCAACGCGCCGGACCGGGTCTTCGTGGCTCGCGGCGGCGTGCCCGAGCTCACGACGACGATCCTCACGGGCGACGTTCTCTGCACTTGTCAACGAGCGGCCTGTCGCAACTGAGGGCTAGCGTCTCGCT
>DAOTIG010000129.1:0-9541 GCA_035448065.1 Dermatophilaceae bacterium
CGAGATCTTGAAGTCGTGGAAGTCGTGCTCCTCGAAGAGGCTGGCCTCCCAGACCGCCGACTCGACGAGCGCCTCGGGGGTGGCCTTGCCGTGCTTCGCGAGCAGCCGCTTGTCGAGGCTGCCGGCGTTGACGCCGATCCGGATCGACACGCCGGCGGCCTTGGCGCGCCTGGCGATCTCGGCGACCTGGTCGTCGAACTGGCGGATGTTGCCCGGGTTGACCCGGACCGCGGCGCAGCCGGCGTCGATCGCGGCATACACGTACTTGGGCTGGAAGTGGATGTCGGCGATGACCGGGATCTGGCTCTTGCGGGCGATGTCAGGAAGCGCGTCGGCGTCGTCCTGGCTCGGGCAGGCGACGCGCACGATGTCGCAGCCGGCGGCGGTGAGCTCGGCGATCTGCTGCAGGGTGGCGTTGACGTCGGCGGTGAGGGTCGTCGTCATCGACTGGACGCTGATCGGGGCATCGCCGCCGACCTCGACCTTCCCGACCCGGATCTTGCGGCTGGCGCGACGGGGAGCGATGACATCCTGCGCGCGATCGGAGGGCAGCGACGGCATACCGAGTGAGACCGACATGCCGGTCATTCTCCCTCACGGCGCAGGACGGCGACGACGAAGTCGCTGTCGGGGGTGTAGGGGTGCAGCTCCCAGGTGGCGAGCAGCAGGTCGGGGGTGAGACCGGCCGCGGCGGCGTCGGCGAGGAAGTCTGGCACGGGGTAGTCGCGGTCGGTGCCGAAGCCGGCGACCAGCCGGCCCTGCGGTGCGAGGTGGCGGGCCAGCCGGTGCAGCACCTCGCGGCGGGTGGTGGGCGCGAGGAAGGGCATGACGTTGCCGGCGGCGACGACGGCGTCGAAGGGCTCGGGTATGCCGCGCGCCGGCAGGTCGAGCTCGGCGAGGTCGCCGACGAGCCAGGTTGGGCCGGGATGGTCGGCCTGGGCCGCGGCGATGAGCACCGGGTCGCCGTCGATGCCGACCACGGTGTGGCCGGCGGCGTGCAGGTGGGCGCCGACCCGGCCCGGGCCACAGCCGGCGTCGAGGACGCGGGAGCCGCGCGCGAGCATGGCGTCGACGGTGCGGGCCTCGCCGACGATGTCGACGCCGTCGCGGGCGAGGGTGCGGAATCGCTCGACGTACCAGTCGGAATGGCCTGGGCTGGTCTGCAGCTTGCGCTGCCAGAGGGACGGCTCGGGGGTCATCAGCGGACCTCGACGCCGTCGGCACGCAGCGCGGTCTTGACGTCGGCGACGGTGAGCTCGCCGAAGTGGAAGACGCTCGCGGCGAGGACGGCGTCGGCCCCGGCGTGCACGGCGGGGGCGAAGTGCTCGACCCGGCCGGCGCCGCCGCTGGCGATGATCGGGATGCGCACCTCGGCGCGGACGGCGCGGATGAGCTCGAGGTCGAAGCCCTCCTTGGTGCCGTCGGCGTCCATCGAGTTGAGCAGGATCTCGCCGGCGCCCAGCTCGGCGGCGCGGGCACACCACTGCACGGCGTCGAGGTCGACGGGGGTGCGGCCGCCGTGGGTCGTCATGACGAAGTCGGTCGTGGGCCGGCCGTGGTCGTCGCGGCGGCGTCGCACGTCGGCGGACAGCACGAGGACCTGGGCGCCGAAGCGGTCGGCGATCTCGGCGATCACCTCGGGTCGGGCGATGGCGCCGGTGTTGATGCCGACCTTGTCGGCGCCGGCGCGCAGCAGGCGGTCGACGTCCTCGACGGTCCGCACGCCGCCGCCCACCGTGAGCGGGATGAAGACCTGCTCGGCGGTGCGGCCGACGACCTCGTAGGTCGTCTCACGGCCGGCGGAGCTGGCGGTGACGTCGAGGAAGGTGAGCTCGTCGATGCCCTGGCTGTCGTAGCGCTTGGCCAGCTCGACGGGATCGCCGGCGTCGCGCAGGTTGTCGAAGTTCACGCCCTTGACGACGCGTCCGGCGTCGACGTCGAGGCAGGCGATGACGCGGATGGCGACGGGCATGGACCCAATCTAGGTCGTGGCGGGAAGCGGGCCGAACCGGTGGTTGGCTCGTCGTCGGCGGGGCTGGTCGCTGGGTGGGGCGTGCCCGGTGGTGGTGGCGTGCCCGGTGGTGGGGCGTGTGCGGTGCCTGGGGCGTGTGCGGTGTCTGGGGCGTGTGCGGTGTCTGGGGCGTGTGCGGTGGATGTGTTTGCGGTGATCCGCGGTCTGCTCGGCGACCTGCGCCGCACTCCCGAGCCGGGCTGACGATCGGCGTCTGGATCTGCGATTGGCGTCTGGCCCGGACGGCGGTTGCTGGATCAGTCGACGATCGTCGTCTGGTGTGGCGATTGGCGTCTGGTACGGACGGCGGTTGCTGGATCAGTCGACGATCGTCGTCTGGTGTGGCGATTGGCGACTGACTCAGGCCGCGCCGCGGCGGCTCGGGGCCTCTTGCCCAACTCCGTCCGCGACGGGCAGTGGGTCGGCCGATGCCGAGCTGGGGGCAGCACCGGAGAAGGCGCCGGGGTGAGCGTCGGCCGGCACGATCGGGAGGTCGTGCACGGGTGCGTACCACGTCGGCCCCACTACGCCGCTGCGTGTCGACTCGGCATACCACCACCACGGCGGCGGGGTCAGCACCTGTCTGGTGACGCGGTGTCCCGGGAACCGTCGACCCCCGCCGCGGACCCGGGCCAGCAGCTCGGTCCTGGCCCAGTAGGTCCGCGGAACCGGCGGGGGCCGGCCCTCCGACACCGTTCCGCCGGGGTCAGGCGAGTCGGGTGGCGGGAGGGCCGCGGCGCCGAGGTACAGCTGGAAGCCGGTTCCGGCCAGGGCGTGCAGTACGTCCTGGAGGCGACAGGAGTCGGCGTCGGCCTCGAGCCGTGCCAGGTGGTTGGTGCTCAATCCGCGGGTCGCGGCATATGCGCGCTGACTGAGGCCGAGTCGGCGCCGGTGGTCGCGCAGGGCGAGCCCGATCTCATCGGGGAGCCGGAGTCGATCGCGTGCAGCGAGCAGCTCGCGGGCGAAGGTGGGCCAGGTGCGGTCGTGGATGTCCATGGCCGGGATCGTCGGTGAGCCAGTCGGCCGCGCGCCAGCCCGGACCGAGGCCCTGTGGATGAGTCGCCTTGCGGCGTGGGGGTTGTGGACGAGCCGACGCCGCGGCGGCGCGATGGCCGACGGGCATGCGACGATGCGGGCGCCCCGCGGTTCCCTCGCTCGCGATCCAGCCGTTCGGCCTGCAGTTCGTTCGTGGTCGAGCTCGCGGTTCTTGGATCGCTCGGTTCGGCTCCGGATGTCGGCCGGGACCGTTCGGCAGGCGGCCCTGCACGGCGGTTCGGCACGACGTGGCTCGCCATCGCTGCTGGTCAACACGGGTATGCCGCGCCGATATCGGATGCTCCACGTGTTGCTCGGTCGTGGTGCATCCACGGTTGCACCACGGTCGTCCCCACGGTGGTGCATCCACGGTTGCCCCAGGAACGCTGCCACCGTGGTGCATCCACGGTTGCCCCACGTTCGTCCCCCCGTGGTGCATCCTCGGTTGCCCCAGGAACGCTGCCACCGTGGTGCATCCACGGTTGCCCCAGGAACGCTGCCACCCTGGTGCATCCACGGTTGCCCCAGGAAACCGGGTCGCACTGGTGCAACCTCGATTGCGTCAGGATGGCGCGCGTCGTGACGCAACCTGGGTTGCGTCAGGAATGGGCGCTGCCCAGAGCATCCGATACTCGCGGCCACCCCCTAGGTATCACGCACACCCCGGCCCAGGCCGCACCACACCTCGCACCCGAGCATGCCCGTGCGCGCGCCACGCCCGTGGCCTGCCCACCGACTGGCATCCTGTACCCGTGCTGCGCACCCAGTCACCGGTGCGGGCGCTGACCCCGGCCGACCGGGACGAGGCGCTCGCTCTCTGTGCACGCAACCCCGCGGCCAACGTCTTCGTCGCAGCGCGGATCGAAGAGGGCGCGCTCTACAGCCAACCCGGCTCGGTGCTGGGCTACCACGTCGGCAGCGAGCTGCGCGGCCTGGCCTGGGCCTCGGCCAACCTCGTGCCGGTCGAGTGCGACGTCGAGGCCATCGACGCGATCGCCCACCGGGTCCGGCGCTGGCGGCGCCAGTGCGCGTCGATCTTCGGGCCCACCGACCAGGTCGCGGGGCTGTGGCTGCGCCTCGCCCCGCAGTGGGGCCCCCCTCGCACCATCCGCCAGGAGCAGCCGCTGTTGACCATGCGGGTGCTCCCGCCGCCCTGGGACGGGCCGGCGGACCCCCGGGTCCGCGTCGCTCGCCTCGACGAGATCGACCTCGTCATGCCGGCCGCCGCCGCCATGTTCACCGACGAGATCGGCTACCCGCCATTTGTCGGGTCGAGCGCGGCATACCGATCGGTCATCGCCGGCCTGATCCGCGCTGGCCGCACCCTGCTGTGGGCCGAAGGCTCCCGCGTGCTCTTCAAGGCCGACATCGGCTCCGTCGGCGTCGGTGCCGCCCAGATCCAAGGGGTCTGGCTGGCCCCGCAGCTGCGTGGACGGCAGCTCGCCGCCCCACTCATGGCGGCGGTCACCGCGCACGTCCTCACCCACGTCGCCGCCGAGGCCACCCTCTACGTCAACGACTTCAACCTGCCGGCTCGGCGCACCTACGACACCCTGGGCTACCAGCGCGTCGGCACCTTCACGACGGTCCTGCTGTGAGCGCCACCGCGACGCAAACGCCGGCCCCTCGCCGGCGCCGCGGCCGACTCATCCGCCGGCTGCTGGCCGGCGTCCTCGCCCTCCTGCTCGTCGCCCTCGTCGGCGGCTACCTCTACGCCAAGCCACTCCTGCTCACCGGCACCGGGTATGCCGCGCACAACGCCTGCGCGCTCGCCGCCCTCGCCGGTCGGCAGGACGCCGCCAGCGACCTGCCACCGAACCCGCTCGTGCCCTTCCTGCGCACCAGCACGTCCGCCGACGGCAGCTCGACCACCACGACCGTCCTCGGCGTCCTCGCCGGCCAGACCGCCTACGCCGGTCCCGGCGGCTGCACCATCGGCGCCGCCCCACAGCTCGACCTCCCCGCCCCCGCCCAGGTCACCATCGACCCCACCCGCAACCCCTTCTCCACCGCCCCCGCCCCGGCGCCCTCAACAACCTGGGACCCGTTGCTGGCCAAGGCCTTCGGCGACGACCTCGACGCGTCCGGCAAGAAGGCCCTCGGCACCCGGGCCGTGCTCGTCATCCACGACGGCCGGCTGGTCGCCGAGCGCTACGCGCCCGGCTTCTCCGCGAACACCCGTCAGCTCGGCTGGTCGATGGCCAAGAGCGTCACCAACCTGCTCGTCGGCCGGCTCGTCGCTCAAGGCCGCCTCGCCGTCACCGACGACCACCTCCGCCCCGAGTGGACCGACCGCCGCGCGGCGATCACCGTCGACCAGCTCATGCGGATGACCAGCGGCCTGTCCTGGAACGAGGACTACGACCTCGGCACCCCCATCACCCGCATGCTCTACCTCGAGCCGGACATGGGCAGGTATGCCGCGAGCCAGCCTCTCGCGCACGAACCCGGCTCCTACCAACAGTATTCGAGCGGCTCGACGAACCTCCTCTGCTCGGTCCTGCGGGCCCGGACCGGCTCGGGAGCAGCCCTGCCGTGGCGCGAGCTCTACCAGCCGCTCGGCCTCAGCTCGGCCGTCTGGGAGACCGACGCCGCGGGCACCCCCGTGTGCAGCTCCTATCTGTGGGCGACTCCTCGCGACTGGGCTGCCCTGGGCCAGCTCGCCCTGCAGGACGGCACCTGGCAGGGCCAGCGGCTGTTGCCGGAGGGCTGGATGGCCCGCTCCACGACCGTCCTGCCGGGTCAGGGGGAGGAGACCGGCTACGCCGCCGGCTGGTGGGCCAACCGGCTCGCCGACGGCTCACTCGTCGACCCGGCCCTGCCTGCGGAGGCCTACTGGGCCAACGGCCACGACGGCCAGCGAGTCGTCGTCGTGCCCTCGGCCAAGCTCGTCGTCGTGCGCCTCGGCTTCAGCCCGTCGATCAAGACCCCCGACACCCTGCGCGTCCTCCCACTGGTCAAGGACGCCGTCGCCGCGACCCGGTGAGCCGCCCGCGGGAGAGCGGGCGGCATACCCTCACTGCCCGCTGAGCAGGAAGCGCATCGCCGCGGGCAGCCTTCTGGCCCAATCGCGTTCGTGGTGCCGGCCGTCGGCCTCGTAGACGAACCGCACGTCGAGCTGCGGCTGCGCCTCGAGCGCCGCTGCCGCCCGCCGCGCATCGACCTCGTAGCGCTGCGGCCGACCCGGCACCTCCGGGCTCTCGATGCCGCCGATGTCGAGATAGATCCGCCCCGCCGGCAGGGGCACGGTCTCGAGCTCCGCGAGCATCGGCTCGCCGGGATACCAGAAGGCGGGGGAGAAGACCCCGGCCGCCCCGAACACCTCAGGACGCTGTCGATAGCCGACCAGGCTGACGATGCCGCCGAGCGACGACCCGCCGATCACGGTCGCCTCGCGCCCCGGATCGGTCGCGAAGGACGAGTCGACGAGCGGCTTGACGACATCGGCGACCCAATCGACATAGGCCGTCGCCTCCGCGGGCACCGCGGGATCGAAGGAGCACGACGGCGTGTACTCGATGTGCCGGCGCTCGGCCGAGTTCGGGATGCCGAGGACGATCGCGTCCAGCCCCTCCTCGTGCAGCGCGGTCATCGTCTCGTCGACGCCCCACTCGGCCGCGTCGGTCGCGTCGAAGCCACTCGTCGCGACGTGCAGGTGCACGTCGAAGAGCGCGTGCCCGTCGTGCAGGTAGACGACCGGATAGCGGCGCCCGTCCGCCGCGTGCGCGGCATACTGCGGCGGTAGCCACGCGTAGATCTCACGCTCGCGCTCCGGGCCGGGGCCGGCGAGGCCCGGCCAGACCCGCAGGTCGCCGGTGACCGTGTTCGGGGTCCGTGCATAGCGTGCCCACTCGCTCATGGCGGCTCAGAGTAGCCTCACCGCCATGGTCGCCCGCCTGCGCCGCTCCATCCGGTATGCCGCCTGCGCGGCCGCCGCGCTCGTGCTCGCGGCGTGCACGACAGGGGGCGCGGGCGCCGGGGCCGGTGGCTCGGCGGCGCCGAGCGCGCTGCCCAAGGACACCGTCGTCAACCTCTTCCAGTGGACCTGGCAGTCGGTCGCCGCCGAGTGCCCCCGGCTGGGCAAGGTCGGCTACTCCGGCGTGCAGATCTCCCCGCCGCAGGAGCACGTCGAGGCCGTCGGCAACCCGTGGTGGGTCGACTACCAGCCGGTGAGCTATCAGCTCGTCAGCCGCCGCGGCGACCGGGCCGCCTTCGCGGCGATGGTGCAGGCCTGCCACGCGGCCGGCGTCAAGATCTACGCCGACGCGGTCATCAACCACATGGCCGGCATGGACCGCGGCGTCGGCTTCGGCGGCTCGGGCTTCGAGCACTACACCTACCCCGGCATCTACCAGCCGCAGGACTTCCACCACTGCGGGCTCACCGACGGCGACGACATCCGCGACTACCAGAGCCGCGAGCAGGTGCAGACCTGCGAGCTGGTCAATCTCGCCGACCTGGACACCGGCTCGGACTACGTGCGCAGCCGCATCGCGGCATACCTCAACGACCTGATCTCCCTGGGCGTCGACGGCTTCCGGGTCGACGCGGTCAAGCACATCCCGGCGACGGACGTCGCGGCGATCATGGGCCGGCTCACGACGCCCGTCGACCGCTACTACGAGGTCATCGACAAGGGCGGCGAGCCGATCACGATGGGGGAGTACGTCGGGTCGGGCAAGGTCACCGTCTTCAGCTACGGCGACCAGGTGGGCTCGGCCTTCCAATGGGGCAAGATCGCCACCCTGCGCGAGCTCGCGGGGGGCGTCGACGGCACGGTGGCTCGGGTCTTCCTCGACAACCATGACACCCAGCGGCATGGCGGCGCGCAGGTGCTCACCCACAAGCAGCCCCGGATCTACGCTCTCGCAACGATATTCATGCTCGCCTGGCCCTATGGCGAGCCGATCGTCATGTCGTCCTACGAGTTCACCAACCCCGACGCCGGGCCGCCCGCGCTCGATGACCGCGGCACGACCAAGGACACCGTGTGCGGCCAGGACGGCTGGGTGTGCGAGCACCGCTGGCAGTCGACCGAGGGCATGGTCGGCTTCCACAACGTCGTCAAGGGCACCGGCGTCGACCGCTGGTGGGAGGACCCGAGCGGCAATGCGGTCGCCTTCGCCCGCGGCGACCGGGGCTACGTCGTCGTCAACAACGCGACCGCACCGTTGGCCGGACGCTCATTCCAATCCGGTATGCCGCCCGGCACCTACTGCGACGTCGTGCACGGCGCTCTCGTCGACGGCCGATGCACCGGGCCGAGCGTGACCGTCAACGCCGACGGGTGGCTCACGGCGGACGTGGGGCAGATGGACGCGCTCGCCATCCACGTGGGCGCTCGATCGGGCTGAACCGGGGAGCCGGTTGCGCGACGGCCTAGGCTCTTGGCGCTAAGGGTGAGCTGTGACCCGTGACCAGGTCGTTGCCAGCCGTGTCGGCGATTCCGAGGATCGTGAGGCCGTCCCGGGGGCCACGCCCGGTCGATCAATCAACGATTGGAATGGGGCCATGATTGAGGTGAGCGATCTGCTATCCACTCCTCTGGCGTGGAGGCCCGACCCAGAACGCCAACTCTGGTTTATCTGCGCCCACGTGTCCGGGGGCGTGCTCTCCCTGCGCATGAATCACTTTCCAGACGAGCCCATGTTCACCTTGGAGCTTCCCTCGGGCCCTCCGCTGCACCTCGAACACCTACCACCGGCCTGGACGATCAGTGAATATGTGTGGCCGGCGTCTGCTGCCGAACGTTGGCCCGAACCCTACTGGTGATGTGTCGCACTCCCCGGTTCCCGTCGCGAGCACGCGACCAACCATTGCTCTGACGCCGGCCTCGGACGCGCAGGCGAGCGGGCGGCATACGGGTCGATATCCTTCCTGCCGACCCAAGGAGAGATCGTGACCGTCCTGCGCATGTCCAGCCTGTTCCTCCGCACCCTGCGGGAGGATCCGGCCGACGCCGAGGTGCCCAGCCACAAGCTGCTGGTCCGGGCCGGCTACATCCGGCGGGTCAGCCCGGGCATCTACACCTGGTTGCCGCTGGGGATGCGGGTGCTGCGCCGGGTCGAGGCGATCGTCCGCGAGGAGATGGACCAGATCAGCCAGGAGCTGCTCTTCCCGGCGCTGCTGCCGCGTGAGCCCTACGAGGCGACCGGCCGGTGGACCGAGTACGGCGACAACATCTTCCGGCTCAAGGACCGCAAGGGCGCCGACTACCTGCTCGGGCCGACCCACGAGGAGCTGTTCACCCTCGCGGTGAAGGACCTCTTCTCCTCCTACAAGGACCTGCCGCTCTCGCTCTACCAGATCCAGACGAAATACCGCGACGAGGCCCGTCCGCGCGCCGGTCTGCTGCGCGGTCGTGAGTTCGTCATGAAGGACTCCTACTCCTTCGACATCGACGAGGCGGGCCTGGCCAAGTCCTACGACGCGCACCGCGACGCCTACGTCAAGATCTTCGACCGGCTCGGCTTCCACTACGTCATCGTCCAGGCG
>DAOTIG010000130.1:0-9410 GCA_035448065.1 Dermatophilaceae bacterium
GGCGTGGGATGGTCCACTCGGCGTGCGGTGGTCCACTCGGCGGGAGGAACGGGTTTCGCGCTGTCGCGACGGCTCCCGTATGCTGTCCCTTCGGTGGCATTGCCCCATGCTTTCCCCTGCCCGCCAGGGCGGGAGGGCTGAGGTCGAGCCAGCCGCACCGAGGCCGCCCCACCGGCCGCGGTGAAGGGCAATAGCTCAATTGGTAGAGCACTGGTCTCCAAAACCAGCGGTTGGGGGTTCGAGTCCCTCTTGCCCTGCGTCGAGGTCCGACCATCACGGTCGGTGGGCATCCGGCCAGCATCGACGAACGACGGACGACAGGAAGAGCACGTGACCGAGTCGAGCACGGCGAAGTCGGACAGCCGCTCGCCGCGCACGCGCGTCGAGTCGCGCCGCAACCCCGTGTCGCGCGCGTTCGCGAGCCTGTCGCTGTTCGTCCGCCAGGTGCTGGCCGAGCTGCGCAAGGTGGTCCGACCCACCGGCAGCGAGCTCATCAACTACACCGTCGTGGTCATCCTCTTCGTGCTCGCGATCATGGGGATCGTGGCCGCGCTGGACTGGGTGCTGCACCGGCTCGTGCTGTTCGTCTTCGCCGGCACCTGACCCCGGTCGCGATCCGACACCCTGGCGCTGCGCGCCGACCGACATCGAAGGAAGAGAGCCCGCCACCGTGGCCGACCAGCAGTCCCACGACACCGAACTCGAGCGCCTCCTTGCCGCAGGGCAGACCGAGGCCGACGAGCAGGCCGGCGACGCGGCAGCCGATGACTCGATCGGCGACGACGCCGCCGAGAGCAGCGAGGCCTCCGAGACGAGCGAGCCGACCGACACCGACGAGACGACCGAGGCCAGCGAGGGCGACGAGGTCCTCGATCCGGTCGCCGAGTTCAAGGCGGCGCTGCGCGCCAAGCCGGGTGACTGGTACGTCGTGCACACCTACGCCGGCTACGAGAACCGGGTCAAGACCAACCTCGAGACCCGCATCGTCAGCCTCAACATGGAGGACTACATCTTCGAGATCGAGGTCCCCATGGAGGAGGTGACCGAGATCAAGAACGGGCAGAAGAAGCTCGTCCGGCGAGTGCGGATGCCCGGCTACGTCCTGGTCCGGATGGACCTCACCGACGAGTCGTGGGGCGCCGTGCGGCATACCCCTGGCGTGACGAGCTTCGTCGGGAACGCGCACCAGCCGATCCCGCTGTCCTTCGACGAGCTCTACCGGATGCTCGCCCCCGACCTGGCGCCCGCCCCCACGGCCGGCTCCGGCGGTGGCGTCGCGAGCTCCGGCTCGACCAAGGAGGTCCGCGTCGTCGACTTCGTCGTCGGGGAGTCGGTCACGGTCATGGAGGGTCCCTTCGAGACCATGCCGGCGACCATCTCCGAGATCAACCCGGACACCCAGAAGCTCAAGGTGCTCGTCTCCATCTTCGGCCGGGAGACCCCGGTCGAGCTGTCCTTCGGGCAGGTCGCCAAGATCTGACCGACACTGCCCGGCGGGGTATGCCGCCGGGCTCGGCAACCGGGTCATCGCCCCTTGGCGTCGGCCCACTGAACAGGAAAGAAGCAGGTCATGCCCCCCAAGAAGAAGAAGATCTCCGGCTTCATCAAGCTGCAGATCAACGCCGGTGCCGCGACCCCGGCCCCGCCGGTCGGTCCCGCCCTGGGTCAGCACGGCGTCAACATCATGGAGTTCGTCAAGGCCTACAACGCCGCGACCGAGCACCAGCGCGGCAACGTCATCCCCGTCGAGATCACCGTCTACGAGGACCGGTCGTTCACCTTCGTCACGAAGACGCCGCCGGCTGCCGAGCTGATCAAGAAGGCTGCGGGCATCGGCAAGGGCTCGGCGACGCCGCACAAGACCAAGGTCGCCAAGCTGTCCGCCGAGCAGGTCCGCGAGATCGCCCAGCAGAAGCTCGAGGACCTCAACGCCAACGACGTCGAGATGGCTGCCCGGATCATCGCCGGCACCGCCCGCTCGATGGGCGTCACCGTCGAGGGCATGTGACCCACGCTGAGCTGTATCGGGTCACCCGATAAAGGTGCACTTCACCCGAGGAACGTTCTCGGGTGACGTGACAGCTTGTCGGGTCGAGACCACCGCACGATCGCACGACACCCTCGCCGAGGGTCCATGTGGGAGAGCCGAGCGCGGCTCGACGACCACACCTCCCGCCGCATCCGCGGCATACCGAAGGAATGAAGGAGCAGCAGTGAAGCGCAGCAAGGCCTACCGGGCCGCCGTCGAGAAGCTCACGCCCGGCAAGATCTACGCCCCGCTCGAGGCGGTCCGTCTCGCCAAGGAGACCACCGTCACGAAGTACGACGCGACTGTCGAGGTCGCGATGCGGCTCGGGGTCGACCCCCGCAAGGCCGACCAGATGGTCCGCGGCACGGTCAACCTCCCGCACGGCACCGGCAAGACCGCCCGGGTGCTCGTCTTCGCCAACGCCGACAAGGCGCAGGCCGCTCGCGACGCCGGCGCCGACTACGTCGGCTCCGACGACCTGATCGAGAAGATCACCGGCGGGTGGCTCGACTTCGACGCCGTCGTCGCGACGCCGGACATGATGGGCAAGGTCGGCCGGCTCGGGAAGGTGCTCGGCCCGCGTGGCCTCATGCCCAACCCGAAGACCGGCACGGTGACGATGGACGTCGCCAAGGCGGTCACCGACATCAAGGGCGGCAAGATCGAGTTCCGCGTCGACAAGCACGCCAACCTGCACTTCATCATCGGCAAGGCGTCCTTCGACGAGAAGGCCCTGGTGGAGAACTACTCGGCCGCGCTCGACGAGATCCTCCGGCTCAAGCCGGCTGCCTCGAAGGGCCGCTACATCACCAACGCGACGATGACGACGACCAACGGCCCCGGCATCCCGCTGGACCACAGCAAGACCCGCAACCTGCTCGACGAGGGTGCGACCGTCTGACGTCTGCCAGGTCTGCAACGGCCGGTCACCTCATGGGGTGACCGGCCGTTCGGCTTCGACCGGCCGGAGAATCCCCGAGGCGTAAGCGGCCATGGGCCGATCACGAGAGCTAGCGTGCCGGGATGAGCACCCGTGACCGCACGTCCCGGACTCGCTTCGGGATCGTCCTGACCGGCGCCGCCGCGCTGGTCCTCTCCCTCGCGGCCCCGTCCGCCACCGCCGCGCCCACCGCGGCACCCGCCCCCACCGACGACCGCTCGCACTCCGATCGCGGCTGGCACGGCCAACCACAGACCCTGCCCAAGGTGCCGGTCATGACCGGCAGCGGCGGCGCGGTCGCCAGCGTCGACCGCGACGCCAGCCAGGTCGGCCTCGACGTGCTGGCCCGAGGCGGCAATGCCGCCGACGCGGCCGTCGCAACCGCAGCCGCCCTCGGCGTGACCGAGCCCTACTCCGCCGGCATCGGCGGCGGCGGCTTCCTCGTCTACTACGACGCCCGCACCCATCGGGTCACGACGATCGACGGTCGCGAGACCGCCCCCGCGAGCTTCACCGAGACGACCTTCCGCGACCCTGCGACCGGCGCGCCCTTGCCCTTCGCCAAGGCCGTCTCCTCCGGCCTGTCGGTCGGCGTCCCGGGCACACCGGCGTTGTGGGACAAGGCCGCTCGCGAGCTGGGCACCTGGCGGCTCGCCGAGCTGCTCAAGCCCGCCGAGCGCCTCGCCGCCCAGGGCTTCGTCGTCGACCAGACCTTCGCCGACCAGACCGCGGCCAACGAGGCGCGCTTCCGGCTCTTCCCCGAGACCGCGCGCGTCTATCTGCCCGGCGGGCAGGTGCCGGTCGTCGGCTCGACCTTCACCAACCCCGACCTCGCCCGCGCCTACCGCGAGCTGCGCACCCAAGGCGTGCAGAGCCTGTATGCCGGTCGGCTCGCTGCCGCCGTCGTCGCCGAGGCCCAGCACCCGAGCACCGCGCCCGGCATCACCGTCTACCCCGGCCAGCTCACCCTCGGTGACCTGGCCGCCTACCGCGCGCTGACCCGTGAGCCGACGCGCACGGCATACCGCGGCCTGGACGTCTACGGCATGCCGGTGCCGAGCAGCGGCGGCATCGCGGTCGGCCAGATCCTCAACCTCGTCGAGGCCTATGAGGCGCGCACCGGTCGACGGCTGGCCAGCCTCTCGGACGTCGACTTCCTGCACTGGTTCTCCGAGGCCTCGGCCACCGCCTTCGCCGACCGCAACCGCTACGTCGGCGACATCCCCGGCGTGCCGACCCGTGAGCTGCTCTCGCAGGGGTTCGCGAACGAGCGGGCCTGTCTGTTCAATCCCCTTGCTGCGCAGCCGCGCCCGATCCCGTTCGGCTCGCCCGACGGGTCGTATGCCGCGTGCGCGCCGGCCGCCGCCGGGCGCGTGGGGGAGGGACACCAGCTCGAGTCCACGACCCACCTCACCGTCGCCGACCGGTGGGGCAATGTCGCGGCCTACACGCTGACCATCGAGCAGACCGGCGGCTCGGGCATCACCGTGCCCGGCTGGGGCTTCCTGCTCAACAACGAGCTCACCGACTTCAACTTCGCGCCGCTGACGGCGGGGGTGCCCGACCCCAACCTGCCCGGCCCGGGCAAGCGACCGCGCTCGTCGATGAGCCCGACGATCGTCCTGCAGGACGGCCGCCCGATCCTCGCAATCGGCTCGCCCGGCGGCGCGACGATCATCACCTCGGTCGCCCAGTCGATGCTCGGCTATCTGGACCGCGGGCTGCCCCTCGTCGACGCGATCGCCGCACCCCGGCTGTCCTCCCGCAACGGCACCGAGCAGGCAGAGCCGGCGATCGCCGCCGGCCCGACCGGCACGGCGCTCACCGCGATGGGCCACCGGCTCGCCAGCACCGCCGAGATCGGGGCCGTGACGGCGATCGCCATCGTCGGTCCGGACCGCTTCGTCGCGGCGGCTGAGACGACCCGACGGGGCGGTGGCTCGGCGATGGTCGTGCAGAGCCGCTGAGCCCCAGCGGGCCGGCACGCAACAACGATCCGGTGACGGTGGCCCACCCACGACTGGCGGGGTGGGCCACCGGCCGTATCGTGGAGTCGCCGATTCGCCCGGCTCGTCCGCCGCGCGCCCGCCGACCAGAAGGCCCCGCCATGATCCGTCCGCTGCGCCTCGCCCCGTCTGCCCTCGCCGTCGTCGCCGCGCTCGCCCTGGCCGGCTGCGGCACGACCTCGGCCCCGGCGACCACGGCCCCCGCGACCGCCGGCGGCTCGACCACCGCCGCCGGCGGCGCGACCCAGGCCGCGACGACCGCTCCGACGCAGGCGCAGCAGGGCTCCGGCGACGCCAAGGAGGAGGTGCTCACCGCCTCGAAGAAGATGTCCGAGGCCAAGAGCTATCGGATGACCATGACGATGACCTCGTCCACCGCGACCTCGGGGCCGATGACGATCACCTCGGAGGCCGTGAAGAACGCCTCTGGCGGCATGGACACGCGCACCACGATGGGCACCGCAGCCGGGGCGATGGGGGTCATCTCGATCGGCAACGACTCCTACATCAAGCTGCCCAAGGCCGTCAACGGCAAGACCTGGATGAAGTCGACCTCGACCTCGACCACCGGCCCGGCGAAGAACGGCAGCATCGACACGAGCAGCCTCGACAAGGACTTCGGCTCCGCGCAGGTGACCAAGGTCGGCACCGACGGCGACGCGACGAAGTACCAGATCACCGGCGTCAAGGACATGGGCACGGTCCTCATGTGGGTCGGCAAGGAGGGCTACCCGACCAAGATGACGCTCACCACCAGCGCCGGCGGTGGCGACATCGTCTTCTCCGACTGGAACGCCGCCATCACCATCACCGCGCCGCCGGCCGATCAGGTCGCCTCGATGTGAGCTCGCCGCTCACCCCCGAGCAGGTGGGCCGGGTCGTGTCGATGGCGCACGACCTGGCCCGCGCCGGCCGGACCGCAGAGCTGACCGAGCTGATCGCACACGGCCTGCCGGTCGATGTCGCCGACGCCGAGGGCAACACCGCGCTCATGCTCGCGGCATACCGCGGGCACCCCGAGACGGTGGCCGCCCTGCTTCGGCTCGGCGCGGATCCGGACCGGCTCAACGACCGTGGCCAGGCGCCGCTCGCCGGTGCGCTCTTCAAGGGCGAGGACGAGGTATGCCGCGCGCTGCTCGCCGCCGGCGCCCGCACCGACGTCGGCACACCGACTGCTCGCGAGGCGGCCCGGCTCTTCGGCCGCGAGCAGCTGCTCGACCAGCCCTGACCGGCTGCCACCCAACCCGGCCAACCACCCAACCCCACCGACAGGTATGCCGCGGGGCCGAGGTGGCCACGCGGCATACCGGTGGATGCCCTTGCCGGGCAAGCGAACTCAGCTCACAACAGGTCGGAGTGGTCGTCCTTGACCTGGGTCGCGGCCTTGTCGTCACCGGGTGCCTCGGGCACCGGGCCGGGCTTGCTCGCCTGCTGCGCCTCGATCGCTGCGCGGACGCCGGCGCCGTAGGCCGGGTCGGCCTTGGTGCAGTTGGCGATGTGCCGCTCGATGGTCGCCTGAGAGGCGCCGTCGATGGCCCGCGCGGTGTTGTCGAAGAGCGCCTGCTGCTGCTCGGGGGTCATCTTCTCGCGGAACAGGATGCCCGGCTGGGTGTAGTAGTTGTCGTCGTCGGCGCGGAAGTCGAAGCGGTCGGCGGTCTCGCCGACGTGCCAGGCCGGCTCGCGGAAGGCGGGCTGCTCCTGCAGCCAGCCGTAGGAGTTCGGCTCGATCGAGGGCATCGAGCCCTGGTTGCCGTCGACCCGCATCGGCCCGTCGCGGTGGAACGAGTTGACCTCGTTGCGCGGCCGGTTGACCGGGATCTGGTGATGGTTGACCCCGAGCCGGTAGCGCTGCGCGTCGCCGTAGGAGAACAGCCGGCCCTGCAGCATCCGGTCCGGCGAGAAGGAGATGCCGGGGACGACGTGGGCCGGGTTGAAGGCGGCCTGCTCGACGTCGGCGAAGTAGTTGTCCGGGTTGCGGTTGAGCTCGAACTCGCCCACCTCGATGAGGGGGTAGTCGCCCTTCGGCCACACCTTGGTGAGGTCGAACGGGTGGTAGGGGACGGTTGCGGCGTCGGCCTCGGGCATCGCCTGGATGTACATCGTCCACTTGGGGAAGTCACCGCGCTCGATCGCCTCGTAGAGGTCGCGCTGGTGGGACTCGCGGTCGCCGGCGACGACCTGGGAGGCCTGCTCGTCGGTGAGGTTCTCGATGCCCTGCTGGGTGCGGAAGTGGAGCTTCACCCAGTGCCGCACGCCCTCGGCGTTGTACATCGAGAAGGTGTGCGAGCCGAAGCCGTGCATGTGCCGGTAGGACTTCGGGATGCCGCGGTCGGACATCACGATGGTCACCTGGTGCAGCGCCTCGGGGAGGTTGGTCCAGAAGTCCCAGTTGTTCTCCGGGCTGCGCAGGTTGGTGCGCGGGTCGCGCTTGACCGCGTGGTTGAGGTCGGGGAACTTCAGCGGGTCGCGGAAGAAGAAGACCGGGGTGTTGTTGCCGACGACGTCCCACACGCCCTGGTCGGTGTAGAACTTCACCGCGAAGCCTCGGATGTCGCGCTCGGCGTCGGCGGCGCCCCGCTCGCCGGCCACCGTGGAGAAGCGCAGGAACATCTCGGTCTGCTTGCCGACCGAGGCGAAGATCGACGCGCAGGTGTACTGCGAGATGTCCTTGGTCACCGTGAAGGTGCCGAAGGCGCCCGAGCCCTTGGCGTGCATCCGCCGCTCAGGGATGACCTCACGGTCGAAGTGCGCGAGCTTCTCGAGGAACCACACGTCCTGCAGCAGCAGCGGCCCGCGGGCCCCGGCGGTGAGGCTGTTCTGGTTCTCGGCGACCGGCGCACCGGCGACGGTGGTGAGGGGCTGATGGTTGTCGCGGGAGTCCTGAGAATCGGTCATAGCACACCCAAGCACTCATCCTGGAGCGGATCAAGATTTGGGCTGGATGGACCTGGTCGCGTAGTCTGGCAGACGACCAATGACCGCCGGTCGTCGATGTGCCCGCTGAGCCAGTCACCGGATGCATCGACCGAAGGCCCCGCACGACGCGGGCGACCTGCGCAGGCCACGTTCGCTGTCCGGCAGACCAGGATCACCAGGTATGCCGCCCGAGCCCCGTGCGCCCTGCGCCGGGGCTCTCGTCGTCTCGGCCCTCAGGCGTCCTCGCGAGGGGGCGCTGCCGGCGCACCGCTACGGAAGGAGACCCGATGGCCACCGCTGCCAAGACAGCAGCCATCGCCGAGCTGACGGAGCATTTCCGCAGCTCGGGGGCGGCCGTGCTCACCGAGTACCGCGGGCTGACCGTGAAGCAGCTCACCGAGCTGCGCAACTCGATGCGCGCGCACGCCACCTATGCCGTGGTGAAGAACACGCTCACCGAGCGGGCTGCCAAGGAGGCCGGGGTCACGGCTTTCGAAGGCCAGCTCGCCGGCCCCTCGGCCATCGCCTTCATCACCGGCGACCCGGTCGAGACCGCCAAGGTGCTGCGTGACTTCGCCAAGGCCAACCCGCTGCTCGTCATCAAGGGCGGCATGCTCGACGGCAAGCCGCTCACGGCTGCCGAGATCACCAAGCTCGCCGACCTCGAGTCGCGCGAGGTCCTGCTGGCCAAGCTCGCCGGCGCCATGAAGGCGTCGCTGACCCAGGCCGTCTACCTCTTCGCGGCGCCGCTCAGCCAGGCGGCCCGCACGGTCGACGCGCTGCGGGCCAAGGTCGAGGCGCAGGGTCCGGCCACCGCGGCATCGCCGCAGGACGCCACCCCGCAGGACGCCACCCCGCAGGACAGCCCGGCGACCGAGGACATCCAGGACGCGGCCCCGGCCGACGCCCCGGCCGAGCCCGCCGACGCCACCCCCTCCGACGACGCCTGAGTGGCGACGTCACCCACCCGATTAACCGCCACTCACGGCATACAGAGAAAGGATCGCCACCATGGCGAAGCTCAGCACCGACGAGCTCCTTGACGCCTTCAAGGAGATGACCCTGATCGAGCTCTCGGAGTTCGTCAAGAAGTTCGAGGAGACCTTCGAGGTCACCGCCGCCGCCCCGGTCGCCGTCGCGGCTGCCGGCCCGGCCGCCGCCGCCGGTGACGGTGGCGCCGCCGCCGAGGAGGAGAAGGACGAGTTCGACGTCATCCTCGTCGCCGCCGGCGACAAGAAGATCCAGGTCATCAAGGAGGTGCGCACGCTCACGTCCCTCGGCCTCAAGGAGGCCAAGGACCTCGTCGACGGCGCCCCGAAGCCGGTCCTGGAGAAGGTCGACAAGGCCGCTGCCGACAAGGCCAAGGAGCTCCTCGAGGGCGCCGGCGCCACCGTCGAGCTCAAGTGACGCGCTAGTCACAGCGACACCCCGCAGGGCCCGTGCCATCCGGCACGGGCCCTGCGTGCTGTCCGGACGGGTGACCTTCGTCTCACGCTCTCGGGGGGCGCTGCGCCTGTCC
>DAOTIG010000131.1:0-9200 GCA_035448065.1 Dermatophilaceae bacterium
GGCAACGGCTTTCGATCACGACGTGGTCGTCGTCGGCTCTGGTTTCGGGGGCTCGGTGGCGGCCTTGCGGCTTGCCGAGAAGGGCTATGCCGTGCACGTCTACGAGGCGGGACGGCGCTTCGCCGACGCCGACTTCGCTCGCACCTCGTGGGACGTCCGGCGCTACCTCTGGGCCCCCCGGCTCGGCTGCTTCGGCGTGCAGCGGATCCACCGGCTGCGCGACGTGATGATCCTTGCCGGGGCGGGGGTGGGCGGCGGCTCGCTCAACTACGCCAACACCCTCTATGTCCCCCCGCCGGCCTTCTTCGCCGACGCCCAGTGGGCGCACATCACCGACTGGCAGGCCGAGCTCGCCCCGCACTACGAGACCGCTACCCGGATGCTGGGCGTCGTCACGAATCCCTGCGACGGCCCGGTCGAGCGGCTCATGCGCGACGCGGCGGCGCGGCTCGGCGTCGAGGGCACCTACCGGCATACCCCGGTCGGCGTGTTCTTCGGCGAGCCGGGGCGGCGGGTGGCCGACCCCTACTTCGACGGTGCCGGACCCGAGCGCACCGGTTGCACGCTCTGTGGCAACTGCATGGTCGGCTGTCGCGACGGTGCGAAGAACACGCTCGTCAAGAACTACCTCTGGCTCGCCGAGCGGGCCGGCGCGCGGATCGAGCCGATGCGCACGGTCGTCGACGTTCGGCCGCTCGATCCCCGTCGGCGGGAGCAGGGGTATGCCGTGACGACCGAGCGCACCGGGGCTTGGGTGCGCCGTGACCGCCGCACGGTCACCGCGGAGCAGGTCGTCGTCGCCGGGGGCACCTGGGGCACCCAGCAGCTGCTCCATCGACTCAGGGCCGGCGGCTCACTGCCTGACCTGTCACCAGCGCTCGGCCGGCTCACCCGCACCAACTCCGAGGCCCTCGGCGGGGCGATGGCGGTCCGGGTGCCGGACGACGTCGACCTCACCCGCGGCGTCGCGATCACCACGAGCTTCCACGTCGACGAGGTCACCCACGTGGAGAACTGCCGCTATGGCAAGGGCTCCAACCTCATGGGTCTGCTCGCCACCCTCATGCTCGATGCGAAGCCGACGGCACAGCAAGGCGACTCGCTGGCCGAGGCTCCAGAGGAGGGCGCACGCTGGCGCCGGCCGCTGCGCTTCGCGGCGCTGGCTGCCCGACGCCCGGGCGACCTGCTGCGCAGTCTGTCGGTGCGCCGGTGGTCCGAGCGCACCGTCATCGCGCTCGTCATGCAGAGCCTCGACAACTCCCTCGACGTCAGCCTGCGCCTGGGGCTCCTCGGCCGAGCGCGACTCACCTCGCGCCAAGCGCACGGCGCGCCCAACCCCTCGTGGTTCGCCCAGGCGAGCGCCGGCGTGCGGGCGATGACGGCGGCGCTCGAGGCGGCGACCGGCGTGCGCGCCCTGGCCAGCGGCAACGTCTCCGCCATCGTCGACATGCCCCTCACCGCGCACTTCATCGGCGGGTGCCCGATCTCCGACACGCCCGAGCGCGGCGTCATCGATCCCTACCACCGGGTCTGGGGCTATCCCGGTCTGCACGTCGTCGACGGCTCGGCGATCTCGGCCAACCTCGGCGTCAACCCAGCGCTCACCATCACCGCTCAGGCCGAGCGGGCGATGTCGCACTGGCCCGCGCGCGGCGCGACCGACGGTCGCCCACGACAGGGCCACACAGACGAGAGCCGGGCGCAGCAGCACCGCTGACCACGACGCCAGCGAGGTGGGTGAGTCGGCCAGCCGGGACTCACTGCTCCGAGCGGGCGGACGAGGTCGGTTGATCGGGGAACAGCGCAGCCCACGCCGAGCGGATGTGTCGCTCGACGAGCCGCTCGGCGGTGTCGGCGTCGCCTCGCTCGATCGCGGCATAGAGGCTCGTGTGGTCCTCGCCGAGCTGGGTCACCAGGGAGCCCCAGTCACCGACATGGCGGAAGGCGGAGAGCAGCGGCAGCCGCATCGACTCCCGGATCGCGACGGTCAGGTCGGTGGCCAGCCGGTTGCCCGCGGCCTCGGCGATCGCGACATGGAATGCCGTGTCGGCGTCGTTGTAGCGCTCGCGGTCGGTCTCCGGGTGCTGCATGACGGTGAGCGCATCGCGCATCGCTGCCAGATCACTCGCGCGCGCGTGCTCGGTGGCGAGGCGAATACTGAGCTTCTCCAAGGCGATTCGGGCCTCGATGACATCGATCGCCGGGAAGTTCGCGAGCGCCACATGCAGGCGAAGGAAGCGAACCAACGCCCTCGTCGGCACCGACGTCACGGTCGTGCCGCCGGCTCCACCTGCGCCGACGCTCGAGCGCACCACCCCTTGGGCCTGCAAGGTCCGCACGGCTTCGCGCACCGCGGCCCGGCTCACGTCGAGCATCCGTGCGAGCTCGCGCTCGGGCGGCAGCAGCTGACCGACCCGGAGCTCGCCGTCGAGAATGCGCTGCTCGACCCAGGCAAGCACCACCTCGAAGGCGCGTAGCCCAGTCCGGTCGAGGGCGCGTCCGCCATCGTCGATCGGCGGCGGGATCGGCGCGTTCACCGCGCCATTGTCCATGTCGACGACGGTGACGTGCAGCCCGGGGTATTGACGCAGCGGATCCGAGGCCCTACGTTTTCTCCATCTAAATGGTCTGACCATTAGCGCCGCTGCTCCCGCGGCGTCGGTCAGATCGCGAGACGACCGACCCGACGCCGTGCCGGCCGCACCAGCGGTGGCACCGCGGCATACCGTCAGGAGCCCGCATGACCACGCTAGCTCTCCCGGCAGACGCCTTCAAGCCCGAGCTCGCCCCCGTCGGTGGCAGCCTCGTCGCGTCCGCCCTCATCGCCCTGCTGCCGCTGCTCACCGTCTTCGTCACGCTCGGCTGGCTTCGGTGGAAGGCCCACTGGGCCGGCCTTACCGCAGTGGGGGTGGCCATCCTCGTCGCTGTCCTCGCCTTCAAGATGCCCGCCCAACTCGCGCTCCTGTCGGCGACCGAGGGTGCGGTCTTCGGTCTCTTCCCCATCATGTGGATCGTCTTCACGGCGATCGTGCTCTACGAGATCACCGTCGTGTCAGGGCGATTCGAGGATCTCCGGGCGACCTTCCACCTCATCTCCGACGATCCGCGGGTGCAGGCGATCATCATCGCCTTCTGCTTCGGCGGCCTGCTCGAGGCCCTTGCGGGCTTCGGCGCCCCGGTCGCGATCACCGGTGTCATGCTCATGGCGCTCGGCTTCTCGCCGCTGCGCGCCGCCGCCGTCGTGCTCCTCGCGAACACCGCACCGGTCGCCTTCGGCGCCATCGGCACGCCGATCATCACCGCCGGCACCCTGACCGGCATCCCCTACGGCCAGATCGGCGCCTACGTCGGCCACCAGACCCCGGTCGTCGCGATCTTCGTCCCGCTGCTGCTCGTGCTCATGGTCGACGGGAAGAGGGGCGTGCAGCAGACCTGGCCGGTGGCGGTCGTCGTCGGCATCACCTTCGCGGTCGCCCAGTGGGTGTCCGCCACCTACATCTCGGTCGAGCTCACCGACATCATCGCCTCGCTCGCCGGCCTGGCCGCCGCGGTCGTCTTCATGCGCTTCTGGAAGCCGGTCGGCAAGGACGAGGCGCACCTGAGTCTCGCCGAGGAGCGCGAGCGGGATCTGGCCCTCGTCGGTGGCGGTCACGGCGCCGGCGGCACGGCGGCTCCGGCCGGCGGAGCGGCCGCGGAGTATGCCGTCTCCGAGCACGACCTTGAGGAGCGGGCCCGCTCGCTCACCCCGGGGCGGATCACCATGGCGCTGTTCCCCTACCTCATCGTCATCGCGGTCTTCTCGATAGCCAAGCTCGTCGACCCGGTCAAGAAGTGGCTGGCCTCCACGGACGTCAAGATCCCGTGGCCCGGCCTGGACGGCAATGTGCTCACCGGCGCCGGCAAGCCGAACTCCTCGACGATCTACACCTTCCCGTGGCTCTCCGGGCCCGGCACCAGCCTGCTCATCTGCGGCCTCATCACCGCGCTCGTCTACGGCGTCGCGCTGTCCCGCTGGGCCAGGGTGATCAAGGACACGGCATACAAGATGCGCTTCGCCTTCCTCACCGTCGCCTCGGTGCTCGCCCTCGCCTACGTCATGAACCTCTCGGGGCAGACGATCACCGTCGGCACGTGGATCGCTGGCGCAGGCGCGGCCTTCGCCTTCCTCTCGCCCTTGCTCGGCTGGATCGGCACCGCGGTCACCGGCTCGGACACCAGCGCCAACGCACTCTTCGCGACCCTGCAGCAGACCGCGGCCAAGGGGGCCGGCATCGACCCGACCCTGCTCGTCGCGTCGAACACCTCCGGTGGCGTGGTCGGCAAGATGATCTCGCCGCAGAACCTCACCATCGCGGCGACCGCCGTCGGCCTCGTGGGTCGGGAGTCGGACATCTTCCGCAAGGTCGTGCTGTGGAGCGTCGGGCTCATCGTGCTCATGTGCCTGCTCGTCGGACTGCAGTCCACCCCGGTGCTCTCGTGGATGCTGCCGAGGTTCTGAGGCCGTCATGAGAGTCGCCCTGTTCGCCGCCTGCTACAACGACACGATGTGGCCCGGCACCCCGATCGCCACTGTCACGCTGCTCGAACGGCTTGGTGTCACAGTCGAGTTCCCGCGCGAGCAGACCTGTTGCGGGCAGATGTTCACGAACACCGGGTATGCCGCGGAGGCCACACCGCTGGTCGGGCGCTTCGTCGACACCTTCACGGCCTACGACGCGATCGTCGCGCCGACCGGCTCGTGCGTCGGGGCGATCCGGCACCAGCACCACGACCTCGCCGAGCGCGCGGGCGACCGCGCCCTCGTCGAGGCGGTGGACGAGCTGACGCCGCGCGTCTACGACATCTCCGAGTTCATCGTCGACGTGCTCGGCCTCGAGGACGTCGGCGCCTACTTCCCGCACCGGGTGACCTATCACCCGACCTGCCACTCGCTTCGGGTGGCCCAGGTCGGCGACAAACCACAACGGCTGCTGGCGGCGGTGCGTGGCATCACCGTCGTCGACCTGCCACAGGCGACCGAGTGCTGCGGCTTCGGCGGGACCTTCTCGCTCAAGAACGCGGACATCTCGATCTCGATGGCCTCCGACAAGGCCCGACACGTCCGCGAGACCGGGGCCGAGGTGCTCGTCGCCGGCGACAACATGTGCCTCATGAACATCGGCGGGGTGTTGGGTCGCCAACGCGCCGGCGTGCGCACGATGCACCTCGCCGAGGTGCTCGCCTCGACCGAGGAGGACCCGGCATGAGCAATCCCATGCAGACGACCAGCCCGACCTTCGTCGGGATGCCGAAGTTCCCCAAGGCCGCCAAGAAGGCGCTCGGCAACACCCAACAGCGACGCAACCTCGCCCACGCCACCGGTGTCATCCGGGCCAAGCGAGCCCGGGTCGTCGGCGAGGTGCCGGAGTGGGAGGCGCTGCGCCTGGCCGGAGCGCAGGCCAAGGACGAGACGCTCGGGCACCTCGCGGCATACCTGGAGATGTTGGAGGCCAACCTCGCTCGCAACGGCGCCCAGGTGCACTGGGCACGCGACGCCGAGGAGGCCAACCGGATCGTCGTCGGCCTGGTGCAGGCCAAGGGCGCCGGCGAGGTGGTCAAGGTCAAGTCGATGGCCACCCAGGAGATCGAGCTCAACGAGGCGCTCGAGGCGGCCGGGATCCACGCCTGGGAGACCGACCTCGCCGAGCTCATCGTGCAGCTCGGCCACGACCGGCCGAGCCACATCCTCGTGCCGGCGATCCACCGCAACCGCAGCGAGATCCGCGAGATCTTCAGGCGCGAGATGGGCCTGGTCGGCCGGCCGGCACCGGACGACCTCAGCGACGAGCCGCGTCGGCTCGCCGAGGCGGCCCGGCTGCACCTGCGGGAGAAGTTCCTGCGCGCCACGGTCGCGATCTCGGGGGCCAACTTCGCGATCGCCGACACCGGCTCGCTCGTCGTCGTCGAGTCGGAGGGCAACGGCCGGATGTGCCTCACCCTGCCCGAGACGCTCATCTCGGTCGTCGGGATCGAGAAGGTGCTGCCGAGCTGGCAGGACCTCGGCACCTTCCTGCAGCTGCTGCCCCGCTCGTCGACGGGGGAGCGGATGAACCCCTACACGTCGATCTGGTCCGGCGTGCACGAAGGCGACGGGCCGCAGGAGGTGCACGTCGTCCTCATCGACAACGGGCGCACCCACGTGCTCGCCGATCCCGTTGGCAGACAAGCGCTTCGGTGCATCCGCTGCTCGGCATGCCTCAACACCTGCCCGGTCTACGAGCGGGCGGGTGGGCATGCCTACGGCTCGGTCTACCCCGGGCCGATCGGCTCGATCCTCAACCCGCAGTTGCGCGGGGTCGCGAGCGAGGTGGACCGATCGCTGCCCTACGCCTCGTCGCTGTGCGGCGCGTGCTTCGAGGTGTGCCCGGTGCGCATCGACATCCCGAGCCTGCTGGTCCATCTGCGGGCCAAGGTCGTCGAGGCGGCCGACGGCACCACGCACGAGGCGCGGGCGATGCGGGCCATGGCCTGGATGTTCGGCGACCACCGCCGGCTCGAGGCTGCGCAGCGGGCGGCAACCGTCGGCGGGCGGGTGCTCGGTGACCACACCATCCGACACGTCCCTGGGCCGATGGGTCCGTGGACCGGCGCCCGGGACGTCCCGCACCTGCCGACCCAGTCGTTCCGGCAATGGTGGGCCAAGCGCGAACGCAAGGGAGGTGCCCGATGACGACCGACGTGGATCCCGCGGTGCGGCAAGGACGCTCGGCCAAGGACGAGATCCTCTCCCGGATCCGGGCGGCGACGCCCGACGTGACCAGCCCGGTCGGCGCGCGCGGTGCCGCGCCGCGGGTCGAGCAGCCGGCGAGCAGTCGTGCGGAGACGGTGGAGCTGTTCGTCGAGAACGTCGAGGACTACAAGGCGGCGGTGGTGCGGGTGGCCCCCGACGGCATCGCGCAGGCGGTCGCCGACGCGGTCCGGGACGTCGGCTCGGTCGTCGTGCCGGGTGGCCTCGACGCGGCATACCTGAGCGCGTGGCCGGGCGCCGTGCGCCGGGTGAGCGACGACGGCCTGTCGTCGGCCGATCTGGACGCCATCGACGGCGTCGTGACGACCGCCTCGGTCGGGATCGCGACGACGGGGACGATCGTGCTCGACCACGGGCCGGGGATGGGGCGGCGGGCACTCTCGCTCGTTCCGGACCTGCACGTGTGCATCGTGCGGACCAGCCAGGTCGTTCACGACGTGCCTGAGGCGGTGGCCCGGCTCGCGCCGGGCGCCGTGACCGGGGGCGGCCATGTCGGGCCGCAGACCTGGATCTCCGGGCCGTCGGCGACCAGCGACATCGAGCTGGACCGGGTCGAGGGGGTCCACGGCCCGCGGACCCTGCACGTCATCGTCGTCGACGACGGATGACCTGCTGGAGTGCATGGGCATCCATGTAGAGTGCATGCATGCCGGTGCTCATCCAGATCCGTGACGTGGATGAGGCGGTGCGCGACGAGCTCAAAGCGCGGGCCGCCCGCTCGGGGGTGTCGCTGAACGCCTACCTGGTCGGCCTGCTCACGGCCACGGCCGCACGCCCCACCCGCGAGGAGGTTCTGGCCCGCATCGCGGCCCGCTCGGAGCGCGCAACGGGCTCGGCCACCGAGCTGATCCGCGCGGAGCGGGAGCGCCGTTCGTGACTGAGCTGGCCGCTCGCGCCTCGCGCCGCTATGTGCTCGACGCGTCCGTCGTCGTGGACTTGCTGGTGGCCTCCGACTCGGCCGAGCTGGCGGAGCGCATCGGCGACGGCGAGTGGCATGCGCCTGCGCTGGTCGACTATGCGGTGGTCGCCGCCCTGCGCGGCCTGGTCCTGGGCAGACACCTCACGCCGGGGCGGGCCGTCGACGCGTTGGTCGACCTCGACCAGCTCGACCTCACGCGATGGGAACCCGACCTGCCCAGCCATCGTCGGGCGCTCGCGCTGCGGGACCACTGCACTGCCTACGACGCCACATATGTCGCGTGCGCGGAGGGGGTGGACGCAGTCCTCGTGACCCGGGACCAGCGCCTGGGTCGAGCAGCCGCCGACCTGCTCACCCTGCTGCTCGTGTGAGGGCACAGCTGCTTCGCTGCACGTCACCGACCCCTACTCGTCGCGCCACGAGCGCCAGAGCGCGGCATACGGGCCATCGGCGGCGACCAGCTCGTCGTGGGAGCCGATCTCGCTGATCCGTCCGCCCTCGACGACGCACACCCGGTCGGCGTCGTGGGCCGTGTGCAGCCGGTGCGCGATCGCGACCACGGTCCGACCGGTGACGACGGCGGCCAGGGACCGCTCGAGGTGCCGCGCGGCCCGCGGGTCGAGCAGCGAGGTCGCCTCGTCGAGGACGAGGGTGTGCGGGTCGGCGAGCACGAGCCGGGCCAGCGCGAGCTGCTGGCTCTGCGCGGTCGTCAGGGCCTGGCCGCCGGAGCCCACGGTCGTCGCGAGCCCGTCCGGCAGCGCCTCGGCCCAGTCCCGCGCATCGACGGCGGCAAGCGCGGTGAGCAGCTCATGCTCGGTGGCGCCCGGCCGGGCGAGCAGCAGGTTGTCGGCGAGGGTGCCGACGAAGACGTGGTGCTCCTGGGTCACCAGCGCGACCTCGCCGCGCAGCACGTCGAGGTCGAGGTCGACGAGCCGCACGCCGCCGACGTCGACCCGCCCGGCCCGCGGGCCGTCGATGCCGGCGAGTAGCCGGCCCAGCGTCGACTTGCCGGCGCCGGACGGACCGACGATCGCGAGCCGCTCCCCGGGCCGCAGGTCCAGCGACACTCCGCGCAGCACGTCCCGCCCGGAGCGGTAGGCGTAGTGCACGTCGTCGGCCACGAGGTGCGCGTCGACCGGCTGCTCCCCGGTCGCGACCCGGTCGGCCGGCACGTCGGCCACCCCGATGACCCGCGCGAGCGAGGTCGCGCCGACCTGAATCTCGTCGAGCCACATGAGCAGCTCGTCGAGCGGATTGGTCAGCTGCTGCACGTAGAGGGCGACCGAGGTCACCACGCCAGCGGTCGTATTCCCCTGCGAGACAAGCAGGCCGCCCCACGCCAGGGTCGCCGCGACCGGCAGGAGGTAGGCGAACTCCACCTGGGGGAACCACGCGAGCCGCAGCTTCAGCGTGTACATCTCCGCGGCATACGAGTCCCGGATCGCCTCGTCCATCCGGCGCCGCCGGCGCCGTGAGAGCCGGAGCGCATCGACG
>DAOTIG010000132.1:0-9129 GCA_035448065.1 Dermatophilaceae bacterium
GCTTGGTGTCGGGGCGGGCCACATTGCTCACCGGGCTGGGGTCGCCCTCGCCGACGGCATTGGTCGCCGTGACGGTGAAGGTGTAGTCCTTGCCGTTGGTCAGGCCCTCGATCGTGCACGGTGAGGCCGTGCAGGCCAGCTGCCCGGTCGAGCCCCCGGTCCACTTCACGGTGTAGGTGCGGATGGGCGTGCCGCCGTCGTAGGTCGGCGCCACCCACGAGACGCGGGCGCGGCCCCCGGCCTCACGGTCCGGCTGGGCCGTGACCGCCGTCGGTGCCGAGGGCCGACCGAGGAGGGTGACGTCGATGACGCCGTTGGCCGTGCGGCCCGGGCCGTCGGTCGCCAGGACGCTGATCGTGGCGGTGAGGGAGGGTGCCTTGCCGGCGGTGACGGTGACCTTGCACCCACTCGTGCTCACCGTGACGTTCTGCCCGGCGGTCACCGAGGCGGCCTCCACCGCGCAGGCCGGCTTGGCCAGGGGACTGTCGAGGTAGGCCGCGACATCGACGGTCTGGGACTCACCTTCCTTGAGCCCGGCGATGCTCATCGGGCGCAGGCGAGGCGGGGGCATCGGCGTCTCGACCTTGGCACCATCGGTGGTCGTGACCCCGATGACCTTGACGGTGACCTCACCCTTGGTCTGGCCGCCCTTGACGCCGATCGTGAGGACACCCTCGCTGCTCGGCGCCCCGGCCGAGGCCGACAGGGCCGCCGTCCGCTTGCCGGTGCCGCCGAGCTGCAGGTCGACCCCGCTCGGCTCCCTGCTCCACGAGGCGGTGAACTCGACGTCGTCGAGGGTCATGCCCTGGGGCAGCCAGGCCCGGCACAGCGTGGGGATGTCGAGCTCGCGACCCAGCCCACCGGCATACAGGGTGATCGAGGTGGTCGGGCACCGCAGCAGCGGGACTTTCGGCCCGACCTGGACGGGGATGGTGACATAGGCGGTGTTGACCTCGGCCTGGTTCTCGGCGCTCTGGTCGGTGACCTCGAGGGTGACCGCGCCGGGGCCGACGTAGCCATTGCTCGACGTCAGGGTCAGGCCGTTGGGGCCGTCCTCGGTGACGCTGAGGCTGCCCGACGGCGAGGCGGACAGGGTGCCGGCCGCGGTGATGCCCAGGGTGCGTCCGGCCGGGCTCTTGACGTGGTCGTTGATGCCGACGCTCTTGGTGGAGTCGGTGTCCATCGTGATGAGGCTGCCCTCGGGGACGTACGGCTTGCCCCGCGAGCCGGTGGGCACGTGGACGAGCGCCATCGCGCGGGCCCCGTCGACGTCCTCGACGACATAGGGGACGGTGTAGCCGTAGCCCTTGATCGGCACGCTCACCCGCGGGCCCTCCGGCGTCTGGACGATGGTGCCCTGCCCGCCGAGGACCTGGGCGATCTTGAGGGTGCCCGGGTCGGAGTCGACGTCGAAGTCGTTGGCGAGCACGTCGACGAGGGCGCTCTCCTTGCCCGGCTCCGGCTTGGCCATGTCGTCCTTGGCGATCGGCGGGTTCAGGAAGTCCTTGCGGCCACGCACGAGGATGCTCGCGCGGGACGGGTCGAACATGCCGTTGTCGATCGTGTAGACCGTGTGGTGCAGCGGGGCGGTCTCCTCCGGGACGACCGTGGAGACCATCCGCGTCTCCTCGTCGACGCGCCAGCCCTCGGTGTCGCCGAGGGTGAGGTCGACGACGTCACCACGCGCGATGAGGTCGTTCTGCAGGACCGGGATGGTCACGGTCTTGCCGGGGGCGGCGGTCACCGTGTCGTCGACCGCGACCGGCGGCTGCGGGTCGCCCGGTGCCACCACGCCGACCCGGACGAAGGCGCGGCTCAGCTCACCGAAGCGGTCCGCGACCTCGTAGTCGATGACCTCGGTGCCGGCCGCCGTCGGGTAGGCCTCGTAGCGGATCGTGTCCGGTCCGACGGAGACGATCCGGCCGTACCTCAGGCTGACGGCGCCACCGTCCCGGCCCACGATCCCGCGGATGCTCACCGTGTCGCCGTCGGGGTCGACTCCGCTGGTGGGCACCGTGATGGTCAGCGGGTCACCGGCGGTGACCGACGTGGTGAAGGAGCGCGCGACAGGGGCCTGGTTGGGCCGGGCCGTCGTGGGCTGCGGCGTCACCGCGACGGAGACCCGACCGGTCTGGGCGCGCTGCGGGTCGCCGTCGGGGTAGGCGGCGTACTCGATGGTCACGTGGTCGTCGGCGGTGAGCCCGCTCGCGGTGGGGACGAACCGGATGAGGTTGTCGGAGGCGAAGGCGGTCTGCTCCCGTCCGTCGAGGACCTTGACCGACAGCGGGTCCAGGCGCAGCGGGATGCCGTCGGCCATGGTGTCGTTGTCGAGCACCGGGATCGAGACCGCGTCGCCCTCGCGGACGATGGCCTTGTCGTCGCGCACGACCGGGGTGATCGGGGTCACCGCCTTCTGGACGACCGAGATCTGGCCCTTCGCGGTCCGGGTCCCGTCACTCACGGAGTAGTTGACCGTCCCGGGGCGCGCGAAACCGTCCCCGCCGGTCGCCGGCTCCAGGGAGCGCAGCCGCACCCAGCGGCCCTGGTAGATCGAGGCCTCGATCCACGCGCTGCTGGACTCCACCGACACGCTCTGGGTGACCATGACGTCGGCCCGCGGGCTGTAGTCATTGGCCAGGACGTCGACCATGCTCGACAGCTGGCCGCGCAGGGTGCCGGCATCGGAGACCGCGATCGGGGGTGCGTTCGGGTCCGGGTCCCCGATGACGTCGATCCGGATCCGGCCGGGGGCGACCCCGCTGCCGACCTGCGCGGCATACGAGAGGATGAAGGTGCCCGCCGCCGCCGGGGTGATGGTGACCACCCCGGTGTCCTTGTTGGTGTCGACGGTGAGGTTGCCGACCGGCTGCACGTCCCCGGCCAGCCGCATCTCGGCCTCGGGGTCGCCCGGGTCGGCCCCGGGGATGTCATTGGACAGCGGCTCGACCTGGATCGGCTTGCCGACCACGCCGCGGATCACGTCCGGCTGCGTGACCGGGTTGCGCGGGCGCGAGTCGAGCGGACCGACGACCTCGACGTCGACCGACCCAGGCGTGGTCCCGCCCTGCCCGTCGTCGACGGTGTACGGGACGCTGACGACCCCCGGCTCCATGCCGGAGAGGTACTCCACCCGACCCTGGCCGTCGACGCTCGAGCCGGCGTCGGCCGCCGAGGCCGAGACCGTGTCGGACTGGTCGTCGCGCCAGTCACCGATGACCGGCAGCGAGATGCGCCGCCCGGCGAGCACCGGGTAGGCGGACCTGGCCAGGTCCTTGGATCCCTCACGCAGCCGCGGCGGGGTGTTGACCTCGTCACCGACGATGGCGACGGTCACGGTCGTCGCCGCGGACTTGGCCTTGCCGTTGCCCACCATGTAGGTGAACGTGAAGGAGTCCTTGTGACCGGCGGGCACGGTGACGTCGACGGTCTGGCCGTCGGCCGCGACCGAGGTCCCCACCTTCTCGTCGCTGGGCTTGGACAGGTCCGTGGGGTCGATCGCCAGGACCGAGCCGGCGACATCGGTGTCGTTGTCGAGGACGTGCAGCTTGCTCGTCCGGCCGGCGCGCACCGTGAGGCTGTCCGGCATCGCCGTCGGCGGCTGCTCGAGGACGGCGTCGTCGACGAGGTTCTTGTCCTTCTTGTCGTTGTCGTTCTCGGTCTGGGGCGGCGGGATGAGCGCGTCCCAGTTGTCGATCTTCTTCTGCTGGTCGCGGTCGACGTCCCACGCGGCCCCGCTGTCGAGGTCGTTGAGGACGATGGCGCCGCGGTTGACGCGGAACTTCACGCCCGAGCGGATCGCCTTGTCCGAGATGTTCTCGATCGTGCCGGTCGGGACCGGGTTCGCGACCCCGCAGTTGGCGCCGTAGAAGACCTTGTTGGCCTCGTTCCACGCGCCGTGGACACAACCCTTGAGCACGACCGGAGCCGCGACGTGCGGGACCTCGGCGCTGCGGTTGACTCGTTCCTGCACCTCGATGCCGCCCGGCGCGGGGTCGCCGTCGAGGCGGATCATGCGCACGGCCGCGGTGCCGGCGATGGCGACCGCGTCCGCCGCCGGGCCGGGCACCTGGAGGAGGCCGTATGCCGCGTGGTCACCATCGGTGGCCAGGCCCGCCTTGACCCCGTCGGGCTTCCCGGCGCTGGCGAGCCGGTCGGTCGTGGGGTCGTAGGCGACCCAGTCCTTGCCGAGGGCGCTGACCTGGATGCCGGCGCCCTTGAGGCCGATCTCGGTCGTCACCGGCGCGGCGAAGGCCTGGCCGCCGGGGCGGATCGTGGTCATCGTCGACTTCGCACCCGACACGACGTGGACGGCGCCGTCCTCGCCGACGGCCAGGGCCGCATTGGCACCCACCGTCGCGATCGGCTTGCTCGTGGTGCCCAGCTTGGACAGGTCGGTGATGCCGGCGCGGTCGTCGACGCGCTGGGCCCACACCTTGCCGGACTTCTCCTCGACGAGGGCGACGGTGCCGCCGCGCAGGTCCACGACGCTCGTGGGTGCCACTCCCGCGGTCGGGGCCGCCTGGGCGGGCACGATCGCGGTGGCGGACGTCGTCGTCGACGTCTTGGGGTCGAGGGCCTGGAGCTGCTGGGTCGCCCGGCTCCACGTGAGGATCGCTGCCCCGTCCTGGAGGACGTCGATCGACGAGCCCGGCTCGACGTCGGCCGAGACGCCGGCGTCGAGCTGGCCGGCCTGGACGTTGAGGCGCCCGAACTTGGCCAGGGCGTCGCTGGTGAGCCAGATGCCGCCGTCGCCGAGGTCGGCCTCGTGCACGGTCGAGCCGCGGGAGGTGGCGGCGGCCACCCCGAGGGAGGTGGCCGCGAGGGCCACGACGGTGAGGGAGGCGATGCGGCCGCGCCGGGCCGACCGGGCTGCTGCCGGTGAGCCGGCGGGTGCTCGTGTGCCGAAGGGGTTCACGACGCGGTCACCGCTTTCTTGGGACGCGTGAGGGTGGGCTTGGGCAGTCGCGGCCACGACCAGGGGGTGCGGCGGTCGAAGAACGGACGCAGCGAGACGTCGGAGCGGAAGCGGCGCCAGCGGGAGACTCCCGCGCGCAGCTCGGCGCGCACGGCGTCGGCCTGGGCGAGCAGGGCGATCGGCCCCTCGTCGGTCGGCTCGTCCGGCCCGAACACCTGGGCATTGGCGGCTGCGGCGACGGCGGCCGCGGGGGCGGGCGCCGGGAAGGCGGCGGCCTGCTCCAGGCGGGTGCTCCGGCCGGTGGGGATGGCCACCCCAAGGGTGCGTGCGTCGGTGACGAGGTCACGCCAGACCCAGGCGACGCGCGCCGTGGGCGGACCCCGGAGGGCGTGCCGGCGACGGCGACGGGCCTTGAGCCCGCGGATCAGGCCATAGATCGCGGTGAGGACGAGGAGGGGAAGCAGGAGCGCGAGGACGAGGACCTGCAACCACAGCGGCCAGCTGCTGGGGTCGAAGGGGTTCTTCTTCCGCTTGTTCAGGTCGGTCGCGTTCTGCGCCTGGTCCGGCCCCTGCAGGACCGAGGGCGGGTTCGTGCCGGCCGGCGGCGGCACCTGGGCACCGACCTTCTGCTCCTCGGTCCGGAGCTGCTGCTCGTTGGGCTTCTTGTTGCGGTCCGGCAGGAAGGTCGTCGGCAGCAGCCCGACCCACTCCCCGTCCTCCTTCTGGACCTCGACCCAGGCGTGGACGTCCTTGCCCTGCACCTCGCCACCGGCCTGCGGGATGGCGCCCATGACGACGCGTGTGGGGATCCCCAGGCGCTGGCCGACGAGCGCGAGCGCCGCGGCATACTGCTCGTCGTTGCCGGCGAGCTGGGTCGATCCGACGAAGCGGCTCAGGCGGGCCAGGCCGTGGCCGGGGAGGTAGACCTTCTCGATCGAGTTCGGGGTGCCGCCGTCGGTGTAGGCGCCATTGGAGCTCATGTACTTCGCCGCCGCGGCGAACTTCTGCCAGGCGCCGGACGCCGTGCTCGTCCAGGCGTCCACCTTGGCGTCGAGGAAGGCGGTGTCCGTGGGCGCGCTGGCCCCGGTGGCCACGGGCAGCTCCTCGGGCAGGGCGTCGAGCGGGGCGGTCCGCGGCAGGATCGCGCTCATCGTGTAGGACTCCCCGCCGGCCAGACCGGCCGGGACCACGGCCGTCTCGGTGCCGGTGTTGAGCCAGAGCTGGTCGGCGAGGGCCTGCGCGCGGGCGCCGGTGAAGGAGATGGCGGTCGGCGAGCCCACGGTCGGCAACCACGCGCCGCGGTAGCCGTCCTCCGGGACCGAGACGGTCGCGGTGACCTCGGTGCCGGTCGTGCGGGCGGCGATCCGCGAGCCCACCTGCTGGAAGGGGACACCCTCGCTCGTGCGGTCGGCCGCGCCCCAGACGAGCCCGTCGTACTTGTCGAGGCTGGCGAAGCGGACCGGGGTGCCCTCGGGCAGGCCCTTGACCGTGAGGATGGTCTTGTCGAACAGGGCCGCGGCGTTGGGTTCGGTGTAGCGCCGGAAGCCGGCCAACGGCGAGGCGAACTGCGCGACGTCGTAGGGCGGCACGAGCTGGGTGCGCACCACGTGCCGGACATCGCTCTCCCGGGCACCGGGGAGATGGGGTGCGACGACGGTGGCCGCGAGGGCGGCGACGACGAGCAGACCGACTCCGGTCAGGGCCCGAGCGGTGCTGCCCGCGCCGTTCTGCATCGAGGCACGCGCCCGCGCGGCGCGCACGACGACCCACAGGATGAGCACGAGGGCGAAGAGGACGCCCTGGACGAGCTTGGCCGCCGGCTGCATCGTCCCCATGGCGATCGTCCCCACCAGCAGGACGAGCGGGGCGACCACGACCACCGGCGCGGAGCGCCAGCGCCGGGCGACGCCGAAGGTGAGGGCGCCACCGACGAGTCCGGTGAGCCAGGGCAGGGCGAGGAGCGGGCCGCGGGCGTCCACCGGAGGCAGCAGCGTGAGCCACCGCTTCCAGCCGGTGACGCTGGTGGTCGCCAGGTCGACCAGGGTGCTCAGGCTGGGAAGGGCACCGGCGATGAGCTTGTCCCGCACGGCGAGCGATCCGCCGAGGAGGAAGTAGACCGCGACGAGGACGAGCGCGGTGAGCAGCACCGGCCACCGGCGCACGGCACCGAGCCAGGCCACCGCCAGGCCGAGGACGAGCCCGGCGACGGCCGCGAGCACCCACTGCCACCCCAGGAAGCCGGTGCGGAAGCCGACCAGGGCGATCCCGACGAGGGTGGCCGCGAACGCGAGGTCGACGAGGGCGTGCCGGCCGGCGATGCCGGCGGCCAGGGCGCGCAGCCGGCTGCCCGCGGCGCCGCCGGCCCCCGGGAGGCCGGTCGATGTCGCCCGGGGGTCGATTCTCACTCCGGTCACGACAGCGCTCCACTGAAGAGGACCCGCCGCAGGTCGGCGAGCTCACGGATGGTCAGCAGGGTGACATTGCCCAGCCGCCGCAGGCCCACGCCCTCGTCGGGGTCGACGATGATGGCGACCTTGATCACCTCGACCTCGAACTGGCCCAGGGCGCGCTGCACCTGGATGAAGGGACGGTGCGGCCCGGTGACGAGGATGCCGACCGAGGCATCGGGCGCCAGCGAGGAGGCTTCGCCCGCGAGGGCGAACAGGTCGACCGGCGCGACCTCGGCGCGGGCCATCGCGTCGAGCGTGAGTGGAGCCGTGCTGCGGGAGGCGACCTGGTCACCGACGACGACCGTCGTGTCCTGCTCGTCCATGATCGACCTCACGGCGAGCGAGGCCGCGGCCGAGATGGCGAGCTCGACGGCGTCCTCGGCCCCGGTGTAGGAGTCCGGCGTCGTGTCGACGACGATCGACAGGTGCGATCGCCTCGTGTCGAGGAACTGGCGCACGAGGAGCCGGCCGTGCTTGGCCGAGCTGCGCCAGTGGATGTAGCGGCGGTCGTCCCCGGGTTGGTACTCCCGCAGGGCGTGGAAGGCCAGGTCCGACATCGACAGGTCCTGGGTCGTCTGCCCCTCGAGGTCGCGCAGCAGGCCCGCGCCGAGTGGATCCAGCGGGGTGGTCAGCGGGTGGACGAAGAGCTCGGTCCGGTCGGTCCAGGCCACGGTGCGCCGGACCAGGCCCAGCGGGTCGCCGTGGACGGTCGTGGCCGGTCCCACGGCGATGACGCCACGCCGGTGGGTGGGGACGACGAAGAGCTCCTCGTGGACCTTGCCCGACCCGAGGGTCGGCAGCACGAAGCGGGCCGCGGTCGCGCCGACCGGGAGCTCGACGAGCAGGGGCAGCATCCCGCGTGAGCCGGTGTTGCGGACCGCGATCCGGCCGGTCGCGGGCTCCCCGACGACGACCCGGGTCGGGTCGACATCGGTGGTGATCTCGACCTGGCTGCGCCCGATGGCGAGCAGCAGGCACAACCCGAAGAGGACGAGGCAGGCCACGGCCATCATGGCCAGCTCGGTCCAGCCCCAGCGCGCCGCGACGAACCAGGCCAGCACACCCAGCCCGAAGACGGTCCACCCCAGGGGTGAGATCCAGCGCAGGAAGGCGGCGACCGGTCGCCACACCGGAGCCGTCTGGAGCAGCACCGGCTGGAGGCGGGTGCTCGTGATGTCGAGGACGCGGGCGCCGGTCTGGGTGATGGCCGTCGGCACCGCGACCCGCGGCAGCGTGATCTGCGGGAGCTCACGCAGGCGCGTGGACCGGCTCGAGGTCTGCGGCCGGGCCATCGGTGCGCTGCCGCTGGGGAAGGAGTCGGTCGGCGTCGGGGTCCCGGTCGAGGCCGCTCCACCGCGGCGCAGCAAAGATCTCCGCGGCGGCCTGGGCCCCCTCGGTGGCTTCGGGGCCTTCCCGCGGGCGGCCTTGACCTCTCGACGACTGACGGTGGCGCCCTCGGCGGGCGTGCCCGGGCCGGGCGCCTCCTCGCGGGCCACCGCACCACCGGGAGCCGGCGGCGGGGGCGGGGCGGACGGCATACCATCGCCCTGGCGCCGACCACGGCGGCGGGCGAGGTCACCACGCCGCGTCGTCTGGCCGGCGTCGTCGTCGAACTGGTCGGTCATCGTCAGGCCACACGCTCCGTGGGCGGCGCGACCTCGCCGAGGATCTGGCCGATGACCTGATCGACCGTGATCCCGGCGAACTGAGCCTCGGGGGTGATGAGCAGGCGGTGGTTGAGCACCGGCTGCGCGAGGAGCTTGA
>DAOTIG010000133.1:0-9019 GCA_035448065.1 Dermatophilaceae bacterium
CCCCCTTCCCCGCGGCCCTCCCCCTTCCCCGGAGACCTCCACCTTCCCCGCCGCCCTCCCCTCCCCCTCCCGCGCGAAACGACGCCATGGCGTCGTTCCGACTGGATGGCGGCGCTACATCGACGCCACCCACTCGAAACGACGCCATGGCGTCGTTTCGCGCGGGCGCCCAGACCCGGACCGGCCGCGGTCCCAGGAGCGGCAGACCGGGGAGCGATCGCATCGGCGGACCTGAGCGTCTCGGGGCGGCCGGCGAGCCCACGGGGGTGGGGCGGGCGGCATACCGACACCGAGTCGGAACCACGGCTCACCCGGCGACGTTGACCTGCGAGAATGTTCGGGCGTGTGCGCGTGCGCGCGCGCCGTCGCTGCCCACCACGAGGAAGGCCGGGGACCACCCCGCACACTGATGCAGACCAAGCGCCCCACCCGACGGATGCCGTGGTTCGGCTGGCTCTCAATCGGTCTCGTCGTGCTGCTCGGCACGTCGATGCTCTTCAACGACAGCGGCGGCTACACCCGGGTCGACACCTCGGCCGCGCTCGACCTCATCAAGAACGACAAGGTCGAGTCGGCTAAGCTGCTCAACAACGAGCGGCTCGAGTTGGTCCTCAAGCCTGGTGAGACCTACTCCGACGGCCAGCGGGTCAAGGACGCGACCAAGCTCTACTCCTACTACGTCGAGGCCCGCGGGCCGCAGCTCGTCACCGCGCTCGACGCGCACAAGCCGAGCAAGGGCTTCACCGACCAGATCGACACCCAGGGCTGGCTCGCCTCGACGCTGTCCTTCATGCTGCCGATGATCCTCGTGCTGGGGCTCTTCTGGTTCCTCATGGGGCAGATGCAGGGTGGTGGCAGCCGGGTCATGCAGTTCGGCAAGTCCCGTGCCAAGCTCGCCAGCAAGGACATGCCCAAGGTCACCTTCGCCGACGTCGCCGGCGCCGACGAGGCGGTCGAGGAGCTGCACGAGATCAAGGAGTTCCTCCAGGACCCGGCCAAGTTCCTCGCGGTCGGCGCGAAGATCCCCAAGGGCGTGCTGCTCTACGGCCAGCCCGGCACCGGCAAGACCCTGCTGGCCCGCGCGGTGGCCGGCGAGGCCGGCGTCCCGTTCTACTCCATCTCCGGCTCGGACTTCGTCGAGATGTTCGTCGGTGTCGGCGCGAGCCGGGTCCGCGACCTCTTCGAGCAGGCCAAGAACAACGCCCCGGCCATCGTCTTCGTCGACGAGATCGATGCCGTCGGTCGGCACCGCGGGGCCGGGCTCGGCGGTGGCCACGACGAGCGCGAGCAGACCCTCAACCAGCTGCTCGTCGAGATGGACGGCTTCGACGTCAAGACCAACGTCATCCTCATCGCCGCCACCAACCGCCCCGACATCCTCGACCCTGCGCTGTTGCGTCCCGGCCGCTTCGACCGGCAGATCGCCGTCGAGGCCCCCGACATGCTCGGTCGGCACCGGATCCTGCAGGTGCACAGCCAGGGCAAGCCGATGGCGCCCGACGTCGACCTGCTCGCCGTCGCCCGCCGCACGCCCGGCTTCACCGGGGCCGACCTCGCCAACGTCCTCAACGAGGCCGCCCTGCTCACTGCGCGCACCAACAAGCGGATGATCGACAACCACGCGCTCGACGAGGCCATCGACCGGGTTGTCGCCGGCCCGCAGAAGCGCACCCGGATCATGTCCGCCAAGGAGCGCAAGATCACGGCATACCACGAGGGCGGACACGCCATCGTTGCCGCAGCGCTCAACCACACCGACCCGGTGACCAAGGTGACGATCCTGCCGCGCGGGCGGGCACTCGGCTACACGATGGTCATGCCGCAGGACGACAAGTACTCCACGACCCGCAACGAGATCCTCGACCAGCTCGCCTACGCCCTCGGCGGCCGGGTGGCCGAGGAGATGGTCTTCCACGACCCGACGACCGGCGCCGCCAACGACATCGAGAAGGCCACCGCGATGGCCCGCAAGATGGTCATGGAGTACGGCATGAGCGAGCGGGTGGGGGCGATCAAGCTCGGCCAGGGCCAGGGCGAGGTCTTCCTCGGCCGCGACTACGGCCACCAGCGCGACTACTCCGAGGAGATCGCCGGCGTCGTCGACGAGGAGATCCGGCGGCTCATCGAGGCTGCTCACGACGAGGCGTGGCACGTCGTCAACGACAACCGCGACATCCTCGACAAGCTCGTGCTCGAGCTGCTCGACAAGGAGACCCTCGGCACCAAGGAGCTCGCCGAGATCTTCGCCCCGATCCGCAAGCGCCCGATGCGTCCGACCTGGCTGTCCAGCGAGGCGCGCACGCTCTCCGACCGGCCGCCGGTGCTCACCCCGGCCGAGGAGGCCGCGAGCCGCAACGGTCATCGGATGCCGCCTCCTGGCAGCGCCAGCCAGGACCCGGCCGTGAGCGAGCAGATCGACCGGGCCGCGGTCGCCGGTGCCCACCCGTGGGCCGACGACCCGACCCAGCAGATCGCCCAGACGCCGCCGGCCGACCGCGTCGACCCGCTTCAGGGCCACTGATCGGTATGCCGGTCGATCACGCCCGCGCGGAGGCCGCGGTCCGCGAGCTGCTCATCGCCGTCGGCGAGGACCCGGACCGAGAGGGCTTGCGGGAGACGCCGGCTCGGGTCGCCCGGGCCTACGAGGAGGTCTTCGCCGGCCTCGACGGCAGCGCCGAGCAGGTGCTCTCGACGACCTTCGACATCGACCACGACGAGATGATCCTCGTGCGCGACATCGAGGTCTACTCGACCTGCGAGCACCACCTCGTGCCCTTCCACGGGGTCGCCCACGTCGGCTACATCCCGGCCAAGGACGGCAAGGTCACCGGGCTGTCCAAGATCGCCCGGCTCGTCGACCTCTTCGCCAAGCGGCCGCAGGTGCAGGAGCGGCTCACCAGCCAGATCGCCGACGCGCTCGTCGAGCACCTGCACGTGCAGGGCGCGATCGTCGTCGTCGAGTGCGAGCACCTGTGCATGTCGATGCGCGGGGTGAAGAAGCCCGGCTCTCGCACCATCACCTCGGCGGTGCGCGGGCAGCTGCGCTCGCCGGCCACCCGGGCCGAGGCGATGAGCCTGCTGCTCGGCGGCAAGCGGTAGCCACGTGACCCTGCTCGGCGACGGCACGCGCACCCTGGTCATGGGGGTCGTCAACGTCACCCCCGACTCGTTCAGCGACGGCGGAGCATGGTTCGAGCCCGATGCCGCAGTCACGCACGGGCGACGGCTGCTCGCCGACGGGGCCGACCTGCTCGACGTCGGCGGTGAGTCGACTCGCCCTGGGGCGCAACGGCCCTCGACCGACGAGGAGCTGGCGCGGGTGCTGCCGGTGGTCGCCGAGCTGGCCCGCTCCGGTGCCGTCGTCTCGGTTGACACGATGCGCGCCGAGGTCGCCGCGGCCGCCATCGACGCCGGCGCTGCCCTCGTCAACGACGTGAGCGGGGGGCTTGCCGACCCCGACATGCTCGCTCTCGTCGCCGCCCGCGGCGTGCCCTACATCGCGATGCACTGGCGGGGCCACTCGGCCGACATGCAGCGCCGCGCGGCATACGACGACGTCGTCGCAGAGGTATGCTGCGAGCTCGCCCAGCGCCGCGATGCCGCGTTGGCCGCTGGGATCGAGGCCGAGCGACTCGTGCTCGACCCGGGGCTCGGCTTCGCCAAGCTGTTCGAGCACAACTGGGTACTGCTGGCGAATCTCGCTGCGCTGCAAGGGCTCGGCCAGCGCGTGCTCGTCGGCGCCTCGCGCAAGGCCTTCCTCGGCCGGGTGGGGCGCCCCGACGGCGTCGAGCCACGGCCGGCGCTCGAGCGGGATGCCGCGACCGCCGCGACCTCGGTGCTCGCGGCCCAGGCCGGCGTGTGGGGGGTGCGCGTGCACGACGTGCGCAGCACGCGCGATGCCCTCGACGTGCTCGAGGCGCAGCAGGCCGCTGGGAGACGGGCGGCCGGCTCGTGACCGGGCGCCTCGACGAGATCCGACTGCTCGGCGTGCGCGGCACGGGCCACCACGGCGTCTTCGAGCACGAGCGCCGCGACGGGCAGACCTTCCTCGTCGACGTCGTCCTCTCGCTCGACCTCGGCCCGGCCGGTCGCACCGACGCCCTGGCCGACACCGTGCACTACGGCGAGCTCGCCGAGGCCGTGGTGCGACGGATCGAGGGCGAGCCCTACGACCTCATCGAGAGCCTGGCCGCCCGGATCGCCGAGGACACCCTGCTCGACGCGCGGGTCGCCGCGGTCGAGGTGACCGTGCACAAGCCGCAGGCGCCGATCAGCGTGCCCTTCGGCGACGTGCAGGTCGTCGTGCGCCGGGAGCGTGGGGTTCCGGTCGTCGTCGCCATCGGGGCCAACCTCGGCGACCCGCTGGCCACGCTCACCGCGGCGGTCAGGGCTCTCGGCGAGCTGCGCGGCTTCACTCGGGTGGCGGTCTCACCGCTCGTCGAGTCCGACCCGGTCGGTGGCGTGGCGCAGGCGGCATACCTCAACGGCGTCGTGCTCGGGAGGTGGGCTGGCTCGCCGCGTGAGCTGTTGCGCGAGCTGCACGCCATCGAGCACCGGCATGGGCGCACTCGCGAGCTTCGTTGGGGCCCAAGGACACTCGATCTCGACCTCGTTCAGTTTGGCATGCCGGGCAGCGCCGAGGAGCGGCTGTCGACCGACGCTGATCTCCTCCTGCCGCACCCGCGGGCCGCCGAGCGGGCTTTCATGCTCGCGCCCTGGTCGGCCGTCGACGCCACCGCGATGGCGCGGCTCGGCCCGACCGTGGCCGACGAGATCGCTCCCGTCGGCCAGCTGCTCGAGGCGATCGACAGCTCCGGGGTGCGTCCCGGCCCGTCGTGGGGGCGCGCATGGTGAGCGAGCACGGGCTGCGGCCGAGGTGGGTCGGGCTCGTCGGCGTCGTCGTGCTCGTCCTTGCGCTGGTCGTGCTGCGGGTCAGCGGGATGAGCCCTGCCGTCCCGGCGTGGCCGGCGAGCCTCGTCGTGCTGCTTATGGCGGCCGTCGTCGTCGGGATCGGCGTGCCGGTGCGACGACTGCGTCAGGGTCGGGCCACCCGGCCGGTGAGCCCGCTGTGGGCCGCGCGGGCGCTCGTGCTCGGGCAGGCGGCCGCGCTCACCGGCGCAGCTCTGGCCGGGTGGTATGCCGCGCAGGCCCTGCTGCTCGTCCCCGACGCCGACGTCGACTCGCAGCGGGCTCGCGTCTGGGTGCTCACGCTGCTGGCCGCCGTGAGCGTCGGGCTCGCGGTCGCGGGGCTGCTCGCCCAGCGGATGTGCCGGATCGACGAGGACCCGCGCCACCCTGCTGGCGACGAGGACGACGAGGTGGACTGACCCGGTGGAGGTATTCCGCGGGGCTCCGGGCCCCGCCGAATACCTCCACTCGCGGCTACTTGTAGGCGTCCCCGCCGACCTGGCCGAGGGTGGGGGTGAGGAAGCCGCCGGCGACCCAGGTGGTGCCGGCCCGCACGTACTTCGTCTTGCGGATCGCCTCGGTGAGCGCGAGGTAGCGCTCGTCGGGGGTGCCGGTGTACCAGAGGTAGAGCGCCTCGCCACCGGCGAGCTTGCTCGGGCAGACGACCGCGGCCGGGCCCGACGGACCGGCCGGGATCTCGATCGGCGTCACCGCCGCCGTGCACTGGAAGGCGCGGGGGAGGTCGGCGACCGAGCGGATCGCGGCGGTGTCGACCCCGCTCGGGGCGCTGGACAGCACCGGCGGGAAGGCCCCGAGCGTGCTCGTCGTCGGCGGCAGGCTCACCGTCGTGGACTTGCCCGGCTTGCCGCTCGTCGTGGCCGGTTTTGAGCTCTTGGCTGCCGACGGCGCGCTGGTGCTCGACGGGGTTGCCCCACCGTCGCGGGACACGCAGGCCGTGAGCGCGACGGCGCAGGCGAGTGCCAGCCCCGCCGAGAACGCTTGTCTCCCAACGAACTTCACTTGTCGACATCCCCCATGACGACGAAGACGGAACCGAGCACGGTGGCCAGGTCGGCCAGGTCGGTGCCCGGCAGGAGCTCGGCGAGCAGCCCCACATGGGCGAAGGACGGTGTGCGCAGCGCCAACCGCCACGGCACCTTGTCACCGGTGGAGACCAGCCAGCAGCCGGCCGCGCCGAGAGGGCTCTCGAGGGCGGCATACCAGTCGCCCTCGGGCACCCGCAGCACCTTGGGCAGTCGCACCGACACCGAGCCGTCGAGCTGCTCGATCCGGTCGAGGCAGCGGCTGACGAGCTCGAGGCTCACCTCGACTTCGTCGATGAGCACGTCGATCCGAGCAGCCACGTCGCCGGCGCTGCCGGTCACGACGTGCCGTGCCTCGACGAGCTCGGCATAGCCCACGCGCGGGTCGTCGCGCCGCAGGTCGAGGTCGACCCCGCTGGCCCGAGCCATCGGGCCACTCGCTCCGAACGCCAGCGCCGTCTCGGCGTTGAGCACGCCCAAACCCGTTGTCCGAGAGCGAAACTCGTCACCGGCGAAGACCGCACATCTTTCCCGCGCCTCGGCCTGCGCCGCCTCGACGGTATGCCGCGCGCGCACCACCCAGCCCTGGGGCAGGTCCGCACGCAGCCCACCGACCTGGACGATCATGTGGTGCATCCGCGCCCCGGACACCTCGGCGACCAGGGTGACGAGGCGCTCGAGCGGCTCGGCGAGTGGCAGCCCATCGCCGGCCAGCGCGCTGAGGAAGGTGAGATGGCTGGTCACCCGGGATAGCTCGGCCAGTGCGAGTCGGATCCAGCGGGCTCGCTCGGGCACCTCGAGACCCAGCGCGTCCTCGACGACCGAGGCGATGAGCAGCTCACCGACGACCGGCCCGAGCCAGTCGTGCCGGTTGGCGAGCACGAGGATCTGCCGGTAGTCGCGCACCTCGAAGAGCTTCTCCGCCCCGCGGTGCACGAGCCCGACCTGCGGGTCGGCGGCCACGATCGTCGTGCCGTCGACGGTCAGCGTGAGCCGCAGCGAGCCGTGTCCGAGCGGGTGCCCGGCGGGCAGCCGGATCGGCAGGTCGACCAGGCCGGCCGTCGCCACGGGCCCGGTCGCAGCGGTGAGCTGCTCGAGGACGGGGGCGGGCGGCATACCCGGCAGTCTGCCCCACGAGCTCGCCGGCGGGTACGGTGACGCGCGTGAGCACCCCTGCCGATGTCGCCGCGATCCTCGATCTCACCGACCCGCAGGTCGTCGCCGACCCCTATCCCGCTCTCGCGCAAGCGCGCAGCCTCGCCCCGGTGGCCTGGCACAGCGGGTGGGGAGGGTATGCCGCGACGAGTCACGCCGCGTGCAATGCCGTGCTGCGCGACCGCAACCTCGGCCGGATCTTCCGCGAGCGCGAGCCGGAGCACGAGTGGGGCACCTTCAACTGGCTGCATGCCGACTCGATCCTCGACAGTGAGCCCCCCAAGCACACCCGGCTGCGCCGGCTCATCGCCGGGGCGTTCGGTCGCGGCCACGTGCAGCGACTCGCTCCGCGGATCGCCGAGCTGACCGCGCAGCTGCTCGACGACTGCGCCGAAAGGCTTGACGCGACAGGGCGATTCGACGTCATCGAGACGCTGGCCGAGCCGCTGCCCGTGCTCGTCATCGCCGAGCTGCTCGGGGTGCCCGACGCCGATCGGCACCTGCTGCGGCCGTGGTCGCAGGCGATCGTGCGCATGTACGAGGTGACCCGGACCCGCGCCGACGACGAGGCGGCCCAGCAGGCGTGCGGCGAGTTCGCGGCATACGTTGAGGCGCTGGCGAGCGACCGGGCGGCGCACCCGGGTGAGGACCTGCTGTCCGACCTCGTCGCCGCGCGCGACGGCACCGACCGGCTGTCGCCACGCGAGCTGGTCGCCACCGCGGTGCTGCTGCTCAACGCCGGGCACGAGGCGAGCGTCAACGGCTTCGGCAACGGGCTCGCCTCGCTGCTGGCCAGCGGAGCGCTGGCCGCGGGCCGGCCCGACCCGGTCCTGCTCGTCGAGGAGATGCTGCGCCACGACTCGCCGCTGCACCTCTTCGAGCGCACCGCCACCGCCGACACCGTTATCGAGGGGGTGCCGATCCGGGCGGGGGAGAAGGTCGCCGCGCTGCTCGGGGCCGCCAATCGCGACCCGGCCGTCTTCGCCGATCCTGACGTCTTCCGCCCCGACCGGGACCCCAACCCGCACCTCGCCTTCGGTGCCGGCATCCACTTCTGCGTCGGCGCCCCGCTCGCCCGGCTCGAGCTGGCGACCACGGTGAGCGCGCTGCTCGAGCGGTGGCCGCGGCTCGAGGTCGTCGAGGCGGTCCGCCGGCCGACCTTCGTGCTGCGCGGCTACGAGCGGCTGGCCGTGGCCCCGGTCGGCTGAGGTTTATCGGGTGACCCGAGAAACGTGCACTTCACCCGAGGAAGCTCATCGGGTCGAGTGCACCTTTATCGGGTGACCCGATAATCGGGCGGTCGGGATAGGTTGCGGGGCGTGGACGTCACCGGAAGGCCGCCCCGCCTGCGCGTCGGCCTCGTCGGCGCCGGCCGGGCCGGAGCCGTCCTCGGGGCCGCCCTGATCCGCGCCGGTCACCAGCTCGTCGGGGCCACTGCGGTGAGTGATGCCTCCCGCGCCCGGGTCGAGACGCTCCTGCCCGGCGTGCCGGTCGCCCCCGCCCCGGACGTCGTCGCCGAGGCCGACCTTGCCTTGCTCGCCGTGCCCGACGACGCGCTGCCCGACCTGGTCACCGGGCTGGCCGCCGCCGGAGCCTTCCACCCCGGCCAGCTCGTCGTGCACACGGCCCCCGGTCTGGGCATCGGCGTCCTCGAGCCCGCCGGTGCCGACGTGCTGCCGCTCGCCATCCACCCCGCCTGCGCGCTCGGCGGCCGACTCGCCGACCTCGACCGACTCGCCGGCACCGTCGTCGCGGTCACCACCCTGCGATCGTTGCGCCCGGTCGGCGAGGCGCTCGTGCTCGAGCTCGGGGGCGAGCCGGTCTGGATCGAGGAGGAGGACCGCCCCGCGTATGCCGCGGCGCTCGCCGCCGTCCGCGAGGGCCTCACCGGGGTGGTCACCGCCGCGGCCGAG
>DAOTIG010000134.1:0-9018 GCA_035448065.1 Dermatophilaceae bacterium
GCAGGCCGAGGCCCGCATCCTCATGCTGTCGAGCAACAACATCCTCAAGCCGGCCGACGGTCGCCCGGTGACCATGCCCACCCAGGACATGATCATCGGTCTCTACCACCTCACCTCCGAGACCGGTCCGGTGTATGCCGCGCCGGGCGCCAAGGAGGGCGAGGGCGGCGACCAGCTGCGCTCGTTCGCCAGCCCCGCCGAGGCCCGGATGGCCTTCGACGCCGGCCAGATCGAGCTCGGCTCGCGGGTGCGGATCCGGCTCGCCGACGTCGTCCCGCCGGTCGGCGCCGACGTCCCCGAGGACGTCGAGCCGGACGAGAAGGGCGCGTACGCGGCATACACGCTGGAGACGACGCTGGGTCGGGCGCTGTTCAACGAGGCGCTGCCGCTGGACTACGCCTTCGTCAACGAGTCGGTCGACAAGAAGCGGCTCTCGATGATCGTCAACAACCTCGCCGAGCGCTACAGCAAGGTGCAGGTCGCGGCGAGCCTCGACGCGCTCAAGGAGGCCGGCTTCCACTGGGCCACCCGCTCGGGCACGACCGTGGCGATCACCGACGTCATCACCCCGGTCCGCAAGGCCGAGATCATCGAGGCCTACGAGGAGCGTGCCGCCAAGGTGCAGCGCCTCTACGACCGCGGTGCGGTGACCGACAACGAGCGTCGTGAGGACCTCATCGAGATCTGGAACGAGGCGACCAACGAGGTCGCCAAGGAGATGCAGGCCTCGACCCCGACGAACAACACCATCTACCGGATGGTCAACTCGGGTGCCCGAGGCAACTGGATGCAGCTGCGCCAGATCGCCGGCATGAAGGGCCTGGTCTCCAACCCCAAGGGCGAGATCATCCCGCGGCCGATTCGGTCGAACTTCCGCGAGGGCCTGTCGGTGCTCGAGTTCTTCATCTCGACGCACGGCTCGCGCAAGGGCCTGGCCGACACCGCGCTGCGGACCGCCGACTCGGGCTACCTCACCCGTCGTCTCGTCGACGTGTCGCAGGACGTCATCATCCGCGAGCAGGACTGCGGCACCGAGCGTGGGCTGCCCATGCCGATCGCCGACACCGACCCCACCGGGGCGCGGGTCCTGCACGACGACGTCGAGACCTCGGTCTATGCCCGCACCCTCGCCGAGGACGTCACCGACGCCTCCGGCACGGTGCTGGCCGAGGCCGGCATCGACCTCGGAGACGTCGTCATCGACGCGCTCTTCCTCAACGGCGTCGACTCGGTCAAGGTGCGCTCGGTGCTCACCTGCGACAGCAAGGTCGGCACCTGCGCGATGTGCTACGGCCGCTCGCTGGCGACCGGCAAGCTCGTCGACATCGGCGAGGCGGTCGGCATCATCGCCGCCCAGTCGATCGGTGAGCCCGGCACCCAGCTGACCATGCGGACCTTCCACATCGGTGGTGTCGCCGGTGACGACATCACCCAGGGTCTGCCGCGTGTCGTCGAGCTCTTCGAGGCCCGCACCCCCAAGGGTGTCGCCCCGATCGCCGAGGCGACCGGCCGGGTCCGGATCGAGGACACCGACAAGACCCGTCGGATCGTGCTCGTGCCGGACGACGGCGCGGAGGAGCACTCCTACCCGGTGAGCAAGCGCGCCCGCCTGCTCGTCGCGGACGGCGACCACATCGAGGTCGGCGCCCAGCTCGTGGTCGGCGCGATCGACCCCAAGCAGGTGCTGCGCATCCTCGGCCCGCGCAAGGTGCAGATGCACCTCGTCGACGAGGTGCAGCGGGTCTACCGCCCGCAGGGTGTGTCGATCCACGACAAGCACATCGAGGTCATCGTCCGGCAGATGCTGCGCCGGGTCACCGTCATCGAGGCCGGCGAGTCCGACCTCATCCCGGGTGACCTCGTCGAGCGGGGTGCCTTCGAGACCGAGAACCGGCGGGTCGTCACCGACGGCGGCAAGCCGGCCTCGGGTCGCCCGGAGCTGATGGGCATCACCAAGGCCTCGCTCGCGACCGAGTCGTGGCTGTCGGCGGCGTCCTTCCAGGAGACCACCCGGGTGCTCACCCAGGCGGCGATGGAGGCCAAGAGCGACCCGCTGCGCGGTCTCAAGGAGAACGTCATCCTCGGCAAGCTCATCCCGGCCGGCACGGGCCTGTCCCGCTACCGGAACATCCAGGTCGAGCCGACCGAGGAGGCCAAGGCCGCGATGTACTCGATGCCGAACTACGACTCCTACGACTACAGCCACTTCGGCTCCGGGTCGGGCGAGGCGGTTCGGCTCGACGACCTCAACCTGGACGACTACGGGCGGCTGTAGGCCGCACCCGCACCGCGCCATCAGGTATGCCGCCCGCGCGACTCGCGCGGGCGGCATACCCGTGTCTGGGGTGGGCCGGATGCCTCCTGACCCGCCCCCCACCCCACACCCCGACCCAGCTTCCCTTCTGCGGAACGACGCCATGGCGTCGTTTCGACTGGGTGGCGTCGATATAGCGCCGCCATCCAGTCACATCGACGCCATGGCGTCGTTTCGCGGGGATCTGATGCGCGAGGGGTGCGGCTCTGTCATTCGCGGAGGCCCGATGCGCGAGGGGTGCGGCTCGGTCACCCGAGCACGCCCGCGAGCCTGGCCGAGCCGTCCGACTGCCGGCCGCCGGGTCCAGCCCCACCCTCGCGGGGACCTTAGCCCCCTCGCACCCGGCGGATCGGGTGTGGAAGGGTCGATGATGAGACGCGGCTAGACCGCGTCGTGCGCCGTGGTGCACTGTCGCACCAGCCCCCGACGACACCTGACTTCGGAAGGACCGCCCGCTCATGACGACCCGCTACGTCTACGACTTCTCCGAGGGTGACAAGGACCAGAAGGACCTGCTCGGCGGCAAGGGAGCCAACCTCGCCGAGATGGTCAAGATCGGGCTGCCCGTGCCGCCCGGGTTCACCATCACGACCGACGCCTGCCGCGCCTATCTCAAGAACGGCAGCTCGCCCGAGGGCCTGGCCGACGAGGTGAGCAGCCACCTCGCGAAGGTCGAGGAGACGATGGGCCGCAAGCTGGGCGACCCGGAGAACCCACTGCTCGTCTCGGTCCGCTCGGGCGCGAAGTTCTCGATGCCCGGCATGATGGAGACCGTCCTCAACATCGGGCTCAACGACGAGTCGGTGTTCGGGCTCGCCTCGGTCGCGGGGGAGCGGTTCGCGTGGGACTCCTACCGCCGGCTGCTGCAGATGTTCGGCAAGACGGTGCTCGGCATCGACGCCGAGGTCTTCGAGGCCCGGATCGAGCAGGTCAAGCACGCCCATCACGTCACCCAGGACACCGAGCTCACCGCCGCCGACCTGGCCATGCTGTGCGGCCACTTCAAGCAGGCCATCGAGAACGCCACCGGCAAGCCCTTCCCGCAGGAGCCCCGCGCCCAGCTCGACGCCGCGATCGAGGCCGTCTTCCGGTCCTGGAGCGGCGAGCGGGCTGTCCTCTACCGGCGCCAGGAGCGCATCCCGCACGACCTCGGCACCGCGGTCAACGTGCAGACCATGGTCTTCGGCAACATGAGCGACGACTCGGGCACCGGCGTGTGCTTCACCCGCGACCCGGGCACCGGCGAGAAGGGCGTCTACGGCGACTTCCTCATGAACGCCCAGGGCGAGGACGTCGTCGCCGGCATCCGCAACGCCCACCCGCTGCACGAGCTGGAGGGCGAGTCGCCCGCGGCATACGGCGAGCTGCTGGCCAACATGAAGCGCCTCGAGGACCACTACCACGACCTGTGCGACATCGAGTTCACCATCGAGCGCGGCACCCTGTGGATGCTGCAGACCCGGGTCGGCAAGCGGACCGCCGAGGCCGCCTTCCGGATCGCCTGCCAGCTCATCGACGAGGGCGTCATCAGCGAGGAGGAGGCGCTCACCCGGGTCACCGGCGCGCAGCTGTCCAACCTGATGTTCCCGCGCTTCGACGCCAAGGCGGCCAAGTCGGCCACCCTCACCAAGGGGGTCGCGGCCAGCCCGGGCGCGGCCGTCGGCAAGATCGTCTTCAGCTCGCCGGCCGCCAAGGAGTGGGCCGACCGCGGCGAGGACGTCATCCTCGTGCGCACCGAGACCAACCCCGACGACCTCGTCGGCATGATCGCGAGCAAGGGCATCCTCACCAGCCGCGGCGGCAAGACCTCACACGCCGCCGTCGTCGCCCGCGGCATGGGCACGACCTGCGTCTGCGGTGCCGACGAGCTCGTCATCGACTCGAAGAACAAGTCGATGACGCTGCGCGGCCGGGCCGACGTCACGCTGCGCGAGGGCGACCTCATCTCCATCGACGGCGGCACCGGCCAGGTCTTCCAGGGTGCCGTGCCGGTCGTTGCGAGCGCCGTCGTCGACTACTTCGAGGGCAAGCTCGACCCCGAGGCCGAGGGCACCTCCGACACGGTCAAGGCCGTGCACCGGATCATGACCATCGCCGACCGGGTCCGCCGGCTCAAGGTGCGCGCCAACGCCGACACCCCCGAGGATGCCGCGCGCTCGGTGCGCTTCGGCGCCGAGGGCATCGGCCTGTGCCGCACCGAGCACATGTTCCTCGGCGACCGGCGCGAGCTCGTCGAGCGGCTCATCCTCGCCGAGACCGACGAGGCTCGGACCGCGGCGCTTGAGGGGCTGCGGCCGCTGCAGCGGCAGGACTTCGAGGAGATCTTCGAGGCGATGGGCGAGCGGCCGGTGACCATCCGGCTCATCGACCCGCCGCTGCACGAGTTCCTCCCGAACATCATCGAGATGACCGCGAAGATGACGACCGCCGAGGCCGAGGGCAGCGCGAGCGAGAACGACCGCACGATGTACCAGGCCGTGCAGCGGCTGCACGAGGCCAACCCGATGTTCGGGTTGCGTGGCGTGCGCCTGGGCCTGGTCACCGCCGGGCTATTCGAGATGCAGGTCCGGGCGATCCTCGAGGCCTTCCAGGAGGTGCGCAAGACCGGCACCATCGGCACCGTCGAGATCATGGTCCCGCTCATCGCCACCTGGCGGGAGCTCGATCTGGTGCGCCGGGCCTCGATGGAGATCGCCCGCGAGAAGGGCGAGCAGGTCGGCCCCGGCAACAACGTGCTCATCGGCACGATGATGGAGCTGCCCCGCGCCTGCCTCACGGCCGGCACGATCGTCGAGGCCGCCGACTTCTTCTCGTTCGGCACCAACGACCTCACCCAGACGACGTGGGGCTTCAGCCGCGACGACGTCGAGGGCTCGTTCTTCTCCGAGTACCTCGACTACGGCGTCTTCCCGGTGTCGCCCTTCGAGACGATCGACGTCGACGGGGTCGGCAACCTGGTCAAGACCGCCGTGCAGACGGCCCGCGCGGTCAAGCCGGGCCTCAAGGCCGGCGTCTGCGGCGAGCACGGCGGCGACCCCGAGTCGGTGCACTTCTTCCACGAGGCCGGGCTCGACTACGTGTCCTGCTCGCCGTTCCGCGTGCCGATCGCCCGCCTGGAGGCCGGCCGCGCCGCCGTGCTGGAGAACCAGGCAGCGAGCAGCACCGCCTGAGCAGTCAGCACGCTCGATCCGGTATGCCGCCCGCGCGCCTCGCGCGGGCGGCATACCGATTTGGCCGCCTCACCCACGGGCCGGTAGATTGGTCCACTGTGTCTGGGCGCGTCCCGGGCATCGCTCTCGCCGGGCAGTCCGGTCCGGCCCCACCCCACGCCGACAAGCACGGGGGCAGGCCGTGTCCGGGAAGTGCAGGGGAGGGCACCTGGCAGGTCCGCACCGGCAGCGCCGACGCGGCATACCAGGAGCAACCAAGGAGCCCGATCTCGCAGCCTGGCTGCGGCGCCGGGCACGATCATCGATACGACGGAGCGCAATGCCAACGATCAACCAGCTGGTGCGCAAGGGCCGCGCGGACAAGGTCAGCAAGACCAAGACCCCCGCGCTCAAGGGCTCGCCGCAGCGCCGCGGGGTGTGCACCCGGGTCTACACGACCACCCCGAAGAAGCCGAACTCTGCGCTGCGCAAGGTCGCGCGCGTCAAGCTGACCTCGCAGATCGAGGTCACCGCCTACATCCCCGGTGTCGGCCACAACCTGCAGGAGCACTCGATCGTGCTCGTCCGCGGTGGCCGGGTCCGTGACCTGCCGGGCGTTCGGTACAAGATCATTCGCGGCACCCTGGACACCCAGGGCGTGAAGAACCGCAAGCAGGCGCGCAGCCGCTACGGTGCGAAGAAGGTGAAGGGCTGATGCCTCGCAAGGGACCCGCTCCGAAGCGGCCGCTCGTCGTCGACCCGGTCTACGCCAGCCCCCTGGTGACCCAGCTGGTCAACAAGATCCTCCTCGACGGCAAGAAGTCGATCGCCGAGACGATCGTCTACGGCGCCCTCGAGGGCTGCCGCGCCAAGACCGGCACCGACCCGGTCGTCACGCTCAAGCGTGCGCTCGACAACATCAAGCCGGCCTTCGAGGTCAAGTCCCGCCGCGTCGGCGGTGCGACCTACCAGGTGCCGGTCGAGGTCAAGCCTAACCGCTCGACCACCCTCGCGCTGCGCTGGCTGGTCGGCTACTCCCGGCAGCGCCGCGAGAAGACGATGACCGAGCGGCTGATGAACGAGCTGCTCGACGCCTCGAACGGCCTCGGTGCCGCGGTCAAGCGCCGCGAGGACACCCACAAGATGGCCGAGTCCAACCGCGCCTTCGCGCACTACCGCTGGTGATCGCGACGGTATGCCGCGTGCGCGAGGAGCGCACGCGGCATACCGGGCGAACGGCAGACTCTGACGCACCGACAACCTGAGACGAGAAACGACCGTGGCACTGGACGTCCTCACCGACCTGCGGATGGTCCGCAACATCGGGATCATGGCGCATATCGACGCCGGCAAGACGACGACGACCGAGCGGATCCTGTTCTACACCGGGATCAACTACAAGATCGGTGAGGTCCACGACGGGGCCGCCACGATGGACTGGATGGAGCAGGAGCAGGAGCGCGGCATCACCATCACGTCGGCCGCGACGACGACCTTCTGGAAGAACCACCAGATCAACCTCATCGACACCCCCGGGCACGTCGACTTCACCGTCGAGGTCGAGCGCAACCTGCGCGTCCTCGACGGCGCGGTCGCGGTGTTCGACGCCAAGGAGGGTGTCGAGCCGCAGTCCGAGACGGTCTGGCGGCAGGCGGACAAGTACGGCGTCCCGCGGATCTGCTTCGTCAACAAGATGGACAAGCTCGGCGCCGACTTCTACTTCTCGGTCAAGACGATGGTCGACCGGCTCGGCGCCAAGCCGCTCGTGCTGCAGCTGCCGATCGGTCAGGAGAGCGCCTTCTCCGGCGTCGTCGACCTCATCGGCATGCGCGCGCTGACCTGGCGTGGCGAGGTGAGCAAGGGCGAGGACTACGCGATCGAGGAGATCCCGGCCGACCTGCAGGCCAAGGCCGAGGAGTACCGCCACCAGCTCGTCGAGCGGGTCGCCGAGAGCGACGACGCGCTGATGGAGAAGTACCTCGAGGGCGAGGAGCTGACCGTCGAGGAGCTCAAGGCGGGCATCCGCACGCTCACCATCGCCGGTGAGGTCAACCCGGTCCTGTGTGGAACCGCGTTCAAGAACAAGGGCGTCCAGCCGATGCTCGACGCGGTCATCGACTTCCTGCCCTCGCCGCTGGACCTGCCGCCCACCGAGGGGCACAAGCCGAGCGACGAGGAGGCGGTCATCACTCGCAACCCCGACGCCACCGAGCCGTTCGCCGCGCTGGCCTTCAAGATCGCCGTGCACCCGTTCTTCGGCAAGCTCACCTACGTGCGCGTCTACTCCGGTGAGGTCACCTCCGGCGCCCAGGTCATCAACTCGACCAAGGGCAAGAAGGAGCGCATCGGCAAGCTCTTCCAGATGCACGCCAACAAGGAGAACCCGGTCGACAAGGCGTCGGCGGGGCACATCTACGCGTTCATCGGCCTCAAGGACACGACGACCGGCGACACCCTGTGCGACCCGGCGAACCCGATCGTCCTGGAGTCGATGACCTTCCCCGAGCCGGTCATCAACGTGGCCATCGAGCCCAAGACCAAGGGCGACCAGGAGAAGCTCGGCGTCGCGATCCAGAAGCTCGCCGAGGAGGACCCGACCTTCCAGGTCGAGCAGGACCAGGAGACCGGCCAGACCATCATCAAGGGGATGGGCGAGCTGCACCTGGACATCCTCGTGGACCGGATGCGCCGCGAGTTCAAGGTCGAGGCCAACGTCGGCAAGCCGCAGGTGGCCTACCGCGAGACGATCCGCAAGGCCGTCGAGAAGTACGACTACACGCACAAGAAGCAGACCGGTGGCTCGGGGCAGTACGCCAAGGTCCAGGTCAGCTTCGAGCCGCTGGACACCGCCGAGGGCTCGATGTACGAGTTCGTCAACGCGGTCACCGGTGGTCGGGTGCCCAAGGAGTTCATCCCGTCGGTCGACGCCGGCATCCAGGACGCCATGCAGTACGGCGTGCTGGCCGGCTATCCGCTCGTCGGGATCAAGGCGACCCTCGTCGACGGGGCGGCGCACGACGTCGACTCCTCGGAGATGGCCTTCAAGATCGCCGGCTCGATGGTGCTCAAGGAGGCGGTCCGTCGGGCCGACCCCGTGCTCCTCGAGCCGATGATGGCCGTCGAGGTGCGCACGCCCGAGGAGTACATGGGTGATGTCATCGGCGACATCAACTCGCGCCGTGGGCACATCCAGGCGATGGAGGACGCAGCCGGCGCCAAGGTCGTCCGCGCCGTCGTGCCCCTGTCGGAGATGTTCGGCTATGTCGGTGATCTGCGCTCCAAGACGCAGGGCCGGGCGAACTACTCCATGCAGTTCGACTCGTATGCCGAGGTTCCCCGGAACGTCGCGGACGAGATCATCAAGAAGACCCGTGGTGAGTGAGCCGGTAGACTCCCGTAGGCTCATCACGACATCCACCCAAGCAACGCGCCACGTCCTGCCATGGTCGACCGGCGTGACACAGATAGAGTCCTGAGGAGGACAACGAAGTGGCGAAGGCTAAGTTCGAGCGGACCAAGCCGCACGTCAACATCGGCACCATCGGTCACATCGAC
>DAOTIG010000135.1:0-8763 GCA_035448065.1 Dermatophilaceae bacterium
GGGCAAGGATGTCCGGCGCGGCGAGGTTGACGACGACCTGCGTGGCGAGCGCGTCGAACTTCGACTGCGGGTTGCTCGGCGAGAGGTTCTCGACGTTGAACGTCGCGACCGCGAGCTGGTTGGTCGTCTGGGCCGTGGTGATCTCACGGGTCAGCCCGCCGGGCCGGACGACGGGCACGGCGGTGACGAGCAGCTTGTAGTTGGCGAAGGAGTAGTCGAGGACGCCCGTGGTGTCACCGGGCAGGGTGTCGCCGACGTTCGCGGCCGGCATCGACCCGGTGGGCAGCAGCGCGTCGTCGAGCTGGACCCGCATCGAGTTGGGCATGGCGTAGGACCCGTAGACGACACCACCGGCCGAGGAGCGCAGCGGGCTGACCGCCTGGCCGGGCAGGACGGGGATCTCACCGAAGGCTGCCGTGGGCCCGACCACCTGCGCGTCGCGAACCGCGACCCGCATGCCCTCGAGCGACTCGGAGAAGTCGATGGCGTCCCGGTCCGGACGGAAGGCGCCGCCGGTCTCGACCGAGCCGGGGTTCTCCGCGTCGATGACCTGTTGCGGCGCAACGCGATCCACGCCAATCACCACGGGCGTCGGCAGAGGAACGCTGGGGCCGACGACCGTGACGACCGGGGACAGCAGCTGGGTGGTCGTGAGGTTCGCCAGGCCGCCGGTGCCGCCGGGACGGAACTCCGACACCGTCGCGTCAACGGTGACGGCGTTGCCCGCCGCGACCGTCGGTGCTGTGCGGGTGAAGACGAAGACGCCCTCGCTCGTCGCCGGGTCGCCGTCGCCGATCGGATCCTGCATCCAGAATCCGTTGCGGGTGACCGCGGTGACGACGCCGGCGACGCCGTTGACCTTGCCGCCGGCCAACGGCGACACGTGCGCGGCTCCCTGGATCTGCGCGATCGTCTCGACCGGGTCCGGGGGAGGCGGCGGGGTCACCGTGCAGACGATTGCGGGCGCAGTGCTGTTCTGCGGGGTGGGCGCGCCCACCGTGAAGTCGGCGGCGTTGTCGTCGGTGTCGAGGCACGGGTCGGTGCGCGCGACCGACGTCGAGTTGGAGGTGCCGCCGGCCGGGGCGACCTCGAAGGTCGCTGCCGACGAGCCCCAGCCGAGCAGGTCGACGACTGAGCCGCTGGGGTCGACCACGGCCACCCGGCCGGTCGTGGCGCTCATGGTCACCGTGCCGGTGGCGTCGGGTGTCGGCAGGGGAGCAGCCGTGCCAGCCGCGTTCGCGCCACTGGCCTGCTTGACGAGGAAGCGTCCGCCGGCGGCGATGGTGCCTCCGCCGATGGTCGTCGTCGTGGGCGTCGTGCCGCTTGCCGACCAATAGCGCAGTTGCCACCCGGTCAGATCGACGCTCGAGGAGCCTCGGTTGAACAGCTCGACATAGTCGCTGAGCAGGGGTGCGCCGGCGTTGCCGCCGCCGCCGTAGACCTCGGCGACGACGACGGAGCTCGACGCGGCCTGGGCTGTCGGCGCGCCGAGCGCCACGCCGGTGCCGCCGACCACCGTGGCGACGGAGAGGGTGAGCAGGCGACGCGGCATACCGGACATGCGAAACGCTCCTAGTGGGCGGGGAGAGGCCTCGGTGAGGCAAACCTAGAGCGCGGGGCGCCCGGATGGGGGCGTGCGATAGTGAAGGATGGCCGACGCCCAGGTGGAGTGCCCCACCCCCGATGGCGGGTCCCGCAGCGTGCGGATCAGCAGCCCGGACCGGGTGCTCTGGCCCGGCAGTGGCGCCCGGCCGGGCATCACCAAGCTCGACCTCGCGCACTACGTCCGCGACGTCGGGCCGGCGGTGCTCCGCCGGATCGGCGGCCGCCCGGTGACCCTGCAACGCTTCCCCACCGGGATCGAGGGGGAGGAGTTCTACTCCAAGAACCCGCCCAAGGGTCTGCCGGACTACGTGCGGACCGTGACGATGACCTACCCCTCCGGCCGGCGCCACCCGCAGTTTGTCGTCGACGAGGTCGCGACAGCGGTGTGGGCCGTGCAGATGAACACCATCACCCTGCATCCGTGGCCGGTCACCGTCACCGACGCGCCGGGTTGCCTCGACCAGCCCGACGAGGTGCGGATCGACCTTGACCCGCAGCCGGGCAAGGGCTTCCAGGACGCCGTCGAGGCGGCGCTGGCGCTGCGCGAGGTGCTCGCCGAGGCCGGGCTCACCGGCTTCCCGAAGACGTCCGGCAACCGCGGCGTGCATGTCTACGCCCCGATCTGCCCGGCGCGCGAGTTCCTCGACGTGCGTCACGGGGTCATCGCCATCGCTCGCGAGCTCGAGCGCCGGATGCCGCAGCAGGTGACCACCGCGTGGTGGAAGGAGGAGCGGGGGGAGCGGGTCTTCGTCGACTACAACCAGGCCTGCCGGGACCGGACCATCGCCGCGGCCTACAGCCCGCGTCCGCTGCCGGGTGCGCCGGTGTCCATGCCGGTCTCGTGGGACGCACTGCCGCACACCGACCCGCGCGAGCTGACGGTGCTCACCGTTCCGGATCTCGTTGCCGCGCAAGGCGACCCGTGGGCGGCATACGAGACCTCGGTCGGAGACCTGGGCACGGCGATGCAGTGGTGGGAGCGCGACGTGGCCGACGGCCTGCCGGAGCTGGCCTTCCCGCCGGACTATCCGAAGATGCCGGGTGAGCCGCCGCGGGTGCAGCCCAGCCGCAAGCGCTATGCCGACGAGGAGTACCTCGAGGGCGGGGTGGGCTACCTCCGCGACGACCCAAGCCAGCCGCCGGCCAGCGGCCGGCAGGGGCGTGGCGGAGGCGGCCGGCGCGGCTGAGCACCGGTCCCGCGGACCTTCACCGCGCGCGGCCTACAGGTGCGGCGCGAGCAGAGTGACGGCGATGAGCGCGGCCGGGAAGCAGGCGAGGAACATCGCGAAGGTGTAGCCCATGATGTCCTTGGCCTTGAGGCCGAGCACGGCGAGGGTCGGCAGCATCCAGAAGGGCTGCAACAGGTTGGCCGAGGCCTCGCCGAGGTCGTAGACGACGACCAGCCAGCCCGGGTCGACATGCAGCGCATTGCCCGCGGTGATGACGTAGGGCGCCTCGATGACCCACTTGGAGCCGCCACTCGGCACGAAGATGCCCAGCACGCACGAGTAGAGCGCGATGAGCGCCGGGTAGAAGAACTGGTTGGACAGCTGGGTGAGCCAGCCGGCGATCGTCTTGGACAGCCCGGTGTAGGCGATCATCCCGAAGATGCCGCCGTAGAACGGGAACTGCAGCAGCACGCCACTGGCGGCCTTGGAGCCGTCGGTCACCGCCCGCACCAATCGCGCCGGGTGCCAATGCAATACGGCGGCGAGCATGAGCAGGATGAGGTTGACCATGTTGAGGTCGAGGGCGAGGATCCAGTTGCTGGACTTGGCGAAGAGCCGACCGATCGCGACCGCACCGAGCAGGACGATGACGAGCATCATCCAGGGGGTGTTCTCCAGGATGTCGCCGGGTCGCTTGGCGGGCAGGCCGTGCGGGTCGGGCTCGGGCTCGGTGTCCAGCAGCGGTTTGAGGGTGATGCCGAGATCGGCCGCCGACTTGGACTGCTCGCCGCGCGGCGCGATGAACCAGGCCATGACGATGGCGACGGTGAAGACGACGAGCGTGGCGGCGATGGCGCGCCAGGTGAGGATCGTGCCGGACAGCGGGATGATGCCGTCGGGGTAGGCGCCGCTGGCCTTGATGACGTCCTGCACCGCCTGCGGGCTCGAGGACTTGCTGGCCACCTGCAGCGCCGCCGAGCCGGAGAAGCCCTGCGCCCAGACGGTGCCGAGACCGAGGAAGGCCATCGCGCCGAGCGCCCGGTAGTCGGCCCGTGGCACCACCCGCGCGACCTCCTTGGCGAGGATCGCGGTGAAGACGAGCGAGAACGCCCAGTTGAGGTAGGACGAGATCATCGCGACGGCGGCGATGAAGACGACCGCGCCGCGGGGCGACTTGGGCAGCAGCGCGAGCCGGGTGATGAGCCGGGCCATCGGAGCCGAGACGGCCACGGCATACCCGCCGATGATGATCATCGCCATCTGCAGGGTGAAGGCGATGAGGTCCCAGAATCCGGTGCCCCAGGCGTCGACGAGCCCCATGCCCGCCTTCTTGGCCGGGTCCGGGGCGTAGCCGAAGAGCGGCTCTCGGGTGGCCAGGCCAAGCAGGAGGATGAGCACGGTGCCGACGAGCACGAAGCCGAAGGCGTCGGGCAGCCACTTCTCGGTGAAGGCGGTGAACCGCAACGCCATTCGGGCCAGCCGGCCCTCGTTGGGTTCGCCCGGCTCAGGCGTGGCGGACGGGGTGGTTGCGCGCGGAGAGGTCGCCATGCGCGGAACGTAGCGGCCGGCGGTGGGTCCAGGGGAGCGGAAGCGCTTACCCCTTGCCGAGCACGTCCGCGAGGTCGTAGGCGGGTGCCCGGTCGACCTGCTCGAGCAGGCAGGACTGCGGGTCGCGGTCCGGTCGCCAGCGCAGGAAGGTCACGGCGTGCCGGAAGCGGTGGCCCTCCATCTGGTCGAAGGCGACCTCGACGACCCGCTCCGGGCGCAGCGGCACAAAGGACACGTCCTTGTTCGACGAGAACCGGCTGCGGGCGGTGGCGGCCTCCCGCACCGAGCCGTCGTCGTCGTGGACGACGAGGGGCGCGAGCTCGTCGATGAGGGCGCGCCTGGTCACCATCGGGAAGGCGGCGATCCCGCCGACCGGGATGAGGACCTGCTCGCCCTGCCAGTCGCCATAGAGCCCGAGCAGCAGCGAGCCGACACCCTGACCGCTGGTGTGCACGCGGTAGCCGAAGACGACCGCCTCGGCGGTGCGCTTGTGCTTGACCTTGAGCATGGACCGCTTGCCCGGCGTGTATGCCGCGGCGCTCGCCTTCGCGACGACGCCGTCGAGTCCCGCGCCCTCGAAGCGCTCGAACCACTCCCGGGCCAGCGCCGGGTCGCGGGTCACCCGGGTGAGGTGGATGGGGTCGGCCGGTGCGAGGTGACCGAGCGCGCTCTCGAGCCGGGCGCGGCGGTCCGCGAACGGCATACCCATGAGGTCGTCGTCACCGAGTGCCAGCAGGTCGAAGGCGACCAACTCGGCGGGAGTCTCCTTGGCCAGCTTGCGGATTCGCGAATCGGCAGGGTGGATGCGTTGCGAGAGGCGCTCCCAGTCGAGCCGCTCGGCGCCCGGCTCGCCGGAGCGGACGACGATCTCGCAGTCGACGGCGCACCGCTCGGGCAGCAGTCGACGGACGTCGTCGACGACCTCGGGGAAGTAGCGCGTCAGTGGCTTGCTGCCCCGGCTGGACAGCTCCACCTCGTCGCCGTCGCGCAGCACGATGCAGCGGAAGCCGTCCCACTTCGGCTCGTAGACGAGCCCGTCGGCGACGGGGACCTCGCTCACGGCCTTGGCGAGCATCGGGGTGACCGGCAGGTCGATCGGCAGGCGCATGCCGGCCATTGTGTCCTGCGAGGATGGGTGCATGCCCGCATCGTCAGCCTCGGTCCGGCGGCGCTCACCGTATGCCGCCGTGGCCGGCGTCGGCGTCGGTGCGGCGCTGGGCTGGATCGGGGCGGCGAGCTACTTCGCGCGCCGGGTTCTCACGCCCGAGCGGGCACGGCCGGACGACACCGAGGTGCTGGCGGTCGCGGCCGACGAGGTGACCTTGGCTGCCTCCGTCGACACTCTGGCGCCTGGTCGCTATGGCCTGTGGTTCCGGGGTGGGCACGCGCGGATCGGCGAGATCCTCGCCACGGACGAGGGCGCCGGCACGGTCCGGCGGCGCCTCGACGGGGTGGCCGGCGGGCCGCTCGTGCCTGGTGGCGGCCGGTGGACCGGCTCGTACTACGTCGCGCCGACCGACGAGACGCTGGGCGCTGCTGCGGTGCCGGTCGAGGTGCCTGGCGAGCTCGGCACGCTGCCGGCCTGGCGCTTCGACCCCACGTCGCCGACCGGTCGATGGGCGGTGCTCGTGCACGGTCGTGGTGCCACGCGGGACGAGCCGCTGCGAGCGGTCCGGGTGCTGCTCGACCTCGGCATCACCGTGCTCGTCCCCTCGTATCGCAACGACCCCGAGGCGCCGCCCGCGCCGGACGGGCGCTACAGCCTCGGTCTGTCGGAGTGGCGCGACGTCGAGGCGGCGATGGTGTATGCCGTTGGCGCCGGTGCGGATTCGCTCGTCCTGGGCGGTTGGTCGATGGGTGGTGCCACGGTGCTGCAGACGCTGGCGCGGTCGTGGCTCGCCGACCTCGTCGACGCGGTCGTCCTCGATGCGCCGGTCGTCGACTGGGGCGACGTGCTCGCCCATCAGGCCCGCCTGCACCGGGTGCCGCCGTTGCTGCGCGATGCGAGCGCGCTGGTCATGGGTCGACGTTCGACCCGGCGACTGGTCGGTGTGCACGAACCGGTCGACGTGGCCCAGACCGACTGGGTGAGCCGGGCCGCCGAGCTCCGGCACCGGATGCTCATCGTGCACTCGCGGGACGACGACTTCGTGCCGGTCGGCCCGAGCGAGCAGCTGGCGGCCGTCCGGCCGGATCTCGTGCGCTTCGAGCCCTGGACGATCGCCGGCCACTGCACGGAGTGGAACACCGAGCCGGCCCGCTGGGAGCGCGTCGTCACCGAGTTCCTCCGCGAGACGCTCGGCCCGAGAGGCGGCGTCAGTCGCGCAGCCACCGACCAATGAGCGACCCGTCCTCCTCGAGCAGCAGTCGCGGCGTGTAGTCCCGGTCGACGGCCGGGCCGTGCGCGATCCGGATGCCGTCGCCGGCGACGAGCTTGGGGGAGAGGGTGAGGTCGAGCTCATCGAGCAGATCGGTCTCCAGCATGGTGCCGAGCAGATGCGGGCCGCCCTCGGAATGCACGTGCCGAAGGCCGTTGTCGTGCAACGCTTCCAGGCCCGCTGCGAGGTCAACCTCGGCGTCCCCGGTGACGTGAACATGCTCGTCGCCGAGAGCTCGGCGCAGCTCGTCAAGGGTGGGCGCCGACGCGGTGGTCAGCACGTGCACGGGCGCGGTCGTCGACTGGGCGAGGAAGGCATCGGGGAGCTCGCCGGTGCGCGTGACGAGAGCGATCGGCAGGGGCTTGTCACGACCGGTCGAGGTGCGCAACGCGGCATACCGTGGCTCGAGGGTGAGCGGCACATAGCCTTCGGTGCGCGCTGTGCCGGCACCGATGACGACCACGTCGGCCAGTGCCCTGAGCACCTCGAAGACGATCTTGTCGGCTTCGGTGTTGATCGTGCCAGATCGTCCGTCGGATCCTTGCGCAGACCCGTCGAGCGTGGCGACGAAGTTGCACCTCAGCCATGTGCGTGTTTGCGGCGCAAGCGAATACAGTCCCGCGATGTCCTCGATCGTGAGATCGGTGGACAGCTCAGGAGCCGCTCGGACGGGCCCTTCGGCGAGCAACAGACGCATGCGCACAAGTATGTGTCCGACCCGCCCTGTTTCCCGGTGCGTCGATGCGGCAGGATGTGCGCATGGCCAAGGGCAAAGGCGCCAAGAAGGTCGCCGACACGAAGAGCAAGAAGAAGAAGGACTCCAAGAAGGCGGTGAAGGGCGACCCCAAGCTCGAGCAGCAGGACGCCAAGAAGGTCGCCAAGGGCAAGGGCAAGGAGCCGAAGGTCGTTGCCGGCAAGGTCGACTCCCCGACCTCCGGTGGCCCCCATGCCGCGCCCAAGGTCTACGACACCCCCGTCGACGTCGAGCCGGTGAAGAAGGAGCTGCGTCCGGAGGAGTCGATCGGTGAGCTGCTGCGTGTGCGGCGGGGCTTCCGGCTCGCTGATGTCGACGCGGACGCGACCCCCGGCTTCGACTTCGGTGAGAAGAAGGGCGAGAAGGCACTCGCGGCATACAGCGCCGAGGTGGGCGAGTGGCAGGAGCGTCTCTTTGCTGAGAGCAAGGGCGGCGGCGAGCGCAGCCTGCTCGTCGTCCTGCAGGGTCTGGACAGCTCCGGCAAGGGCGGGATCATGCGCCATGTCGTGAGCGTCGGTGACCCGGCCGGCATCAAGGCGACCGCCTTCAAGGCGCCGACCGAGGAGGAGCTGCAGCACGACTTCCTCTGGCGGATCCGCAAGGCGCTGCCGGCCGCCGGCCAGATCGGCGTCTTCGACCGGTCGCACTACGAGGACGTGCTCGTCGTCAAGGTGCGCAAGATCCTGCCGGCCGCGGAGGTCACCAAGCGCTACCCGATCATCAACGCCTTCGAGCGCGAGCTCATCGAGGGCGGCACCCAGGTGCTCAAGATCTTCCTCTACATCGACCGCGACGAACAGCGCGACCGGCTCATGGAGCGGCTCGAGCGGCCGGACAAGCGCTGGAAGTACACGCCAGGCGACACGGACAACCGGGCCTTCTGGGACGACTACCTCAGTGCGTTCCAGATGATGTTCAACCGGACCTCGACCGCAGCGGCCCCGTGGCACGTCGTGCCGGCCAACAACAAGTGGTACGCCCGGCTCGCCGTGCAGCAGCTCATTCTCGAGAAGCTGCGGGAGATGAGCCCGGACTGGCCAGTGCCTGACTACGACATCGACGTCGAGAGGGCCCGGCTCGCCGGCAGCTGACCCGTAAAGCCCGCCTTGGGGAGAGGCCGATCGACGGCTCGTCGCCACCCGCGACGGGCCGTCGCTCGTTCACCGGCAAGCCGTTTGGACTGATCAGTGGGGATCGGCTAATGTCTACCAAGCACCCGGCGGGCTGTGCCACGGCCGCCCAACGGGAGTGACCTGCGGACGTAGCTCAGTTGGTAGAGCGCAACCTTGCCAAGGTTGAGGTCGCGAGT
>DAOTIG010000136.1:0-8737 GCA_035448065.1 Dermatophilaceae bacterium
GTTCGACCGCTCGCCGTGCGGCACCGGTACGAGCGCCCGGATGGCCCAGCTGCATGCCCGCGGGCTGTTGCGCCCGGGTGACGACTTCGTCAACGAGTCCTTCATCGGCAGCCGCTTCATCGGCCGGATCGCCGGCGAGACGAGGGTTGGCGACCGGCCAGGCATCCTGCCGACCGTCACCGGCCGGGCCTGGATCACCGGCACCGCGCAGTACCTGCTCGACCCCACAGACCCCTACCCGGCGGGATTCACGCTATGACCGGCGCAGCGACGACGAGCAACACGGCATACCGCCTGGTGCTCGGCGACCCGATCGAGACCGTCGACTACCACACCGGCGGCGAGCCCTTCCGGATCGTCGAGCAGGTGCCCCCCGAGCTCGCCGCCCCCGGCCACACGGTCGCCGAACGACGCACTGTCGCAATGGAATCCGACGCCGTCCAGCACCTGCGCGCACTGCTGTGCAGCGAGCCGCGCGGGCACGCCGACATGTACGGCGGCTTCCTCGTGCCCCCGGACGACGCTGGCGCGCACCTCGGCGTCCTCTTCTGGCACAAGGACGGCTTCTCCACCGCCTGCGGGCATGGCACGATCGCCCTCGGCGCCTGGGCGGTCGAGTCCGGCCGGGTCCCCGCCCCCCGGGACGGCGAGACCGACGTCGTCGTGGACGTGCCCTCCGGTCGGGTCACCGCGACCGTCCGCACCATCGCCGGGCTCGTCGACTCGGTCCGCTTCACCAACGTCGCGAGCCATGTGCACGCCCGCGGCCTCGAGGTGGCCACCTCGCGCGGTCCGCTCACCGTTGACATCGCCTTCGGCGGGGCCATGTATGCCGTGCTGCCGGCCGCCGCGGTCGGCTTGCGGGTCGTGCCCGAGGACTACACCTCGCTGATCTCGATCGGCCGAGAGATCCGGGACGGGCTCAATGCCGCCGGGGCGGCCGAACACCCGACGGACCCGAGGCTGTCCGGCATCTACGGCACGATCCTCACCGAGGAGATCGCAGAGCCGACCCCCGGGGTGCGGGGCCGACTCCTGCACCAGCGCAACGTCACGGTCTTCGCCGACGGCGAGGTCGACCGATCCCCGTGCGGCTCAGGCACCTCCGCTCGCGTCGCCCTGCTCGCCGACACCGGCGAGCTCGGCGACGACGACCTGCTCGTGCACTCCTCTATCGTCGGGTCGGTCTTCCACGCGCGGATCGCCCAGCGGGTGACCTCACACGGGCTGCCGGCGGTCATCCCCGAGGTGACCGGCACGGCATACGCGGTGGGCACGTGCTCCTTCACGGTGGACCCGCGGGACGACCTGGTCCCCGGGTTCGTGCTCCGATGAGCGCGCCCGTCGTCGTCGGGCCCGAGGCGGTCGCCGCGCTCGGTTGGGTGGCCGCCGTCGAGGCGATTCGGGCCGCCCTCGCCGAGGGCTTGGACCCCGACGCGATGCCGCCACGCACCGTCGTCGACCTCGAGCACGGCCAGGGCCTGCTCATGCCAGCCGAGTGGGGTGGGTGGTACGGCGTCAAGGTCGCGACCATCGCCCCCGGAAACCCGGCCCGCGGCCTGGACCGGATCAGCGCCCTCTACGTCCTGCACGACTCGACCACGCTGCGCCCGGTCGCCGTCCTCGACGGGGTGGCGTTGACGACCCTGCGCACCCCGGCGGTGTCGATCGCCGCCGGGCTGGGCCGGCTGCGGGCGCTGGTCGCTGGCCCAGAGCGGGTCGCTGCCGGCGGCCTGCGGATGGTCGTCTTCGGTGCCGGACCGCAGGCGTGGGGGCACGTCACGTGTGTCTCCTCCCACGTGCCGCTCGCCGGCGTGACGATGGTGTCGCGCACCGGTGGCGGCGATCGAGAGCCCCTGTCCAGCAACGGGATTAGCAGGTCGGTGCAGCAGCTCACCACAGACGCCAAGGCCGTGCCGGACGCCGTCCGGGACGCCGACATCATCGTCACCGCCACGTCGGCGCGCGAGCCGGTGCTCGACGGCCGGCTGGTCCGCGACGACGCACTCGTCATCGCTGTCGGGTCGCACGAGCCGAGCGTCCGTGAGCTCGACGCGGGCCTGCTGAGCCGGTCCACGGTCGTCGTCGAGAGCCGCGAGGCGGCAGGCCGAGAGGCCGGAGACATCCTGCTCGCCGTGGCCGAGGGCGCCCTCGACCTGGACGCGGTCGTGCCGATGGCCCAGCTCCTCGGGCCTGACGCGGCGGTGCCGCCGGCGGACCGCCCGCTCGTCGTCAAGACGAGTGGCATGGCCTGGGAGGACCTCGTCGTCGCGATCAGCGTGTGGGACCGACGCCAGCCCATCGACGGGCGGGGAGACCGATGAGCGCGCCCCTCGGGATCGACGCGGTCGACCGCACCGACAGCCTGCGCGTCCAGGTTGCCGAGCGGCTGCGTGGTCTGCTCGTCGCCGGCCGGCTGGTGCCCGGGCAGGTCTACTCCGCGCCGGCCCTGGCGGCCGAGTTCGGAGTCTCGGCCACCCCGGTGCGCGAGGCGATGCTCGACCTGGCTGGCCAGGGACTCGTCGAGCCGGTGCGCAACAAGGGCTTCCGGGTCACCCAGGTCAGCGAGCACGAGCTGGACTCGCTCGCCGAGCTGCGCGCGCTCATCGAGATCCCGGTGATGGCCCAGCTGGCGCGCGAGTGCGTCGGCGACACGGCCCAGATCGTCGAGGGCTTGCGACCGCTCGCCGACGAGCTCGTCGCGACCGCGGAGGCCGGCGACCTCGCGGCATACATCACCCTCGACACCCGCTTCCACCTGGCCCTGCTCGCGTTGCACGGCAACCCCTATGTCGTCGACGTCGTCCGCGACCTCCGGGCCCGCTCCCGGCTCTATGGCCTGCAGCAGCTCGCCGAGCGAGGGACGTTGCGCCAGAACGCCACCGAGCACCTGGCGATCCTCGACGCCGCGATCGCCCGCGATCCCGACGCGATGACGAGGGTCATGCAGACGCACATCGGGCACCTGCGTCGGCTATGGGCCGGCCGGGCCGAGACCGACTGACTCCGGCGGCGCATCGGGCTCGGCCGGCGGACCGGCCCGCCCGAGCACGACGACGCTCGCGACGACGACCAGCACCATGCCGGCGATCTGCCAGCCGCCGAGCACCTGACCGAGAACGGCCAGCCCGGCGAGCGCAGCCACGGCCGGTTCGAGGCTCATCAGCACGCCGAAGACCTCCGGCCGCATCCGGCGCAGCGCGACGAGCTCGAGCGAGTAGGGCAGCACCGAGCTGAGCAGGGCCACGCCGGCTCCGATGGCCAGGTCGGTCGGCTGCCACGACCCGGCACCGCCGATGCCGAAGGGCAGCACGCACGCCGTCGCGACGACCATCGCGACTGCCAGTCCGTCCAGGCCCGGCAGTGCGCGGGCCGTGCGTCCGGACAGCACGATGTATGCCGCCCAGCACGCGCCCGCGCCCAGCCCGAGCGCCAGCCCCACCAGGTCGACCTGGTCGAGCCGGGCGTGCGCGAGGTCGGCGACGAGGACGACCCCGACCGCCGCGGCGAGCACGGCCAGCCCGTCGCGCAGGCGGCGCGACAGGACGGCAGCGAGCACGAGCGGTCCGGTGAACTCCACGGTGACCGCGACGCCGATCGGCAGGCGGGCGAGGGCGCCGTAGAAGCAGGCGTTCATCGCCCCGAGCGTCACCCCGAAGGCGAGCACCGTGCGCCAGGCTGCCCGCGGCATACCGGCAAGGCGTGGTCGCGCGACGAGCAGCAGCACGAGACTGGCGACGGCGAGCCGGACGAGCACCGTGCCCGGGACCCCCAACCGGGGCAGCAGGATTGCGGCGAAGGCCGCCCCGATCTGCACCGAGGCGATGGCTGCGAGGACCAGCGCGGTCGGCGGCACCCGGCTCAGCCCGGCGGACGACACAGGAGGGTGGCGCTCAGGCCAGCGGGTTGTCGTCGTCGGACGGGGAGGCGGGGGCGCTCGCGCTGGCCGCCTCGAGGCGCCGGTCGCGCGCCGACTTCGCCAGGCTGGCCACGGTCGTCACCCCGAGGATGACCACGATCGCCCCCAACGACACCGAGATGGGGATGTCCGGCACCCCGTGCAGCGGCTGGCCGCCGTTGATGAACGGCAGGTTGTTCTCGTGCAGGGCGTGCAGGATGAGCTTGACGCCGATGAAGGCGAGCAGGACGGCGAGGCCGATCGAGAGGTAGACGAGCTTCTTGAGCAGGCCGCCGATGAGGAAGTAGAGCTGGCGCAGGCCCATCAGCGCGAAGATGTTCGCGGTGAGCACGAGGTAGGGCTCCTTGGTGAGCCCGTAGATCGCGGGGATCGAGTCCAGCGCAAAGAGCAGGTCGGTCGTGCCGAGCGCGAGGATGACGATGAACATCGGGGTCATCACCCGACGGTCGTCGACCCGGGCGAACCACTTCGTGCCGTGGTACTCCTTCGTCGAGGGGAAGCGGCGCTCGACGAAGGCGAGGAAGGCGTTCTCGTGGAACTCGTCGTCGTCGCTCTCACCCTGCTTGGCGAGCTTCCACGCGGTCCAGATGAGGAAGGCACCGAAGAGGTAGAACACCCAGGCGAACTGGTTGATCGCCGCCGCGCCGAGGGCGATGAAGACACCGCGCAGGATGATCGCGATGACGATGCCGACGAGCAGGGCCGACTGCTGCAGGCGCACCGGCACCCGGAAGTTGGCCATGATGAGCAGGAAGACGAAGAGGTTGTCGACCGACAGCGAGTACTCGGTGAGCCAGCCCGCGAAGAACTCCCCGGCATACTGCCCACCCCAGGTCCGCCAGACCCACAGCCCGAAGAGCACGGCGAGCGACACATAGAAGACGAGGTATGCCGTGCACTCGCGCATCGACGGCACGTGCGGCTTGCGCGCGACGACGAGGATGTCGACGAGCAGGAACAGCGAGAGCGCCCCGATGGTGAGCCACCAGGTGGTCTGTCCGACGTCCACTGAGCTGCCTTCCGGTCACGGCGCATCACAGGGAGGTGCGCCAGGTGGCCGGAGGTCTCTCCCGCTCGGGTGGGCCGAGCCGGGTCCCCGGGCGGCGGATGGCCGCTGCCGTGATGACGAGGATGCCGTTGGGGGATACTCCCCTCCAAGTCCGCGATCCTATCGCGGTCTGGCCCCCACTCGTCCCGAGAGGACACGGCATGGTCGACGCAACGCCCAGCCGGTCGACCTCGTGCTGCCCGGTCTCGGCCTGGACGCGGAGGCGCTCTTCGCGGCCCTGCGCGCCGCTCGCCTGACCCAGCTGCAGGGGCTCGACACCCTGCGATGATCGACGCGTGGATCCGACCATGCCAGGCCCGACGGGACCGCCGATCCGGGCCAGCCTGGTGACCTTCGTCGCGCATTGGTACCTGGCCCTCCACATGCACCTGCTGATGGTGCCCTCGCTGCGCGACCTCGACTCCGGTGAGACCTTCCGTCTGCGGTGGGGTGTGCCGACCTGGCTGCCGGACCTGAGCGGCCGTCGCATGCAGGCACAGCTGTCGAATCGGTGGCGCCCGGATGCCGGCGGTCATCGGTGCCGTCTACACGCCCTGGTGCATCTGGACGGCAGAACGGTCCGGGGGTCGGGCCTGACCGTGCGGCTCAACTGGGTCGGTCCTTCTTGGGCAGCGTGGCGACGACGGCGTCGTACGACTGGTCGATCGCCTCACGGACCTCGTCGGGCGGGATCGAGCCGTTGCAGCGCAGCGTGTTCCAGCCGTGCCGGCCGATGTAGGCCATCACCGTGGCGTCCTCGGGGTAGCGGTGCAGCCACTCGTCGGCCTCCTCGCGGGTCCGGCCGAGCTTGAGCCCGACGCTCACCCCGTCGGCACCGCCGCCGGTGAAGGCGAAGATCTTGGCGCCGACCTTGGCGACGATATCGCCCTCCCACGGCTCGTCGCGCCAGGCGCCCGGCTTGGCCAGGCAGTAGTCGAGCAGCTCGTCACGCGTCACGGAGCGAGCCTACGAGGGCGCACGCGAGCGCTCCACCCGACAAAGGTGCGCTCGACCCGAGGAAGGTTCTCGGGTCGAGTGCACCTTTATCGGGTCACCCGATAAACGGCAGTCGCCCGGCGGCATACCGGGTCTCGAGGCGAGCGGGACTGAGCGGCTCCTCGACGAGCCACCCGCCGGTCTCGGAGGCGTGGATCATCACGCCCGGCTCGACGACGATGCCGACGTGGTGGATCGGGCGCCCCGGGCGGGCGAAGAAGTAGAGGTCCCCGGGCTGCTCGTCGCCCAGCTCGACCGGCTGACACGCCGTGTGCTGGACATCGGCATCGCGCGGCACGACGACCCCCAGCTCACGCCAGACGTGGTGGACCAGCCCCGAGCAGTCGTAGCCCAGGTGGCTCGTGCCGCCCCACAGATAGCGCAGCCCGAGGTGCTCCCGCGCCAGCTCAAGCACGCCCGGCACCGGCGGGTCGAGCGGCTCAGGTCGCCGCTCGGCGCGGCTCACGTCGTCGCGCAGCAGGTGCGCCCGCCGGACCCACCCCGGATAGCCGCGCGGGTCCTCGGACGCCGGTTGCCACGGCAGCACGACCTCGACCCACCCGCTGGGATGCTCGGCCACGACGACGACCGGCTCACCGGCCACCACCTGGGTGTGCACCCGGCCGTGCAGCCCGAGCCGGCCGTCACCGGCCTCGTCGTCATCGGGGCGGGTGTCGAGCAGCGCGAGCCAGCCGACCGGGTCAGGGTGGTCCGCCACCGCGAGCGCATCGACCCGTCGGGGCGCCTCCGGCCCGGTCCACACGGTCGTCACCTCGACGCCGACCCGCATCAGTGTCACCGGTCCATCCTCACACGCCGCGGCATACTGCCGACATGGTCAGCTCGCCCGACGACGTTGCCGCCCACCTCGCCGAGCTCGTGCCGACGCTCCCGGGCAGCGTCGCCGTGGCCGTGCGCACGTCCGACGGCTTCGCCTGGCACTGGCACGGCGACCGGGTGGTCCCGTCCGCGAGCACCGTCAAGCTGCCGATCATGATCGCTGCGCTCCGCTCCGGTATGCCGCTCGGCCGGCTCCTCGCGTTGCCGGCACCGGCCGATCGGGCCGGGGGAGCGGGAGCGATCGCCCTGCTGTCCTCGGTGGGCGAGCTGACCGTGCACGAGCTGGTCCGGCTGATGATCGCCCAGTCCGACAATGACGCGACCAATGTCCTCATCGACCAGCTCGACCTGCTCGATGCCGGCGCGACCCGGCTGCGCGAGGTGCTCGACGAGGCGGGCGCGCGGCATACCCGACTGAGCCGACGGATGATGGACTTCGCTGCGGCCCAAGAGGGTCGCGACAACCGCACCTGCGCCGACGACCTCGTCGCGATCCTGGTGGCGCTCCGGCAGGGCCGGCTGCTCGACCCCGCCAGCACTGGAGTGGCTCTCGACGCGCTCGCCGAGCAGCAGGACCGCGCCGGCCTGCCGGCCTGGGTGCCCGAGGACGTGCGGGTCGGCAACAAGACCGGTGAGCTCCCGGGCCTGCGGCACGACGTCGCGCTGCTCGAGCGGGACGAGCGCTGGGCCGCGGTGGCGATGCTCGCTACCGACCTGCAGGTTGACGGGATCGATTGCGGCACAAGGATACTGCCGGGCATGGCCGAGGTCGGCGCGAGCGTCGCCCGGCTGCTCTAGATCCAGTCGCGGGCGCGGAACACGGCATACAGGCTGCCGCCGAGCACGACGATGAGGGCCACCGACAGCCACAGCCCAGCCGGCTCCTGGAAGCCGGGATAGGGCACGTTCTGGCCGAACCACCCGGTCACCGCCGTCGGCACGGCGATGATCGCCGCCCACGCGGCGAGCTGCTTCATCACCGTGTTGAGCCGAGTGTCCTGCAGCGAGAGGTTCGTCTCGAAGACCGTCGTCACCATGTCGCGCAGGCACTCGGTCCACTCGGCGGCGCGCAGGACGTGGTCGTAGAGGTCGTCGTACCAGCGCTCGAGCTCGGAGCCGTCGGCCGGCCGGTGGCGCAGCAGCCCGTTGACGACCTCGCGCATCGGGAGGACGACCCGCCGCAGCCGCACGAGGTCCTTGCGCAGGCCGTAGACCCGGCGCAGGAACACCCGGTCGGCGCGATCCTCGAAGAGCTCGTCCTCGAGGGCCTCGATGTCGTCGTCGAGCCGTTGGATCGCGGCGAACTGTCCGTCGACGATCGCGTCGAGCAGGCCGTGCAGCAGCGCGCCCGGCCCGTGGACGAGCAGGTCGGCATTGCCGTCCCACCGGCGCAGGACGTCGTCGAGGTCGAGCCCGTCGGTGTCGGACCGGACCGTCACGAGCGCGCTCGGCAGCACGAAGCCGCTCACCCGCGACAGCCGGAGCCGGCCGCCACCGTCGGGGTCGCCGGTCGGCTCCGCGATCCGGGTGGCGTACGTGACGAAGAAGAGATGGTCGGTATGCCGCATCACCTTGGGTCGCTCGTGCGGCTCGAGGACGTCCTCGACGGCGGTGGGGTCCAGGCCCAGCTCCTCGGCGACGGTGAGCAGCTCGTCGCGCGTCGGGGCGAGCAGGTCGACCCACACGAGGACGCTCGGGTCGGCGATCCGGTCGGAGATCTCGGAGATGGGGATCGCGTCGGCGACCAGCCGGCCGTCGCGCCACACCCGGGAGCGCACCCGGGCGGCATCGATCGTCATGTCGATCGTCATGCCCCCCATCCTCGCGCGACCGATCGTCCCTTCGGGTGAGCCGCGCGGCACCTTCGGCGGTCGTGCCGCGCGACCACGCGGCATACCGTGGAGATGCGCTCGTGCCCCACCCGGGCGCCCAGC
>DAOTIG010000137.1:0-8673 GCA_035448065.1 Dermatophilaceae bacterium
CATCATCATCGACGCGATCCGCGCGGCGAAGATCGCCAAGGACCGCGGCATCGGTGGCGCGCTCATCTCGGCGTCGTCCTACCTGATGAAGTCGCCGCCGGTGCAGCGCGAGGACTCCGAGGGCCGGGCGAAGCTCGAGGCCTTCATCGCGGGGACCGAAGAGCGCTGACGATCCAGCGAGGGACGGGCGGTTGCCGCGCGGGCGCGGCATACCTCTCCGTCGGCGTTACGGCGCTGCTGGCCCTGTGCCAGCAGCGCCGTCGTCGTGTCCGGACTGGTATGCCGCCAGTCGACGACGCGCGCATGCTCCCGCCGGTATGCCGCGCGCGCCGGTCAGGGAATGGTCGTCGTGGGCGTCGTGGTCACCGGTGGCGGGTAGTCCTTCCACGCGATCGTGTCGGTCGCCACCTCACCCAAGGCGCTCGTGCACCGGCCGGTGATCGTGCCGGCCTTGCCGTAGGGCACCGACGTCTGCTGGTTCGTCGTGTTCGTCGCCACCGTGCCGTCGACACCGATCTCGGTGCCGTTGATGGTGAAGGTGCACGACATCGTCGAGGCATCCCAGGCCGTCGAGGTCACCCGGATGAAGGCGCACGAGTTCGTGCCACTGCACTCGGTGATGTATGCCGCGCCGCACGCCGGTCCGACGCAGGTCGAGCCCGCGCTCAGGGTGATCGTCGGGGGCACCTTGTCCGGTGTCGTGAGCGACATCGACACGCCGGGGGCCGCTCCAGCGTCGGAGGTGGCGGTGACGACGACCGTGACCTTGGTGCTGTAGGGCACCCCTGAGACCAGGCACGCGGTCTGCGCCTGGTTCTCCCGGCAGGTCACCGTCGAGGCTCCCGCCGTCGCGGTCACGGTGATGCTCACCGGTCGCCCATTTGTCGTGACCTCCCACGCGAAGGTGACGTCGAAGCTGCCTCCGCCCTTCTTCACGGCGCTGGGCGCCAGGGCGGTCACCGGCAGGGTCGGGCCGTAGGGCTGGAAGGAGTTGCTCGGCCCAGACCAGTCCGAGCACACGCCGCCGGCGGCACAGGCCTGGATCCGCAGGGTCTGCTGGGCGATCTGCCCGTTGGCCACCGCGACCGTCAGCGCGCAGTCACTGGCCGTCGTGCACGGGATCGACCCGCTCACTCCGGCCGTCGTCTCGTAGTTGACATGGTCCCAGCCTCGGCCCCGCGAGGAGCCCAGCCCGAAGGACACCGTCATCCGCTTGTCCGGGTCGGGGGTCGTGACCGACGCGGGTCGGGGTGCCTCCGGCACGCCGACCGCCTGGAACGTCGCGGCCGCCCCGATCTTCGAGCTGAGCCCGGCCCCGTTGGTGGCGGTCACGGCATACTGCACGGTCCGGCCGTCGTAGGGGACGGTGTCACTCGCCGCGAGCGTGCGTGGCGGCAGGGTGGCGAACTGTTGCCAGCCCCCACCGTTGACCTGCGTCCACACCGTGTAGGAGACGAGGTCCGGGCCGTTGGCGTCGGCCGGATCCCAGCGGATGGTTACCTGCACCCCGTCGTCCTGCGGGGTCGCCTTCGGGTACTCCAGCGTCGGTGCCCCCGAGGTGATCGGCGCCCCCGCGGACTGGGCGATCCGGGTCGGCCCGAAGGCGCCATAGCCGAGGTCGTTGCGGGCGTGCACGGAGAAGCTGTAGGCGACCCGGTTGTCCAAGCCGGTGATCGTCGTCGCCGTCACCGGGCTGAGCGGCACGGTCCAGGACGCCGAGCCGTCGCCCGCGACGACCCGCACCTCGTAGCCCTGGATGGCCGAGCCCTGGTTGGTCGGGGTCGCCCAGTTGAGCGAGACCACCCCGTCGCCCGGTGTGGCGGCGAAGATGCTCACCGGGCCGGGCGCGGTGTCCGGGGTGACCGTGTCCGAGCCGGCCGAGGGGTCGCCCAGCCCCGCAGCGTTGCGGGCCCGCACCGTGAAGACGTAGCCCTGCCCGTTGACCAGGCCGGTGACCGTGCACGGCGAGGCGTGGCACACGAGCGAGCCGCCGCCCCACGACACGAGATAGTCCTCGATCGGCAGCCCGCCGTCATAGGCCGGCGGCACCCACGACACCCGGGCCGAGCCGCCGAGCTCGCGGTCGGCGATCGCCGTGACGCCGCCCGGCGCGCCCGGCCGCGACAGCACCGACACGGTCACCGTGCCGGTGGTCACCCGGTCGGGGCCGTCGCTGACGTCGACGGTGAGGACGGTCGAGCCACGGGCGTCGGCCGCAGCCGACACGGTGAGCACGCAGCCCCGGCTCGAGGCGCTCACCCCGCCGCCGGAGCTCACCCGGACCCCCTCGATGTTGCAGTGCAGGGTGCCGAAGGGGCTGTCGAGATACTGCGCGAGGTTGACCACCTGGCTCTGCCCGGCGACCAGCCCCTCGACCCGAGCCGGGCGGAGCACGGCCAGGGGCGGTGGTGGTGGCACGTCCGCCCCCGGGGCCACCGTGCCGGGTGGCGCGGTCTTGAGGCTGGTCACCCGCACCCGCATCGGATAGCGCTGGGTCTGCCCCTCCACCCCGACGAGGAAGCTGCCGTTGGCGCCGTGGACGCCGTCGGGATCGGCGGTGACGGTGACCTTGCGGCCACCCGTGCCGCCTTGGGCCAGGGTGACGTGGTCGACCTGCTGCTCCCACGTCGCCACATAGCTCACGGTGTCCGGGTCGAGCCCCTCCGGATACCACGCCGAGCACAGCCGGGGCACGTCGATGACCCGAGGGTCGGCGCCGGCGGTGACGTTGACCTCCCAGCTGGGGCAGCGCAGCAGCGGCGTCAGCGGACCGACCTGCACCGGCAGCACGAGGTATGCCGTGCGCGGGCTCTGGTCGTCAGGCCCGAGCCGGTCGGTCACCTCGAGCATGAGAGCCGCGGGTCCGACGTAGCCGCCGGAGGCGGTGAGGGTCAGCTCGGTCGCCGAGTCGGCGCGCACGGTGAGGTTGGCCGAGGGCGAGCTGGAGAGCGCGTCCGGCGTCGTGATCCGCACCGGCCGCAGCCGCGGGTCGGCGACGTGGTCGCCGAGCAGGATCGTCGTCGACGCGTCCTGCGGCACCGTGATGACCTTGCCGCTCACGGCATACGGGGTGTCGCTGCCGTTGGCGGGCACGTAGATGAGCGCGAGCGCCCGGCCACCGTCGGCGTCCTCGATGACGTAGGGCACCGCCCGAGGGTGGTCGGCGAAGCTGACCCGCACGCCCTCGGGTGTGATGGTGGCCCCCTCGCCGACCTCGACGACCTTGAGCGCGCTGCGCTCGGCATCGAGGTCGCGGTCGTTGGCGAGGACGTCGACGAGCACCGAGGTCGGCGCCTGCACCGGCACCGGTTGCCCGTCCGGACCGATCGACGGGGCCGGCCCGGCCTGCGGGCCTTGGGCTCCCGGGGGAATGGTCTGGGCGGTCGTGCGGGCGACGTCGTCGACGGCGACCGGCGGGTTGTTGAAGCCGCGTCGACCGCGCACCGTCAGCGTGGCCCGGGACGGGTCGAAGAGGCCCCCCTCGATGCCGTAGACGAGGACCTTGGCCGGGCCTTCGTCCGGCGCGGTCACCCGGAACGTGTTGTCCTGCTCCTTGGTGAACTGGGCGAGCACGGTCGGGTCGTTGATCTTCGCCGGGTCCTCGATGGTGACGTCGGCGTTGCGCGGCACGAGGTCGTTGGCGAGCACGTCGACGCTCACCGTGCGGCCCGGAGCGGCGACCACCTCGTCGGCGACCGCGACCGGCGGCTGCGGCGCGCCGGGCTGGACGATGCCGACCCGGATCAGCCCCTCGCTGCTCGCGCCGAAGCGGTCGGTGACGGCGTAGCGGATGACCTCGGTGCCCGAGGACATCGGATAGGCCTCGTAGCGCAGCGACGACGCGCCGAAGGACACCACCCGGCCGAGCCGCAGGTTGACCGGACCCTTGTCCTCGCCGACGATCCCGCTGACATAGCCGAGGTCGCCGTCGGGGTCGATCCCGCTCGTCGGCACCGTGAGGGTGACCGCCTCGCCGGCGGTGACGCTCGCCGAGAAGGTCCGCGCGGTCGGTGCCTGGTTGGGGCGCTGGGCGCTCGGCAGCGGCTTGATCGCGACGGTGACGCGCGCGGTCACCGCGCGCTCCGGCATGCCCTCGGGGTATGCCGCGTACTCGAGGGTCGCGACCGTCTCGTCGGTGATCGGGGTGGCCGGAGGCAGGTAGCGCAGCACCGACCCGGTCGGATAGACCTGCCCGCCGCCGGAGAGCACCTTGACGGTGGGCGGCTGGATCTTCAGCGGCACCCCGTCGGCCATCGAGTCGTTGTCGAGCACCGGCATGGTGACGACGTCGCCCCAGCGGACCGTCGCCTGGTCGTCGACGACGGTGGGCAGCACGGCCGCCGCGGGGGCCGGCTTCTGCACGACGGACAGCTCGCCGGTGGCGGTGCGGGTGCCGTCGCTGATCGTGTACGCCACCACGCCACGCCGCTCGGTCGTCGCGACCGGCAGCGGGGTCGTCGACTGGACGCGCAGCCAGCGGCCCTGGACGACCCAGGCGCGGACCCACGGGTCGGCCGTCGCGACCGAGGTGATGACCAGGACGTCGGAGCGCGGGCTGTAGTCGTTGGCGAGGACGTCGGTGATCGTCGGCGCCTGCTCGCGGACCGTCGCGGCGTCCGGCGCGGCGACCGGCGGGGCCTCGCCGGGCGGCGGCGCCAGGATGTCGACCCGGAAGCGGCCGGCGCCGACCGAGGAGCCGACCTGCGCGGCATACGTGAGCAGGTAGGAGCCGGGCACCGAGCCGGTGACGGTGACCACGCCGGTGTCGAGGTTGGTGTCGACGAGCAGCTGCACCGGCCCGCGGACCTCGGCGGCCAGCCGCATCCGGGCCGACGGGTCGGTGGGGTCGGCGCCGGGGATGTCGTTGCCGAGCGGCTGCAGCTGCACCGGCTTGCCCTGCACGGCGCGGACGACGTCGGCCTGCGCGATCGGTGCGACCGGGCGGTCGGTCGGGCCGAGGACGACGACACCCACCTTGGCCTCGGTGTGGCCGCCGCGGCCGTCGTCGACGCGGTAGCGCAGCTCGCGGTTGCCGGGCTCCTTGGGCGCGGTGACGGTGAGGCTGCCCGAGCCGTCGACGGAGGTGCCCGACTCGAGCGGCTCGACGACGACGGGGTCGCTCTCGTCGTCGCGCCAGTCGGCGAGGACGCTCACCGCGACGGTCTGGCCGGCGATGACCGGCGTGCGGGTCTGGGCCAGCTTGGCCTGTCCGGGACGCAGGTGCGGGGCCGAGTTGGTCTCGGCTCCGACGACGGTGAGCGTGACGCTTGTCGACGCCCGGCCCTCGGGGCCGGCGTTGCCGTTGTTCACGGCATACGTGAAGTGGATGACCGAGGAGACCGGCTTCTCGGGAACCGACACCGAGATCGTCTGGCCGTCGACGGAGGGGCTGACGAGGACGCCGGGCACGTCGGGCTGGGTGACGTCGCCGGGAGCGATGGCGAGCACCGCGCCGGTGGAGTCGGTGTCGTTGTCGAGGACGTGCAGGGTCGAGGTGCGCCCGGGGCGGACGTTGAGCACGTCCGGGTTGGCCTCCGGCGGCCGGCGGACCTGCTGGTCGGCGACGTCGTCGGGGTTGGGCTTGACGTTGGTATCGCCGGCCCGGGGCGGGGGGATGACCGAGTTCCAGTCGTCGATCTTGATCGGCTTGGGCGAGTCGACGTCCCACAGCGCGCCGGTGTCGAGGTCGTTGAGGACGACCATGCCGCGGTTGACCCGCAAGGCGACGCCGTCGGCGGCGGTCGGCGACTGGCCGCGGGCGGCGAGGCTCGGGTTGGCCTGCATCCGACCGGTGAGGGTGACCGCCTCGGCCGGGGCGTTCGTGCAGCTGCGGCCGTAGTAGACGGCGGTGGCGTCGGCCCAGGCGCCGTGCACGCAGCCACCGATCCGCACCGGGGCGGCGACCCAGCGCTGTCCGGTGCCCGCGGCGCTCGGCAGGCCGATGTCGCCGGTCGAGGCGGTGTCGCCGGAGATCGGGATGACGACCGCGGCCTGGGCGGTGCCGACGACGACGGCGTCGGCATCCGGGCCGGGCTGCTGCAGGCGCCAGGCGGCCGGGTCGCCGGCGAGCCCACCGAGCCGGGCCTTGAGGTCGATCGGCGCTGGCAGGCCGTCGACCCGCAGCAGGCCGCTCTGGCTGTCGAGCAGCACCCAGCGGGTGCCGACGACCGACAGCTGCAGCGACGGCTGGCCGGTGGCCGAGAGGCCGAGCTCGGCGAGGGCGGCGGCCTCGAAGGCTGACCCGCTCGTCGCGCCGGGACCGGGGCGGGCGGTCGTGGCTGCGGTGGGGCGCAGCACGGCGAGGCTGCCGCCGGCGGACACGGCATACACCGTGCCGTCGACTCCGACGGCGAGCACCGCGCCGGCACCGACCTGGGTCAGCGGCTGGCTGCCGGGCTGGAGCTGGTCGAGGCCGCTGACCCCGAGCTGCGGGTCGACCCGCTGGGCGCGGACCTTGCCGGTGGCCGGCTCGACGATCGCGACGGTGCCGCCGCGCAGGTCGATGGTCGGCTGCAGCGGCGAGGCGCCGCCGGCCGGGGTGGCCAGGGTGATCGCGGCCGACTCCGAGAGAGTGGCGCTGCGGACGTTGACCGGGATGGCCTGGTTGGTCGCCTTGGTGATGCCGAGGACGACCGCGCCGTCCTGGACGATGTCGAGGCCGGTGTTCTCCGGGGTGGAGCTGGCGACCGCCGCGTCGAGCTGGCCGGCCGGCTTGTTGACCCGGCCGAAGCGGCCCTGGGCCGAGTTGGTGACCCACACGCCGCCGTCGTTGAGCTCGGCCCGGCGCACCGTCTCGCCCTCGGCGCGGGTGGCGAACCAGGTGAGCACGCCGGCGAGGATGACGAGCACGAGGCTCGACGCGATGCCGACCCGGCGGCGCGAGCGGGTCCGCTGATCCGCGCGGGTCATGAGCGCTCTCCTCGCGAGGACCGGAGCAGGCGCGGCCGGCGGGTCTGGGGGCTGGGCGTCTGGCGGGTCGCCGGGGTGCCGGTCGCGCCGTAGCGCGGGCCGCGCAGCGAGCGGGTCGAGACGCGCGCCCGCCAGCGCTGCCGGCGGCTGACGGCCGATCGCAGGTCACGGACCGCCGAGCCCACGCCGCGCCAGTATGCCGCGCTCTGCTCCGGGCTGGGATCGCCGGCCCCGAAGACGTGCGCGTCGGCGGTGTGCGCCAGCTCGAGCGGCCAGGCTCGCGGCGCAGGCTGGACCGACGAGTCGAGTGACGAAGGAGCGAGCGAGGAGGGAAGCCGGCGGCCCGAGCGAGCCGGTTCGGCCGCTCGAGCCAATGTTGTGCGCAAGACTCTCCCAAGCTCTACTCGGGTCGCGTTGCGGGGCAACGGGATTCCGAGGTCGACGGCGGTGTCGACGAGCTCGGCCCAGCCGCCCTCGACCTGCCGGGCGGTGCCGGCGGCGCGGCGCCGCCGGCGGCGACGCCGGGCCTTGAGCGCGGCGATGCCGAGCAGCACGAGCGCGACGGCGAGCAGCGGTGGCGCGGCATACAGGACGAGGATGCGCAGCCACGCGGGCCAGGTGGCGGGCTCGAGGAAGGAGCGCTTGGCGCCCTGGCTGCGGTTGGGCGCGGCGTTCTGGGCCTGGTCCGGGCCCTGCAGGATGCTCGGCGGGTTGTTCGCCGCGGGGGGCGGCACGACCGCGCCGGTCTGCTTCTGGTCGGTCGAATCCTGTTGCTGGTTGGGCTTCTTCGAGCGGTCGGGCACGAGGACCTGGGGTGGGATGGTCTGCCAGCCGCCGTCGGCGCGCCGCACCTCGACCCAGGCCCGCACGTCGCTGCCCTTGACCGTCATCGGCTCGGCGCCGGGCTGGGCGACCGCGCCGAGGACGACCCGCGCGGGGATGCCGATCCGGGCCGCGACGAGGGCGAGCGTCGCGGCATACTGCTCGTCGTTGCCGGCGAGCTGCGCGGACTTGACGAAGCGAGTGACGCGCGCGAGGGAGTGGCCGGGCAGGAAGACGTTCTGGTAGTCACCGGGCGCGCCGCCGTCGGTGTAGGCGCCGGTGCCGCGGAAGACCGCCGCGACCGCGAGCAGCCGCCGCCACGGGTCGCTCTCGCGACCCGACCACTGGTCGATCTTGCCGTCGAGGAAGGCGAGCGCGCTGGTGTCGACGGAGGAGCCGGTGGCGAGGGCGAGCTGGCCGGGAAGCTCGGTCGAGGGCAGCAGGTAGGTCGTGAGCCGGTAGGAGTCGCCGGGCAGCAGCCGGGCCGGGAGGATGCCGGTCGCGGTCTCGGTGTTGTAGCGCAGGTCCGGGCCGAGCGCCTCGGCGCGCGGGCCGGCGAACTCGAGGGTGGTCGGGGTGCCGGCGGTCGGCAGCCACACGTCGGACCAGCCGCCCTCGGGGATGACGACCTGGGCCTGGGCCTCGGTGGAGCCGTCCGGCGGGATGACGGCGATGTGCGAGCCGACCCGGCGGAAGGCGGCGCCGGTGGCCTGGGCGGCCGGGGTGGTCGCGCCGGCCGGCAGGCCGGTGACCTGGGCGGTGCCGGCGGTCGACCCGGCCCCCCACACCGCGCCGTCGTAGGTGTCGAGGGTGGCCAGCCGGATCGGCGTGCCGGCGGGCAGGCCAGCGACGGTGAAGAGGGTCTTGTCGTAGAGCGCGGCCGGGTTGGGCTCGGTGTAGCGGCGGAAGCCGGCGAGCGGGCTGGGGTATTGGGCCAGGTCG
>DAOTIG010000138.1:0-8431 GCA_035448065.1 Dermatophilaceae bacterium
CGACGCAGGTGCACGAGCACTACTTGAAGGGCACCGTGTTCTGCGGGCAGTGCGGTTCGCGGCTGTTGGTGTGCAACGCGAAGAGCAGTCAGGGCACGATCTACCCGTACTTCGTGTGCGCGAGCCGGCATGGTGGCAGAGGCGACTGCACCCGGCAGGCGATGCTGATCGAGCAGGTCGAACGACTCGTCGAGCGCTTCTACGTCAAGGTGCAGATCGACCCGGAAACGATCGAGGCGGTCTCGGCGATGATTCATGCCAGGTTCGACGAGATGATGGCCGAAGGAGCCGCCGAGCTCGCCGACCTCGCGTCCCGGAGAACCCAGCTCGAAGGCGAGCAGCAGAAGCTGCTCCAAGCCCACTACGCCGGAGCCATCCCGCTCGACCTCCTCAAGAGGGAGCAGGACCGGATCACCGCGTCGTTGGAGACCATCGAGCACCGGATCACCGCGCACCACGGCCACTACGCCGCTGCGCGAGAGAACCTCGACGACTCCCTGAAGCTGTTGTCCAACGCCGCCGACATCTACGAGCACGCCGACGACGCGAACCGGCGGCTCATCAATCAGGCGCTGTTCAAGGCGATCTACATCGACGAGGACAACGACGTGCGCGTCGGCTACCGCAACCCGTACGACGGGCTGAGCCTGTCCGGCCTCCATGCCGACGCCCTGAGCTGGGCCGCCGAGGCAAAGAAGATGGGCCAGGCGGGAACCGCGACCAAGGGCGGACCCTTGGTCGCAAGTTCACACCTGACCCGTTTGGGGTGAGTGACGGGACTTGAACCCGCGACACCCGGGACCACAACCCGGTGCTCTACCAGCTGAGCTACACCCACCATGCGCGCGGCCAGACCACACCGGTCCGGCGCACGGCGTCCTACTCTACCGGGTCTGCGGGGCTTTCCGAGACCGCTTTGTGGTCCACCACATGTGCCTCCCCGAGGGCCTTGGCGGTTGCCGAGTCCGGCCCCGGCGGTGGGACGAAGACCGCCGCCCGGTAGTAGCGCAGCTCCGCGATCGACTCGCGGATGTCGGCGAGCGCGCGGTGCCCGCCGCTCTTGGCGGGGGCGTTGAAGTAGGCCCGCGGATACCAGCGCCGGGCCAGCTCCTTGATCGACGAGACGTCGATGACCCGGTAGTGCAGCCACGCCTCGAGCTCGGGCAGGTCGCGGGCGAGGAAGGACCGGTCGGTGCCGACCGAGTTGCCGGCCAGGGCCGCCTTGCGCGGCTCAGGCACCCACTCGCGGACGTAGTCGAGCACCCGGGTCTGCGCGTCGGCGAGGGTGGTGCCGCCGGCGAGGACGTCGAGGAGCCCGGAGGTGGTGTGCATGTCGCGGACGAACGGGTCCATCTGCTCGAGTGCGGCCGGCGGCGGCGCGACGACGACGTCCACGCCGTCACCGAGGACGGTCAGCTCGTAGTCGGTGACCAGGGCTGCCACCTCGATGAGCGCATCGTGCTCGAGGGACAGCCCGGTCATCTCGCAGTCGATCCACACGATGCGGTCGGCGAGGGAGCGGTCGGTCGGCCGGACCGGCTCGGGCGTGGCACTCACACCGCGCAGCCTAGTTCGCGAGCGCCCGGGCCGCCGAACCGGCGGCCGACGCCGAGGCACTACCCTGGCGGCCATGACAGGGGACCTCGTGACGCCCGGGGCGGCATACTCGACCGACCCGAACCCGACCGGCCGACCCAACCAGCGGCGGATGGTCGTGTGGGGCATCATCGCGACCGGCTTCCTCATCGCTTGGCTCGTGCTCGCCTACCTGCTGGGCGCCGACAACGGCATCCAGGTCACCCTGATGGCCGCGGTCTTCGCCGCGCTGCCGCTGCTCGTCGTCGTGCCGACCTTCCTGTGGATGGACCGGCTGGAGGCCGAGCCGTGGCGCTATCTCGCCTTCGCCTACCTCTGGGGCGCCCTGTGCGCGGCCGCCGGGTCGATGTTCCTCAACACCGGGGTGCACTTCCTGCTGCTGCTGTCCCGCGCTCCGGATGCCGACTCGCTGGCGGCCGTCCTGTCGGCACCACCGGTCGAGGAGGGCCTCAAGGGTCTCGGCGTGCTGCTCATCCTGCTGTTCCGTCGCCGCGAGTTCGACGGCGTCATCGACGGCGTCGTGTATGCCGGTCTGGCCGGTGCCGGCTTCGCCTTCACCGAGAACCTCTTCTACCTCTCCCGCGCCTACGAGGCCGGCGGCAGCGAGGCCTTCGCCTACGTCTTCTTCCTCCGGTGCATCACCGGCCCCTTCGCGCACCCGCTGTTCACCGCGTGCATCGGCATCGGCCTCGGGCTGGCCGCCAGCGTCGCGCGCACCCGCGGAGCGAAGATCGGCTTCGGGCTGGCCGGCTTCGTCGCCGCCATGCTGCTGCACGGCATCTGGAACCTGTCGGCCTCGCTCGGCGGCTACTGGAAGACCTACTTCGCGTTCCAGGTGCCGATCTTCATCGGCTTCGTCGTCCTCGTCGTCATGCTGCGCAGCCGCGAGGGCACGCTCATCCGGCGCTACCTCTCGCAGTATGCCGACGCCGGCTGGCTCACCCCCAACGAGGTCGCCATGCTCGCCACGATGGCGACCCGACGGGCCGCGCGCACCTGGGCCAAGTCCACCGGCGGCCAGCCGGCGCTGCGCTCGATGCGCGCCTTCCAGGACTCGGCGAGCGACCTCGCGCTGCTGCGCTCGCGGATGGTGCGCGGGGCCGCCGAGCCCGAGGCGCCGGCCCGTGAGCGCGAGCTGCTCGAGGCGATCACCGCGCATCGCGCAGCCTTCGTGCCCCGGTATGCCGCGGCGTAGCCGCAACGACGTCGCCGCTCGGACGCGGCGCCCCCGGCAGGACTCGAACCTGCAACCTGCGGATTAGAAGGCCGCTGCACTATCCGTTGTGCTACGAGGGCGGGTGGGCCGGCGCGGGTGGGCGGCTCGTGCTCTCGTGCGCATCCCGTGCCGGCCTGAGCCCGCCGACCAGTGTAGGCGCGCCGCCCGTCACTCGGCTCTCGCACCGTCCTCCGGTCGCGGAGGCGGCGGCAGCGCCGCCGTCGCGCCATCGGGGACGGGGTTCGCGTAGCCTCGGGGCCGGTGGTGTGCTCGGGTGGGGGGCCCGCGGCATACCGGGGGACACTGACTTGTGCGGCGCGCCGAGGTGAGCCGTCCGCACCGACTTGGAAGGATGGCGACGTGACCGCCGCGCCCGCCGGAGAGCTCTCCGGGCTGCTGCTCGCGGTCGAGGCGCTGCGCACGCAGGTCTCCGCGGCCCGGCTGCCGCTGGACCTGCCCGACGCCGCCGCGGCGAGCACGGTGCGCACCGAGCTGATGAACCAGCTCGACGACTACGTGCTGCCCCGCCTGCGCTCGCTCGACGCGCCGCTGCTCGTCGTCGTCGGCGGGTCCACCGGTGCGGGCAAGTCCACCCTGGTCAACTCGATCGTCGGCAGCACCGTGACCAAGCCGGGTGTGCTGCGCCCGACGACCCGCTCGCCGGTGCTCGTCCACCACCCCGACGACGAGCACTGGTTCGCCGGCGACCGGGTCTTGCCCGGCCTTGGCCGGATCACCGGCGACGCCTCCGTGGAGGACCCTTCATCGGTGCGGCTCGTCGCCAGTCCGGCGATCGAGCCGGGGCTGGCGCTGCTCGACGCGCCCGACATCGACTCGGTCGTCGCGAGCAACCGCGACCTGGCCGCCCAGCTGCTCTCGGCCGCCGACCTGTGGCTCTTCGTCACCACCGCGGCCCGCTATGCCGATGCGGTGCCGTGGGGGCTGCTGCGGCAGGCGTCCGAGCGCGGCACGTCGGTCGCGATCGTCCTCGACCGGGTGCCGCTGGCCTCGAGCGAGGACATCCGCGATCACCTGGCCGGCATGCTCAAGGAGCAGTCGCTCTCGCTGGCCCCGATCTTCACGGTGCCCGAGGTCGAGCTCGGCCCGGACGGGCTGGTGCCGGCCGAGCGAGTAGGGCGGCTGAGGTCCTGGCTCACCGCGCTGGCGCGCGACGCGCGCGCCCGGACCATCGTCGTGCGCAACACGCTCTCCGGCGCGCTCGACTCCATCGACGGGCGGGTGTCCCGTCTCGCCGCCGCCTCGACCGAGCAGCTCGCTGCCACCGGCAATCTCGCCAAGGTCGCCGACAACGCCTTCGCGACCGCGGCCTCCGGGGTGCAGCGCGGCATCGACGACGGCACCCTGCTGCGCGGTGAGGTGATGGCCCGCTGGCAGGAGTTCGTCGGCACCGGCGAGTTCTTCAAGCAGGTCGAGACCACCGTGTCGCGCTGGCGGGACCGGGTCATCTCCTTCGTCAAGGGCGAGCCCCCGCCGGCGCGCGACCTCGGCGAGGCGCTGCACAGTGGCGTGGCCACCCTGGTCACCGCCGAGGCCGAGGCAGCGGTCGCCCAGATCGCGCGCACCTGGCGGTCGATGCCGGGCGGGTCCATGCTGCTGACCCGGGACCCTGCGTTGGCAGGGCTGTCCCGAGAGTTCGAGGAGCAGGTCTCCCGGCTGGTCCGCGAGTGGCAGGACGACGTGCTCGAGCTGGTCCGCGGCGAGGGTCAGGACCGGCGCACGACGGCCAAGGTGGCGGCATACGGGGTCAACGGCGTGGGTGTCATCCTCATGCTCGTGACCTTCGCGCACACCGGTGGCGTCAGCGGCGCCGAGGCCGGCATCGCGGGCGGCAGCGCGGTGCTCGCGCAGAAGCTGCTCGAGGCGATCTTCGGCGACCAGGCCGTGCGCACCCTGGCCGCGAAGGCCCGGCTCGCGCTCATCGAGCGGGTCAACGCGCTGTATGCCGCGGAAGCCGGTCGCTTCCAGGGCGCCGTCGGTGCGGTCGAGGTCGCTCGGGACCAGGCGCGCCGGCTCTCCGGCGCCGCCGAGGCCGTGAAGGCCGCCCGATGAGCCCGCTGTTCAAGGGATCCCGGAAGGTGGCCGGGGTGTCCGCCGAGGAGCTCGACGGACAGGCCCGGGCCCTCGCCGACGCGGTTGCTGCGGGCGGCAAGGAGCTCGAGCCGGCCGGTGTCGACCTCGCCGTGAACCTCGTCGACAAGGTCACCGAGCGCACCTCGATCGCCGGCAACCACACGGTCGTCGCCCTCGCGGGAGCGACCGGCAGTGGCAAGTCGTCGCTGTTCAACGCGATCGTCGGCGAGCAGGTGTCGCGGATCGGCGCGCGGCGACCGACGACCTCCCGGCCCAGCGCCGCGGTCTGGGGTCCGGAGCCGGCCACCGAGCTGCTCGACTGGCTGGCCGTGCCCGAGCGGCACGTCGTCGCGGGGCAGCCGACCGACATCGTCGGGTCGCTCGACGGGCTGGTGCTGCTCGACCTGCCCGACTTCGACTCCAGGGTCGAGGCGCACCGCCTCGAGGCGCAGCGGGTGCTCGAGCTCGTCGACGTCTTCGTCTGGGTCACCGACCCGCAGAAGTACGCCGACGCCCTGCTGCACGAGGACTACGTCTCGGCGCTCGCCACCCATGACGCGGTCACCGTCGTCGTGCTCAACCAGGCCGACCGGCTTGCTCCCGAGGCCGCCGCGGCCTGCGCCGCCGACCTGCGGCGGCTGCTCGCCGCCGACGGGCTGCCCGACGCCCAGGTGCTCGCCACCTCCGCGACGACCGGGCAGGGGCTCACCGAGCTGCGCCAGCGGCTGGCCAATGCGGTCGCCGGTGCCGGAGCGGCCCGGCAGCGGCTCTCGGCCGACGTCGTCTCCCTTGCCACCCGGCTGCGCAAGGGCGTCGCCGATGGCGAGCCGGCGCTGGCCGGCGGAGCCGACGGCGAGCTCGTCGACGCGATGGCCCGGGCGGCCGGGGTGCCGGTCGTCGTTGAGGCGGTCGCCGAGGACTATCGCCGCGAGGCGGCGGGGGTGGGCGGCTGGCTGTTCACCCGCTGGGTGCGCGGCTTCAAGGCCGACCCGCTGGCCCGGTTGCGGCTGGACCGCTCGATCGTCCAGATCACCGGCATCGAGAAGAGCGACGTGCGCAATGTGCTCGGCCGCTCGTCGGTCCCGCCACCCTCGCCGGCGGCGCGAGCGGCCGTGTCGTTGGCCACCCGGCGGCTCGGCGACCGGGCCGCCGAGGGGCTGCCGGTGCGGTGGGCGCACGCCGTCCAGGACGCCGCCGTGCCGGCCGAGCAGACCCTTGCCGACGCGCTCGACCAGGCCATCGTCACGACCCGGCTGCGCGAGCGGAACCCGTGGTGGTGGAACGTCATGGGGGCCTTGCAGTGGGTCTTCGGCGCGGTCGTGCTCGCCGGAGCGGCCTGGCTGACCGCGCTCTTCGTCGTCCAATGGCTGCAGCTGCCGCCGCTGCCGACGCCGACGCTCAGCGGCATCGCGTGGCCGCCGATCCTCTTCGTCGGCGGGCTGCTCGCCGGGTGGCTGGTCGCGGTGGTCACTCGGCTGCTCGGCCGGGTCGGCGCCGAACGCCGGGCCCGGGCGGTCGAGCGGCGGCTGCGTGAGGCGATCCGTGGGGTCGCGGTCGAGCGGGTCGTCCAGCCGGTCCAGGAGGTCCTCGACCGGCATCGGCGCACCCGCGAGCTGCTCGACCGGGCCCGCCGGGCCCGCTGAGGCGCACGCTCCCGGGCGCGGGTGGTCGAGCCGAGTTGCCAATCGGCGGCTGATCCGGCGATCCGCGACTGGTCCAGTCGGCGGTTACAGAGATAGCTGGCGATCGTCGGCTATTGCGACGATCGGCGTCCGGGGCAGTCGACGATCGTCGATCCAGTCGCTGATCGCAGGGGACCGCTCGTTGCTTCGCCGACACGTCATCCACAACCCCCTCGCCGGAGAAGGGGTTCTCCACAGCCACTCATCTCGGTATGCCGCCCGCCTGGGCTTCCGGGGCACGCTGTCCGCAACGCGGGGCCGGGAGCCGGCCACGCGGCATACCGGAAGCGAGGAGCGATGAACGAGATCACCATCACGGTCACCGGCAACGTGTGTGCCGACCCGGTGCTGCACAGCCGAGAGGGCGGCGCCCCGTTCGCCACCTTCCGGGTCGCGTCGACGGCGCGGCACTTCAACCGGCGCGAGGGTGCGTGGGTCGACGGCGCGACGACCTTCGTGCAGGTCATCGCCTTCGACGCGTTGGCGACCAATGTCGCCTCGAGCGTCAAGCGGGGCCAGCCGGTGTTCGTCCAGGGACGGCTGCGGCTCAAGGACTTCGTCACCGGCGAGGGCAAGGAGGTGCAGTCGGTCGAGATCGCGGCCCGGCACGTTGGCCACGACCTGGCCCGCGGGCAGGGCACCTTCGAGCGCAGCTACCGCCAGGCGGTCGACCCCTACGACCCGATGGACGCGCCCGAGGTGCGGGCCGGGGTCCACGCCCAGCTGAACGGCCGGCCGACCGCCGGCAGCGAGCCCCCGCCGCTCGACGCTCCCGACCCTGACCTCGAGCTCGACGGGAGCCTCCGTGACGCGGATGTCGACTCCGACGCCGACCCCGGCTCGGACCCCGGCTCCGGCGCCGACTCCGATGCCGACGCCGATCGGGATGCCTTCGCCGACACCTCCTACCTCGTGCAGCGGGCCGGCTGACAGACCCCGGGCCGGCCGCCACCCACTCCCTGCTGCGGCCGGCCCGGCACCCGGCTCCGGACGCCCGAGTCCATAAGTGCCGGCGGACGATTCGCCCCGGGTCCCGAGATGCGGGGAGATCGGGCTGGGCCTGCGGCAGCGGGCGATTCGGCTGGACGCTCTCCCGGCCGATAGCCTTCCGCGCATGGCCGAGTTCATCTACACCATGACCAAGGCGCGCAAGGCCGTTGGCGACAAGCTCATCCTCGACGACGTCACGATGGCCTTCTTCCCGGGCGCGAAGATCGGCATGGTCGGCCCCAACGGCGCCGGCAAGTCGACGATCCTCAAGATCATGGCCGGCCTCGACCAGCCCTCCAACGGCGAGGCTCGGCTCAGCCCGGGCTACACGGTCGGGATCCTCCTGCAGGAGCCGCCGCTCAACGACACCAAGACGGTGCGCGGCAACGTCGAGGAGGGGATGGGCGAGATCAAGCGCAAGCTCGACCGCTACAACGCGATCGGGCTCGAGATGGCCGAGCCGGACGCCGACTACGACGCGCTGCTCGCCGAGATGAGCTCGCTACAGGACGACATCGACCACGCCAACGCCTGGGACCTCGACTCCCAGCTCGAGCAGGCGATGGACGCGCTGCGCTGCCCGCCCGGCGACGCCGACGTCACCGTGCTGTCCGGTGGTGAGCGGCGTCGGGTCGCGCTGGCCAAGCTGCTGCTGTCCAAGCCCGACCTGCTGCTGCTCGACGAGCCGACCAACCACCTCGACGCCGAGAGCGTCCAGTGGCTCGAGCAGCACCTCGCGGCATACCCGGGCGCGGTCATCGCGGTCACCCACGACCGCTACTTCCTCGACAACGTCGCCGGGTGGATCGCCGAGGTCGACCGCGGCCGGCTCTACCCCTACGAGGGCAACTACTCG
>DAOTIG010000139.1:0-8427 GCA_035448065.1 Dermatophilaceae bacterium
GATCGGGCAAGTTGCGTCGACGGCGCAATTGTCGCTGCCCCCGGCCGATGTCAGCCGGCGGGTGCCGAACCCAGCCGGTCGGCGAGTTCTCGCGCGGCCGCCGCGACGGCCGGCGTCAGGCCGATGCCGGCCGAAAAATCCGCCCCCTCGATGCCGTGCAGGGTGAGCGCGGCCGGCAGCAGACCGAGCGCGCGGGCCGTCTCGACCGCCTCGGCCAGGCCGAAGCGGTGGCTCGAATAGCGGAACAGGGCGGCCGGCACCGGTCCGGCGCACGTCGTCGGCTTCTCGATGGGCGGGCAGATCGCCCAGGAGCTGGCGCTGCACCGGCCCGACCTGGTGCGCTCGCTCACCCTGGGCTGCACCTCACCGGGCGGTCCGCACGCGGTGCTCATGAGCCGCCGGGTCGCCCACCTCTTCGACCACCTCCTCGCCTTCACGCCGCGCGAGGCGGCCGAGCGCGCCGCAGCCGTCTCCTACACGCGGGGCACCCCGCTCGCCGCGATCCGCGCCGACACCGAGGTGCGGATGGCCCGCCCGGTCTCGAGGCTCGGCTATGCCCGCCAGCTCGACGCCACGGCCCGCTATGCGGGCTCACTGCGCCGGCTGCCGAAGCTCGCCTGCCCGACCCTCGTGCTGCACGGCGACAAGGACCAAATCGTGCCGCCGCGCAACGCCGAGCTGCTGCACCGGGCCATTCCCGGCTCGCAGCTGCGGATCCTGCACCAGGCCGGGCACATCTTCACGACCGACGCGACCGCCGCGACGACCGAGGCGCTGCTCGACTTCTTCGAGCAGGCCGATCTGGGCGCGGCGTCGGCGCTCGGGCGCGCCGGGAGGGCCGGATGATCCGCAGCACGATGCAGGACGACACGCCGCTGACCGTCGGCGCGATCCTGCGGCACGCCGAGCAGCTGCACCCCCATGTGGAGCTGCGGGTCTTCGACGGCAGCACCGTGCGCCGGATCCGGTATGCCGCGGTCGCCGACCGCGCCCGCCGGCTCGCTGGCGCGTTGCGCGCCGCCGGCGTCGCACCAGGGGAGGCGGTGGCGACCTTCTCGTGGAACACCCAGCCCCACCTCGAGGCCTATCTCGGGGTCCCGCTCACCGGTGCGGTGCTGCACACGATCAACCTCAGGCTGTTCCCTGACCAGGTCGCCGGCATCATCGACGACGCCGCCGACCGGGTGCTGCTGCTCGACGGCTCACTCTGGGACGCTGTGAAAGACGTTCTCCCGCAGCGTGATTCGCTGCAGCTGGTGATCGTCACCGGAGACCTCGACCTGGCCGTCGTCGCCGCGGCGCTGCCCGAGGCGCGCGTCGCGGCATACGAGGAGCTCGTGGCCAGTGCCGAGCCCTTCCTCGGCGACGTCGACGACGAGCGGGCGCCGGCGGCGATGTGCTACACCTCCGGCACGACCGGAGCGCCCAAGGGCGTCGTCTACAGCCACCGCTCGGTGTGGCTGCACGCGGCGGCCAACCTCTTCGCCGGCGGCTTCGGCATCGACGAGCGTGACCTCGTGCTGCAGGTCGTCCCGATGTTCCACGCCAACGGCTGGGGCTTCCCGTATGCCGCGTGGCTCGGCGGCGCGGGCCTGCTGCTGCCGGATCGCTTCCTGCACCCCGACCAGCTCACCCCGCTCATCGCCGCCGAGCGGCCGACGGTGTCCGGGGGAGTGCCGACGGTGTGGCGCGGCGTCTACGACCATGCGCGGGCGCACGACCTCGACATCACGTCGCTGCGGGTCATCTCGTGCGCCGGCTCGGCGGTGCCGGAGCAGCTGTTGCGCGACTACGTCGGGCTCGGCGTGCAGATGTACCAGGCATGGGGGATGACCGAGACCTCGCCGCTCGCGGCGATCGCCCGGCCGCCGGCGCTCACCGACGGCCTGCCGGACCGGCTCGGCGACGCCGACGAGTGGTATTGGCGGACCCGGACCGGTCGACCGGTGCCCGGCGTCGAGGTCCGCACGGTCGCCGAGGACGGCACCGTCCTCCCGCGCGACGGCGTGGCGGTGGGCGAGCTCCAGGTGCGCGGGCCGTGGGTGGCCGCGGGCTATCACCACGGCCGGGGCACCGAGAAGTTCGACGACGGCTGGCTGCGCACCGGCGACATGGGCACCGTCGACGCGGCCGGGGCGATGAAGATCACCGACCGGCTCAAGGACCTCATCAAGTCCGGTGGGGAGTGGATCTCCTCGACCGAGATCGAGGACATCCTCGCCGCCCACCCCGAGGTGCTCGAGTCGGCGGTCATCGGCGTGCCCGACCCGCGGTGGGAGGAGCGCCCGCTCGCCATCGTCCACCTGCGCCCGGGCGCGACCGTCACCGACGAGCAGCTGCGCGAGCACGTCCGCGGCCGGATCGCCAAGTGGCAGGCGCCGGAGCACTGGGTGCACCTGGATGCCATTCCCAAGACCGGCGTCGGCAAGCTGGACAAGCAACGGCTGCGCGCGGCATACCAGGACGGCGAGCTGGACGTGCACACGCTCAGCTGAGCGCTGCGACGGGGTCTGAACGCGACGACGGGCCGCGACCACTGGTCGCGACCCGTCCTCCGTTCAACTGGTCACATGTGCTCGGGTGGCTCGGCGTGCCCGACGCCGGCCTCCCACGCCTTGAGCCATTGCTGGGCCAGGTGACGCTGCAGCTCGAGCGACTTGGCGGCCATCTCGAAGGACTGCTCGACGACCGCGGTGGGGTCGCCGAAGGCGATCCGCACCGACGCGGGCAGGTCGCGGAAGCTCTTGGCCTCCCGCAGCCGCAGCAGCGTCGTGTTCCAGGTCATGAGCGCCTCGATGTATGCCGTGTTGCCGGCCTTGATGGCCTCGAAGGCGGCATCCCGCATCCGCGCCTCGATCTCGGCAGGAGTCACCATCGGTGCGCCGTCAGGACGTCGTGCCGGCAGCGGCCTCGGCAGCCTTGGCCGCGGCGGTCACCGCGGTCGCCGCCGACTTCGCCGACTGGGTCGCCGCCCGCTTGCTCGCCGACGCCAGCTGCGAGGCAGCCCGGGACGAGGCGCTCGCCGAGCGGGTCGGCGCAGCCGCCTTCGCAGCCGCCTTGGAAGGTGTCGCCTTGGAAGGCGCCGCCTTGGCCGGTGCGGCCTTGGCGGTCGTCCTCTTGGCCGGTGCCGCCTTCGCGGGCGTGCGCTTGGCGGGCGTGCGCTTGGCCGCCTGCTTGGCGGGGGTGGCGCGGTTGGCGGGGGCGCTCTTGGCGGGCGCGGCCGGGGCGGTCGCAGCCTGCTCCACCCGGGCCTGGCCGGCCTTGGCGACAGCGGCCCGCTGGGCGGCGGCCATCGAGGCAGCCGTGCGGGCCGCGCGCTCGGTCGCCGCGGCGCTCGCGGCAGCCTGTCGCTTGGTGGCGGCTGCCGTGATATCCGCGAGCTGCTCGGCGGCGCGGACCTGGGCGGTCATGGCCCGCTCCGTGCTGGCGCTGACCTGCTCGGCCATCGTCACGGCGGCCTCGGCCGCTTGGGTGGCGGCCTTGGCCTGCTTCTTGGCCAGCTTCTTCACGGTGGCCCGCTGCTGCTTGACCGCGCTCTTGACCGTCTTGCCGGCCTCGTCCGCCGCCTCGGTGGCCTCGGCACGCGCCTGAGCGGCAGCCTCACGGGTGGCCTTGGCCACGGCCAGCGCCTCGGCGCGAGCGCGCTCGGCCGAGCTCGGGACGCGCGGCAGCTCGGGCAGCTCGGGCATACCGGGGATCTTGGGCAGCTTCAGCTCGGGCATGCCGGGGATCCGCGGCAGCTCGCCGAGCGAGGGCAGCTCGGGCATCGACGGCATCGACGGCATCGAGGGCATCGAGGGGATCGAGGGCATCGACGGCAGCTCGCCGAGCTCGGGCATCGAGGGCAGGCTGGGCAGGCTCGCCGAGCCGAAGGCCGCCTGGGCCTGCGTCATGAGCTTCTCGGCGTTGCCACGGGCGGCCTCGAAGGCCTCGCGGGCCAGCTCTGCAGCGTCGGCGCCGGCTGCCTTTGCCTTGCGCTTGCCCTTGGCGGCGCCGTTCCCCGCGCGGTCAGGGGTCATCGCCTCGCGCAGGTCGTGGGCGAAGCTGCGGTTGAGCTCCAGCCAGCGGGTGGCGAACTCGTAGGCCGCGTCGTAGCCGCCGGCCAGCTCGGCCGGCGATCCGAGGGCGTCGCGCAACTGGGCCAGGCCGGCGGTCTGCGGGACCTTCGCGAGCGCGGCGTAGTACTCGCGCATCGTGGAGACCATGGTCTCCTGGGCGGCGCGGATGGCCTCGATGGCCTGGTCCTGGGCGGTGCGCCAGGCGTCGGTGGGATTCATGTCAGTGGGTTCCTTGTCTGTCGCGGCAGGCGGAGGACCGGTCGGGTGGTCGACCGGGGTGCTCAGGAGGCTCGGGGCGTGCGGGTCTCGACGCCGTAGCGCGGCAGGTGCGGCGTCTGCGGAGCCATCATGGAGGCCTGGAAGATCTCGTGCACCCACTCCTTCTGCAGGTGCATGACCTTGATCGCGAAGTCGTAGTAGTTCTCGACCATCGCCTCGGGGTCACCGAGCATGTCCTGCATGAAGGTCGGCATCTCGTGGTAGAGGTTGAAGTCCGGCAGCATGTGCGAGGTCGCCTTGACCCACGCCAGGTAGGCCTCGATGCTGCCCTGCTGCAGGTCGGTCAACGTCGTGAGCATCTGGTCCTGCATGGTGCGCATGATGTCCTCGAACGTGATCACGGGGTGCCTCCTTGGGGCGTCGATCGAGCCTTCACTGGATAGGTCAATGGGCCTGCAGATAGCTGCGGTAGACCGCGAGCAGGGCTTCCTTCTCGGCGAGCGTGAGCACGGGGTCGGCGCGCACGGCGGCCTCGACCCCGATCGTGGGAGCAGGCTGGCCGTCCTCGAGGTCGGCTCCCTTGCTGAGCATGTCCTCGAGGGACAGGTGCAGGGCCTGGCCGATCTGCAGCAGCACCCGCACCGTGGGGTCGTGCAGGCCGCGCTCGATCTGGGACAGGTAGGCGTTGGACACCTGGGTGGCCTGGGAGAGCTGGCGCAGGGACATGTTGGCCAGCTCGCGCTGGGAGCGGATGAAGGCGCCCATCGTCTCGCGCTGGTACTCCCACGCCTCCGACCCGGTTGCGCCATTCGCGGTGCGTCCAGTGGCGGTCGGATCGGGGGTGCCGGGGGCGGGGCTGTCCTTGCTCATCGGCTCTCGTCGGTAGGGGTGGGTGAGACGGGTCGGAGGGGGCTGCCGTCGGCAGCCCCCTCCGGGGATGTCACTTGGAGTCCGCGACCTTCTCGGCGGCGGCGGTCGAGGCCTGCAGGAGCTCGTGCACGAAGCTCTTGTTGAGGTCGAGCAGCTTGCCGGCGAAGTCGTAGACCGAGTCGATGATCTCCTTGGGGTCGCCCCACGCGGCGGTCATCTCGGCGGGCATGGCGGGGGCAGCCGGGGCGACCGGGGCCATCTTCGCCATCGTCTCCTGCCAGCTCTTCACGGCCTCGAGGGTCGCGGCCTGGCCGGTCTTGATGGCCTCGAGGGCCTGCTCCTGCATCGCGGTCATGGCGTCCTGGGCGTTCTGCATGTCGTGTGCTCCTTCGGTGTGCTCCGGGGCACCGGAGCGATCGGGTTGTCGTCGCGGGTGGGTGCGACGGGTTGTTCCGCGGATAACTATACGGATCAGGTGTTCACTATGTCAATCACACGGTATGCCGCACCGCACCGATGTGACCCGACTCACCTCGTGAGCAAGGTTGCCCCGCAACGAGATCGGTGGTCGGCCGCACCGGTGGCCGTCGTCGCGCTAGCCGGCCTCCGTGGGCCGGCAGGCGTTGATGGTGAGCAGCTGATAGGTCGCGGTGAGCTCGTCCCGCTGGTTGGTCACCGCGACATCCCAGACGACCTCGCCCCAGCCGGTGCCGGCGCGGACCGTCTTCTCCTTGGCGGTGAGCCGGACCGTCATCGTGTCGCCGGGGTACATCGGCTGGACGAAGCGGAGGTTCTCCAAGCCGTAGTTGGCGAGCACCGGCCCCGGGTCGGGGTCGACGAAGAGCCCGGCCGCGCAGGCGAGGATGAAGTAGCCGTGGGCGACCCGGCCCTTGAACAGCGGGCTGTCCTTGGCGGCCTCCTCGTTCATGTGCGCGTAGAACGTGTCCCCGGTGAAGTGGGCGAAGTGCTCGATGTCCTCGAGGGTGATCGTCCGGCTGCCGGTGAAGAGGGTGTCGCCGAGCTCGAGATCCTCCAGGTAGAGGCGGAAGGGGTGGACCGCGCTCGCGTGGGCCGTCGCCGCCGGGTTCCACGAGCGCGTCACCGCGACGATCATGTCCGGGCTGCCGGCAATGCTCGTCGCCTGCATGAGGTGCTTGACCGCGCGGATCCCGCCGAGCTCCTCGCCCCCGCCGGCCCGGCCGGGGCCACCGTGGATGAGCTTGCCGAGAGCGGCGCCGTGCGGGGCCGCGGTCGCGGCATTGGCCCGGTTGAAGACGACGACCTTGCCGTGGAACGGCGCGACGCCGAGCGCGACCTCGCGCACGAACTCGGGGTCGTTGCTCACGACCGAGGCGGCCAGGCTGCCCTCGCCGAGCGCCACGAGCGAGACGAGGTCCTCGACACCGGCATACGGGACGAGCGTCGCGACCGGCCCGAAGGCCTCGACGGTGTGCACGCCGGTGGCGCGGGGGTCGGTCGCGCGCAGCACGGTGGGCGCGAAGAACGCCCCCGTCTCCGGGTCCGCACCGTTGGCGCTGGTCACGGCGTCCGGCCCGCCGAGGACGACCTCGGCGCCCGACTCGACGATGCGACGCACGGCGTCCGCGACGTCGTCACGCTGCTCGACGCTCACCAGCGGGCCCATCGTCGTGCCCTCGACCCGAGGGTCGCCGACGACGACCCGGGCTAGCTTGGCCACGAGCATCCCGGCGACCTCGTCGACCCGCCCCTGGGGCACGAAGACCCGTCGGATCGCGGTGCACTTCTGCCCGGTCTTCGAGGTGAGCTCACGCAGCGCGCTCTTGACGAAGTAGTCGAGCTCCTCCTGGCCGGCCACGGCATCCGGGCCGAGGATTGTCGCATTGAGCGAGTCGGCCTCGGCATTGAAGCGGGCGCTGCGCTCGACGACGGCCGGGTGGCGACGCAAGAGCGCCGCGGTGCCGGCCGAGCCGGTGAAGGCGATGTGATCCTGCCCGCCGAGGTGGTCGAAGAGGTCGCCGATGCTGCCGCCGACGAACTGCACCGCGCCCTCGGGCAGGGCACCGGACTCGACGACGAGCCGGGCCAGGGTCTCGGCGACGTGCGCGGTCGGGGTCGCCGGCTTGACGATCGTCGGCAGGCCGGCGAGCACAGCCGGTCCGAGCTTCTCGAGGAACGCCCACACCGGGAAGTTGAAGGCGTTGATCTGCACGAAGACGCCGTGCCGGCTGGTCAGCACGACCTGACCCTGGTGCTGGTCGGCGAGGTACTCCGGGGTGCCCTCGATGATGACCGTGTCGTTGGGCAGCTCCTTGAGCCCCTTGCTCGCATACTGCCCGAGCGCCTGGATGCCGCCCTCGACGTCCACTCGCGCGTCCGGCATCGTCGCGCCCGTGGTGAGGTAGTCGGCATAGAGCGTCTCGGTGTGCTCCTTGAGGTATGCCGTGAGCTTCTTGAGCGCCAGGGCGCGCTGGTGGAAGGTCATCGACCGCAGGGCCGCTCCGCCGGCAGACCGGGCGTGCTCGGCGACCTTGGCGAAGTCCAGCCCGGGGTCCCCGACCGCGGCGACCACCGCCCCGGTCGAGGCGTCCCGGATCTCACGGGCGCCGTGGTCGGAGGCGGGGGTGGTCCACTCGCCGACGGTGTAGCTGCTCACCAGGTGGGTCATCTGAGGTCTCGTCTCATGTCGCGGGTCGTGCTGTCTGTCGGGTGGTCGGGGGTCGTGGCAGGGTGAGCTAGAGCAGGCCGGCGGCGCGCTCGAGCTCCTCGAGCCCGGCGACCACCGCGCCGGACAGCGCGCCGGGGATCGAGAAGGTCGCGTCGTCGGTGACCACGCTCACGGTCACCGTGCCGTCGTAGCTCATGATCGAGATCGCCGTCTTGAGCGGCGTCCACAGCGAGATGCAGGCGCCCATCCGGTGCAGCCGCCGGCCGAGCAGGTAGAGCGTCGTCTGGGGGCCGGGGACGTTGGAGATCACCGTGTTGACGACGACCGGAGCGGTGTGCGCCATCCGGCTGGCCATGATGAGGGTCATCGGGCTGGCCAGCGCCGATCCGGGGTTGATCGCCTCGGCCGGCATCGCCTTCTTCAGCGTCTTGAAGCTCTCCATCTGCTTGGTGATGTGCGCGAGCCGGTCGGTCGGCTCCATCGGGCCGAGGGGCAGCTCGACGACCATCGCGCCGATCGCGTTGTGCCCGCTGATGCCCACCTTGTCCGGGGAGTGCATCGACACCGGCACCATGGCCCGCATTGAGCGCCCCTGCACCTGCTCGTGCAGATAGTCCGCGAGCACGGTGGTGA
>DAOTIG010000140.1:0-8359 GCA_035448065.1 Dermatophilaceae bacterium
GGCCGGGCGCCTGGGGGAGACGGTCCTGCGCGGGAGAGGGGCGGGCCGGCCGGATCGGCGGGAGGGCGGCATACCGAGACCAGCGCCGGGGTGGGCGTCGTGACGGCGGGGCGGCCGGCGGTGGGTCCGGACCCGGTGCGGACCCAGGTGTGGGAGAAGATCCGTGCCGGGCAGCCACCGGACGAACGGGCGGTGGCGGCCGTCGTCGAGCAGCAGCGAGCTGTGCTGGGGGCTGGGGGAGTGGCTGCGGTGACGCGCGGTCTTGCCGCAGCGGTCCTCGGCGCCGGGCCGCTCGAGGCGCTGCTGACCGAGCCCGGCGTCACCGATGTCGCGGTGAACGGCGACGGCTCGGTGTGGGTCGATCGGGGGGCCGGGATGCAGCGGGTGTCGGTCGAGCTCGGCGACGCGGCGGCGCGTCGGGTGCTGGCGGTGCGGCTGGCTGCGAGCGCCGGGCGCCGGCTCGACGAGGCGGCCCCGTGGTGCGACGCGGTGCTCCCCTCGGGGGTGCGCCTACATGCCGTCCTGCCGCCGCTCGTGCCCGACGGAGCGCACCTCACGCTGCGGGTGCCGTCGCGCGCGGCCTGGTCGCTGGAAGGGCTGGTCGCGGCGGGCCTGGTGGAGCCGGCGCTGCGGGTGGTGCTCGAGGGGCTGGTCCGGTCGCGGGTGTCGTTCGTCGTCACCGGCGGCACGGGCACCGGCAAGACGACGCTGCTCGCCGCGCTGCTCGCGCTGGTGCCGACCGACGAGCGGATCGTCGTCGTCGAGGACGTCCGTGAGCTGGCCGTCGAGCATCCGCATGTGGTGCGGCTGGCCGGTCGCTCGGCCAACGTCGAGGGGGTCGGCGAGGTGACCATGGTGGCCCTGGTGCGTCAGGCGTTGCGGATGCGGCCCGATCGCCTCGTGGTCGGCGAGGTGCGCGGCCCCGAGGTGCGCGAGCTGCTGGCCGCGCTCAACACCGGTCACGAGGGCGGCTGCGGCACGGTGCACGCGAACTCGGTGGCCGACGTGCTGGCCCGGTTCGAGGCGCTCGGGGCGTTGGCCGGCATGGACCGGCGGGCGGTGCACGCCCAGCTGGTGAGCGCTGTGCAGGTCATCGTCCATCTGCGGCGCGATGCCGGTGGCCGGTTCGTCGACTCGGTCGCGGTCGTCGGCCGCGGCGGTGACGGTGCGGGGTCGGGGGAGCCTCAGGTGCGTCCGGCGTGGGCGGGGTCACGCGGGGGGCCGGTCGACGCGGTGGCTCGGGGGCGGCTGCTCAAGCTTGCCGGGCTGGAGGGGCGCAGCCCGCTCGGTGCCACTGACGCTCCAGCTGGCGGCGAGGCGGGCTGATGCGCGGGTCGTGGCCGGGTCTCGGCCTTCTCGTCGGGGTGCTCCTCGCCGCTGCGGTGCTCGTGTGGCCAGCTGGCGGGTCGGTGCTCTCCGGGCGTGCCCCGCGCGACCGAGGTATGCCGCTGCTGCGGCCCACCGTGCGCCGCGTGCCAGCCGGCCCGCTCGACGGCGCGGAGCCCCTCGGTCGGGCCGGCATCGGGCGGGGGCACTCCAGCGGGAGGAAGGGTCGCACTGGCGGCGGCCGGTGGCGAGGTCAAAGGCGCCACACGGAGAGCGCGGCTGCGGTGACCCGGGTGCTCGACCTGCTCGCCGCGGGGCTGCGAGCCGGGCTGCCGGTCGACCAGGCGCATCGACTCGCGGTCGAGGCGATGGTGGACGGGCCAGCGGGAGCGCGGGGACGGCTCCTCGCGGATCGACTGGAGGCGAGCTCAGATCCGGGCGAGGCGTGGGCAGGCCTGGCCGACGCGGTCGAGCTCCCTGAGCTCGAGACGGTGGGGCGAGCGTGGCGGCTGTCGGAGCGAACCGGTGCGCCACTCGCCGAGGCAATCGCGTTGGCTGCGGAGCTGGTTCGTGCGGCGGCGGACAGCCGGCGCCGTCTGGAGGTGGCCCTGGCCGGCCCGCGGGCGACCGTGCGTCTGCTGACCGCCTTGCCGGCCCTCGGCCCACTCGTCGCGTGGACGCTTGGCGTCGACCCGCTGCGGCTCTACGTGGGCTCCGGGCCGGCTCGAGCGGCCTGCCTGTCCGGCCTCGTGCTGCTGCTGGGTGGGCTGCTCTGGTGCCGGGTGCTCGTGCGCCGGGCTGCCCGGACGAGTGGGGAGGCCGAGGTGGCCGTCGGTCTCGACCTGCTGGCGCTCGCGATGAGCTCAGGCGTGGGGCTCGTCGATGCCGTCGACGCGGTCGCCGAGGACGCCGGGCCCGCGTCGGCGCAGGCGCTGCGCCAGGTCAGTGCGGCGGTGCGCTGGGGCCTGGACTGGTCCGCCGCCTGGCAGCTGGCCGGACCGGCGTGGGCCCCGGCGCGGCAGGCTCTCGCGCTCGCCGATCGCGCCGGGCTGGCCCCGTCGGCGCCACTGGCCCGGGCCGCGCGCGACCTCCGGGTCGACGAGCGGCAGCGGTCCGAGCTGGCCGCCGCCCGGCTCGGCGTGCAGCTCGTCCTGCCCCTCGGTCTGGCCTTCCTGCCGGCCTTCGGGCTGCTCGTCGTCGTGCCCCTCGTCCTCGCCCTCGGCGCCGACCTGCTCGCCTGACCGGCTGTGCCGCGCCGACCGGACCTTGGCGCGCCGACCGAACCTTGGCGCGCCGACCGGACCTTGGCGCGCCGACCGGACCTTGGCACGCCGAGTGGACCACCTACTCCTGGTCGACGACGATCGACTCCGGTTGGGTCTGCTCGATGGTGCGCATCCCGCCCGAGACGCTCCGGCTGTCGATGCCGTGCGCCGCAAGGGTCCGATGGGCGAGGTAGGACCGGAAGCCACTCGCGCAGTGCACGACGACCGGCCGGCCCGCCGCCAGCTCACGCACCCGCTCCACCTCGTCGGCGATCTCCGGCTGCGGCAGCAGCACCGCGCCGTCCACATGGCCCCTGGCCCACTCATCCGGGTTGCGGACGTCGAGCACCAAGGTGGACTCCGGATCGAGTCCGGCCACCGGGTCGGCCTGCACGAGCATCCCGGTGCGCACGTTGTCGGCGATCATCCCGAGCATGAGCACCGGGTCCTTCGCCGAGCCGTACGGCGGGGCGTAGCACAGGTCGAGGTCGACAAGGTCCCACGCACGCAGCCCGGCGCGCATCGCCGTCGCGATGACGTCGATCCGCTTGTCGACCCCCTCGGCGCCGACGCCCTGGGCGCCGAGGATCGCTCCGTCGGCCCCGACGTGCACCAGCAGGTGCATGGTCTGCGCGCCCGGGTAGTAGCCCGCATGGTGGCCGGCATGCACGCGAAGCGTCTCAACTCGCCTGTCGCCCAACGACTCTCGCGACGCTCCGGTCATGGCTGCGGTGAGGCCGAAGACCCGCACGACTGCTGTGCCCAGAGGTCGCGGCGCGGTTCGTGCGGCGGCCGGCCACGCGGCATACCCACTGCCCTCGGTATGCCGCGCGATCGAGTCCGCGGCCACCCGGCCGGCCCGGTTGGCCGGGGTGGCGAGCGCGACGGGCGCGACGGCTCCGGTGACCGCATGCGTGCTCGCGGTGACATCGCCGACCGCCCAGATGCCGGGGACGCTGGTGCGTTGCTCGTCGTCGACGGCGATGGCGCCCCGCCCGGTCAGCTCGATGCCGGCCCGGCGGGCCAGCTCGACTCGGGGCCGCACCCCGACCGACAGCACGACGAGATCGGCCGGCAGCCTCGTGCCGTCGCCGAGCAGCACGACCGGGCGACCGTCGTCGTCGACGATCTCCGTCGCGGCCACCCGGTCGTGGACGTCAATATCGTTGCGCCGCAACTCCGCTGAGAGGTATGCCGCGAGCTCGCCATCGAGCGGCGGCAGGACGTGCGCGGCCGCCTCGACGAGCGAGACCTGCAGCCCGGCCTCGCGCAGCGCCTCGGCGGCCTCGAGCCCGATGAAGCCGGCGCCGAGAACGACGGCCGAGGTCGCGCCGCCGACAACCCACTCTCGCAACAGATCTGCATCGGGCACGCTGCGCAGGGTGCGGACGCGTGGGTGGTCCAGCCCGGGGATCGGCGGCCGCACAGCGTCGGCGCCTGGCGCCAGGACCAGTGCGTCGTAGCTCAGCTCCTCGTTGGCGTCGCCGGTGCTCACGGTCAGCGTGCGCGCGTCGGGGTCGACGTCGACCGCGGAGGTGCCGACCCGGGCCTCGATCCGCAGGCTGCGCCACAGCGACTCGGGAGTGTGCAGCAGCAGGGTGTCCCGAGAGGAGATGTCGCCGCCGACGTAGTAGGGGAGCCCGCAGTTGGCGAACGACACCTCCGAGCCCTCCTCGACGACGACGATCCGTGCGTGCGGGTCGAGCCGGCGCATCCGAGCCGCCGTGCTCATCCCGCCGGCGACACCGCCGACGACGAGGAGCGTGCGAGTGCTGGGCTGAGTCGTGGGGGCCATGACCCCATCATACCCAGGGGGGTATGCTGCGCGGCGCCCGGGTGGCGTCGTCCACATCCCCCTGCCGCGCGGCGGACTTGTCCACACCCACCATCCATTGACTGTTGCCGGTGCTCGCCGGTGGCGCACGATGACGCTGCGGGGAGGCTTACGACAGAAGGAGATCCATCATGTCTGCTGCTCTCGTGCGATGCGTCCGAGGCCGGTTGACGGCGGCCGTTCGCATGGTGGCCGGGCACGGTCGACGACGCCTCGACGCCGGGATGACGACGGCCGAGTATGCCGTCGGCACGCTCGCCGCGGTCGCCTTTGCCGCCGCGCTCATCGCGGTCGTGAAGTCCGATGCGGTCCGCGGTGCTCTGGCCCGGATCATCGCCACCGCCCTTGGGACGGCCGGGTGACCACGGTCCGCGCTCGGTGGCTGGCCGCGAGGCCGGGATGCTGACGGGGGACGGGCGCCGGCCGTTGGCTGGCCGCGAGGCTGGGATGCTGACGGGGGACGGGCGCCGGCCGTTGGCTGGCCGCGAGGCTGGGATGCTGACGGGGGACGGGCGCCGGCCGTGGGCCGGCCGCGAGGCTGGGATGCTGACGCCGAGCGGTCGTGGTCGGCGAGTTCGCCGTGACGCCGGGATGGTGACGGCGGAGCTGGCCGCCGGATTGCCCGCAGTAGCGCTCGTGCTCGTCTCCGGGGTGGGCGCGATCGGCGTCGGCATCGACCAGGTGCGGTGCGTGGATGCCGCTCGTCTCGCCGCCCGCGCCCTGGCCCGTGGCGATCCACCGGGCGTTGCCGGTCGGCTGGTCGCGGCCACCGCCCCGCCCGGCGCGAAGGTCGCTGTCACCTCGGGAGGCAAGGTCGTCACGGTGACCGTGTCAGCGCGACGGTCGTTGCCCGGCACGTCGTTGACCTGGCAGGTGTCGAGCTCGGCCACTGCCCAGCTCGAGCAGGCAGCGGTGCCGACCGGTGCGTGGTGAGCTCCCGGCGCTCGTGCCCTGGCCTGGCGGGGCGTCGGGTGGTGGCTCTCGTCCGAGCAGGCGTCGCGACCGAGGATCGGCGAGCGTGCTGCACGTCGGCGTCGTCGCAACGCTGCTGATGCTGACGCTCGGCGGCCTCGACGTGGCGCGGGCGGTCGCCCTGGCCCATCGGGCGAGATCGGCCGCCGATCTCTCCGCGCTCGCCGGCGCGGGTGAGCTCGTGCTGGCTGGTGACCTCGGCGCCGCCTGCGGACGAGCGACGGTGATCGCCGATGCCAATGCGGCGCGACTCGTCTCGTGTGCCACGGACGGCCAGGGCGGTGTCGTCGTCACGGTGCAGGCGACCTCGGCCCGCCCGCATCCGCTGACGGCGAGCGGCCGGGCCAGGGCCGGCCCTGGCTGACCGACGCTCCGAGCGGCCGCGGGTGGAGGTATGCCGCCGGGTCTGGGACGCCGCCGAATACCTCCACACCCGCTAGTCTCGGCTCGGTCGGCCGCGCGGTCGGCACAGGGCCATGGGGAGGCAATCGTGGTGGCGTTCGGCTTGATCCTGTTGCTGGTCGGGGTCGGCGGCGGGGTGCTGTTCTCCTGGCTGCTGCTCAACAACAACAACGTCCTCCAGCTCTCGGTGCCGGGCTTCCAGATCGGGCTCCTGCCGATCACGGTCTTCGCCGCGGGGGCGCTGTCGGTGCTGCTGCTCTGGATGGGCCTTCGCCTCACCGCGCTCGGTGCTCGCCGCCGAGCCGCCCGGCGGGCAGAGATGAAGGAGCTGCGCACCACCGCGGCGAAGCAGAGCCGGGTCGAAGAGGCGGCAACCCGCGAGCGGTCCGCCGAGCGCGCTGCCGAGCGGCCGCGTGACCTCGACATCGACCGGCGCTGACGACCCGCCCCGCTGAATCCTCACTCGGCGGCGGGCCCGCCACGCCTCTCCCCGACCCGCACCTGACGCACCAGCACCTCGAGCACGGCCAGCGCCCCCACCTTGTCCAACGGCGCGTTGCCCGACCCGCAGGTCGGCGACTGTACACAGGACAGGCAGCCCAGCTCGCACCCGCACCGCCGCACTGCTTCGGCCGCCGCGCCGAGCCAGTCCGGCAGGGCGGCATACCCGCGCTCGGCGAAGCCGGCGCCGCCGGGATAGCCGTCGTGCACGAGCACCGTGGGCAGCCCGGTGTCCGAGTGGTATGCCGCGCTCGCGCCACCCACGTCGAAGCGGTCCGCCGACGCGACGAGCGGCAGCACCCCGGTCGCCGCATGCTCGATCGCGTGCAGGGCGCCCGCGACCGCACCGCCGTCGACGCCGATCGACGCGAGCAGCTCCGGCGCGACGGTCAACCACACCCCCACCGTCTCGAGGCAGCGCTCGGGCAGGTCGAGCCGATGCTCGCCGACGACCCGGCCGTCCGGCAGCACCCTCAGGAAGGACACCACCTGGGTCCGCACGATCACCGGGCCGAGCCCCCAAGCCACACCGGCCGGGTCGCCTCCCGAGCGCGCCGGCCCACCCCGCCGCTCGGCCCCGCCGAGCTGGAAGCCGCTCACCGAGCGCGCCTGGGTCGTCCACCCCGGATCGCCGGCGACGACCAGCGCGCACCCGGCATCGGCGTCGACCTCGACGACGACGTGGCTCTCGCCCTGGTGCAGATAGACCGCGCCCTCGTGGACGGTGCGGTCGGCCCGCGCCCCGTCGACCACCCCGAGCACCCGGCCGGTGCGCCGCTCGACGACCCGCACGCTGCCGCCCACTCCGCGCAAGGTCACCCCGTCGCTCGGCCGCCCCCGGTCCAGCGCGGGGAAGAGCCCGGCCGGCCGCCGCCGCAGCACCCCCTGCGCGACGAGTCGCTCCGCGGCCACCGTCGCACCCGCCCCGAAGATCGACAGATCCCCCGGCTTGAGCGGCAGATCCGCTGCGGCACAGGCGATCTGGGGCTCCAGCAGTCGGGGGTTGCCGGGGTCGAGCACGGCCGCCTCGACCGGCCGGTCGAACACCGCCTCGGGATGCTCGACGAGATAGGCGTCGAGCGGGTCGTCGGCCGCGACGAGCACCGCGAGCGCCTCGCCACCCGAGCGCCCGGCCCGTCCGACCTGCTGCCAGAACGACGCGAGCGTCCCCGGCCACCCCGCGACGAGCACCGCGTCCAGCCCGCTGACGTCGACGCCGAGCTCGAGCGCGGTCGTCGCAGCGAGCCCCCGCAGCCGACCGTCGCGCAATGCCGTCTCGAGCGCGCGCCGCTCCTCGGGCAGATAGCCGCCCCGGTATGCCGCGATGCCCGCCGCTCCCGCTCCGCCCACCTCCGTGCCCTCGCGCGGGGCACCCCCCGCAGCCGACTCCTCCTCCGCACCGAGGTGGCGCCGGGCCGCCCCGGCCAGCGCCTCGGCCCCCGCGCGCGATCGGGTGAAGGCCACCGTCTGCACCCCGCGCCGGACGAGCTCGGCCATCAGCTCCGCCGACTCGCTCACCGCCGAGCGCCGGTCCGCCGCCACCATCGGCTCCCACAGCCCCACCGTCACCGCCCCGCGCGGCGAGCCGTCCCGGGTGACCGGCCGCACCGGCATACCGATGAGTCGCTCCGCGTGCGCCGCCGGCTCGGCGACCGTCGCCGACGCGAGCACGAAGGTCGGCGCGACCCGATAGCGCTCGCACACCCGCCGCAGCCGCCGCAGCACGAGCGCGACGTGCGAGCCGAACACTCCTCGATAGACGTGGCATTCGTCGACGACGACGTAGCGCAGCGCCCGCAGGAACGGCGCCCAATGCTCGTGCCCGGGCAGCAGTGAGTGGTGCAGCAGGTCGGGGTTGGTGAGCACGTATGCCGCGTGCTCGCGGACCCAGCGCCGCTCGTCCGGCTCGGTGTCGCCGTCGTAGGTGGCGGCCCGCAGCCCGGGCAGCGCGAGCGCGTCGATCCGAGCCAGCTGGTCGTGGGCCAGGGCCTTGGTCGGCGCGAGGTAGAGCGCGGTCGCCCCTCGCCCGGTGGGCGCCGTCGTGCCGACCAAGGCCCTG
>DAOTIG010000141.1:0-6162 GCA_035448065.1 Dermatophilaceae bacterium
GCCTGGATGGGTATTTCCATCCCGCCAAGACCGCACGAACCCAGACGCAAAGCAGGGTCCACAGCGACCCGTTCATCACACTGGCGTTGACCTCGGTGCCGTAGGGGGTGGTCCGGAACACGTCGAGCACGGCGTACTGCCCGATCGTGAGGTTCCAGTTGTTGGTGAGGTAGGTGATCGGCCCAGGAGTGCCTCGGGTCAGGTAGCCCGCCAGACTGCCATGGTCGAGCCAATAGAAGAACGGCGCCACCACGGCCACGGTCACCACGAGGACCAGCCAGAAGGCCGGGAAGATCCGCAGGATCCGGCGCCACAGGAAGCCAAGAAAGTCCACGCTCATCGCACTGCGCGAGATGAGGAAGCCGCTGACGACGAAGAACCCCGCTACTGCGAAGCCGCCGAGGCTCTCCTGACCGTGGGTGTAGCCCCAGAACGGGTCGGCGCCGTTGCCGGACAGCGGGAAGGCATGGTCGACGATGACCAGGCTGGCGAGGACCAGCCGGATGAAGCCGAAGGTATTGGTTCGCTCTGAGAGAACGTCACCGAGGGTGTCGGACTTGGGGGGTGACGCGGGGCGGGCCAGGCGCTCCGGGGTGACGGCGCCTGCACTCACCCGACCACGTCCTTGATCGTCGCGGCCAGCCCGTCGCGCCAGTGCGGCAGACGCGCTATTCCGACGGCATCCGTGTGGTCATGGCCCAGAACGCTGTATGCCGGTCGGGGCGCCGGCAGCGGATACTCGTGGGTCTTGATCGGGCGGACCCGAGCGGGGTCCATGCCGAGCTCCTCGAGGACGGCCTGCGCGACGGCATACCAGGTCGTCTCGCCCTCGCTGGTGCCGTGGTAGATGCCTGGCTCGACGTCCATGCGCACGACATCGGCGATGAACCGGACCAGGTCCCGAGTTGCCGTCGGCTGACCCCGCTGGTCGTCGACGAAGCTGAGCGTGTCGCGCTCGCGAGCGACGCGAGCGATCGTCTTGACGATGTTGTTCCCGCCCGGGCCGTACAGCCATGCCGTCCGCACGATGATCGCGTCGGGACACTCGGCCCGCACCGCCCACTCCCCCGCCGCCTTGGTGCGGCCGTAGGCGGAGCGCGGCGCGACCGGAGCGTCCTCGGCGTACGGTGCCGTGGCATCGCCGGCGAAGACATAGTCGGTGGACAGGTGCAGGATCCGGGCGCCCGCTCGACGCGCCGCCCGCCCCAGGTTCGCCGGACCGACCGCATTCACGGCGAAGGCGAGCGCCTCCTCGCTCTCGCACCGGTCGACAGCCGTGTAGGCCGCCGGGTTGAGCACCCAGTCGTGGCCGGCGACGGCCTGCTCGCACTGCGCCGGGTCGGTGATGTCGACCTCCGGCAGATCGGCGTCGGTGACCTCGTGACCAGCGCTGCGCAGGGACGCCGAGAGGTCCTGGCCGAGCATGCCCTTGGCGCCGGTGATGAGGATCTTCACGCCGGGGAGTCTAGTCGCCGCCGGCTTCGTGGCGCCGACGGCGCGACGCCGTCACCGGTGCAGCCCAGCCGATAGCCTGGACGCCATGAAGGGCATCATTCTCGCGGGCGGCTCAGGCACCCGACTGCACCCCATCACCAGGGGCATCAGCAAGCAGCTCATGCCGGTCTATGACAAGCCGATGATCTACTACCCCCTCTCGACGCTCATGCTGGCGGGAGTGCGCGAGGTCCTGGTCATCACCACCCCCGAGGACTCGAGCCAGTTCCAGCGGCTGCTGGGCGACGGCGCGGAGTGGGGCATCGAGATCTCGTATGCCGTGCAGCCGCGCCCCGAGGGCTTGGCCCAGGCCTTCCTCATCGGCGCCGACTTCGTCGGCTCGGACTCGGTCGCGCTCGTGCTCGGCGACAACATCTTCTACGGTGCGTCGCTCGAGGAGCAGCTGCGCGAGGGCACCGACATCACCGGCGGGCACGTCTTCGCCTACCACGTGAGCAATCCGCAGCACTACGGTGTCGTCGAGTTCGACGCCGACGGCAAGGTGCTGTCGATCGAGGAGAAGCCGTCCCGGCCGAAGAGCAACTACGCGGTGCCCGGGGTCTACTTCTACGACAACACCGTCCTGCAGATCGCCCGCGACCTCAAGCCCAGCGCCCGGGGCGAGCTGGAGATCACCGGCATCAACGCGGCATACCTGGAACGAGGTGGCCTCACGGTGACCGTCCTGCCGCGAGGCACCGCATGGTTCGACACTGGCACCTTCCAGGGGCTGCTCGACGCGAGCCAGTTCGTGCACGTCGTGGAAGCGCGCCAGGGCCACAAGATCGGCTGCGTCGAGGAGATCGCCTGGCGGAACGGCTGGATCGACGACGCGCAGCTCGGCCGGCTGGCTGAGGCGCTGGCCAAGAGCGGCTACGGCACCTACCTGCAGGCCCTGCTCGACGAGGCCGCGGCCAAGGACGCATTGAGAGGGGCCAGCTGATGGACTTCCGGCCACTGTCGATCGAGGGTGCCTGGGCGGTGACCCCACGGCAGTTCCCCGACCCCCGCGGAATGTTCGCCGAAGGGTTCCGGGCGGACAAGCTCGCCGAGCACATCGGGCACGTCATGCAGGTCAAGCAGACGAACATCTCGGTGTCCACGGCCGGCGCGGTGCGCGGCATCCACTACGCGAGCGTGCCGCCCTCACAGGCGAAGTACGTCACGGCCCTGTCGGGCTCGTTCCTCGATGTCATCGTCGACATCCGGGTGGGCTCGCCGACCTTCGGCCAGTGGGACTCGGTGCGACTGGACACGACCCAGCGCACGGCGGTCTACCTCTCCGAAGGGCTGGGGCACTGCCTCATCTGCCTGGAGGACGGCACGGCGCTGTACCTCTGCTCCGAGGTCTACAACCCGGCCGGCGAGCGCGGCATCACGCCGCTGGACCCGACTGTCGCGATCCCGCTGCCCCAGGGCTTCACCCCGGTGCTGTCCGAGAAGGACACCGCGGCGCCGACGCTCGAGCAGGCGGCCGCTGACGGGCTGCTGCCGAGCTACGCGGACTGCCTGGCCTACCGTCGCTCCCTCGCCTGAGGCCGGTCATCGGGGCCTCTCGGATCACCCGATGATCGCCAGGTCGTGATCGACCATCCGGCCGACGATCTGCTCGAAGGTCAGCGTCGGGGCCCAGCCGAGGACACGGCGAGCCTTGCTCGCGTCGCCGACCTGAATGCTCGCCTCGGCCGGCCGGACGAAGCGCTCGTCGAGGGTGACGTGGCTGCGCCAGTCCTCGATGCCCGCATGGGCGAAGGCCACCCGGACGAAGTCGGCGACCGTGTGGGTCTGCCCGGTCGCGACGACGAAGTCGTCCGCCTCGGTATGCCGCGTGGCCGAGACGAGCGCGTCGACGTAGTCCGGCGCCCAGCCCCAATCCCGTTGTGCGTCAAGGTTGCCCAGCGCAAGCGTGCCGCCCCCGGCATGCGCGATCCGGGCCACGCCGGCGGTGATCTTGCGGGTGACGAAGCTCTCCGGCCGCAGCGTCGACTCGTGGTTGTAGAGGATCGCGCACGCGATGAAGGTGCCCCGCTCGCGATAGACGTGGGCGAGGTGGTGGGCCGTCGCCTTGGCCGCCCCGTAGGGCGACACCGGCCGGATCGCGGTGGTCTCGTCCTGGGGCGACTGCTCGGCCCGGCCGAAGATCTCGGCGCTCGATGCCTGGACCACGCGGACCGGATGCCCGGCCTCGGTCAGCCGGTGCGCCCCCTCGAAGACGGCCGCCGCGCCGAGCCCGGTGACCGCGAGGGTGCCGAGCGGGTCGGCCCACGACGCGGCCACCGACGACTGCCCGCCGAGGTGGTAGAGCTCCGCCGGCGCCACGTCGGCGATCACGCGGCATACCGCGTCGGGGTCGGCGAGATCGACGGTATGCCGCGTCACCGCCTCGAGCTCGTGGGCCGTCGCCCACGCCTCGGCAGCGTCCGCGTCGAGGACGAGGCCGTGCACCTCGTGGCCCTCGGCCACCAGCCGCCGGGCCAGGATGGTGCCGTCCTGGCCGGTGACGCCGGTGACCAGCGTGCGCCTCACGGCAGCACGGGCAGGTCAGCCGGCAGCGCCCGCTCGCGAGCCAGGTCGGACTCGACCATCATCTGCACCAGTGCGGCCAAGTCGACCTGCGGCGTCCAGCCGAGCCGGTCGCGGGCCTTGCTCGCGTCGCCGACGAGGACATCGACCTCCGCGGGCCGGAGGAAGGCCGGATCCTGCTGGACGTAGCGCTCCCAGTCATCGATGCCGACGTGGGCGAAGGCAAGGTCGAGGAAGTCGCGGATCGAGTGGGTGTGCCCGGTCGCGACGACGTAGTCATCGGCGTGCGGCTGCTGCAGCATGCGCCACATCGCATCGACGTAGTCGCCGGCGAAGCCCCAGTCGCGGCGGGCGTCGAGGTTGCCGAGAGCGAGCGAGTCCTGCCGGCCCATGGCGATCCGCGCGACCGCCATGGAGATCTTGCGGGTCACGAACTCCGGTCCCCGGCGCGGGGATTCGTGGTTGAAGAGGATGCCCGAGCTCGCGTGCATGCCGTAGGACTCGCGGTAGTTGATCGTCATGTAGTGGCCGAAGACCTTGGCGACGCCGTAGGGCGAGCGCGGCCACAGCAGGGTGGTCTCGCGCTGCGGCACCTCCTGCACCTTGCCGAACATCTCCGAGCTGGACGCCTGGTAGAAGCGGATCCGGCTCGGGTCGTCGTGGCTGGCCAGCCGGACCGCCTCGAGCATGGTGAGCACGCCCTTGCCGGTGACGTCTGAGGTGAGGGTGGCGTTCTCCCACGAGTAGGCGACGAAGGAGATCGCGCCGAGGTTGTAGACCTCGTCCGGCCGGGCCACCTCGAGCGCCCGCAGCACGCTGGACAGATCGAGCAGGTCACCGGTCAGCAGCCGCACGTCGGGCACGGTCTGCGCGACCAGCTCGCGCTTGGGGTTGTTCTGACCCCGGATGAGCCCGTAGACCTCGTAGCCCTTGCCGAGGAGCAGTTCGGCGAGATAGAGGCCGTCCTGCCCGGTGATCCCGGTGATGAGCGCGCGCGGCATACCGTGCAGCGTAGTGTCCGGGACGACGAAGGAGGTCAGCCGGTATGCCGCCGCGACGCGCGATCGTGCGCCTCGGTCTCGCGCGGGTGCGTGGTCGGTCGATGGAGCCGGGCCTGCAGGATGGGGACCTCGTCATCGTCCGTTGGGGAGCGCCGCCGCGGGCCGGACTGGCTCTGGTGCGGCTGCCCGACGGCGCCGACGGACCGCGGCCGATCGCGGTGAAGCGGATCACCGGACGCGATCCGGGCGACCCGGGCGCGTGGTGGGTGGAGCGGGACAACCCGCGCGAGGGAGTCGACTCGTGGCTCGTGGGCGGCATCCCGGACGGCGACGTGGTGGCCCGGGTGGTCGCTCGGCTCCCACGATGGTTGTCGCGCGGAGGCTCGGGGTAGGTTGGGAAGGACCCGGTGGGCCGATGCGGCCGGCCGGCGATCGGACCACCGACGAAGGGATGACCATCATGCGGTTCCTCGCCCCCACCATCGACGTGAGCGCCCACTGCGACCTGCCCTGCGGCGTCTACGACCCGGCGCAGGCCCGCATCGAGGCCGAGTCGATCCTCGCGATCTGCAAGAAGGCCGCCGAGAACGACGACGCCGAGTTCCGCACCCGTGCGGCGATCATCAAGGAGCAGCGCTCGCACCTGGTCAAGGAGCACCTCTGGGTGCTGTGGACCGACTACTTCAAGGCCCCCCACTTCGAGAAGTACCCCAACCTGCACACGCTGTTCAACGAGGCCACCAAGGCAGCCGGCGCGGCGGGCACCAAGGGGACCTTCGACACGGCCAAGGCCGAGGAGCTGCTGGCCAAGATCGACGAGATCGCCGCGATCTTCGCCGAGACCAAGAAGGCCTGAGTCTCAGCGCTGAGCGCCGGGCGAGGGGCGCTCGCTGGACCGAGGAGTCGAGCGACGCAGGAGCGAGCGACGAGGGAAGCGAGCGCCGGCACCGAGCCCGCGCGCTCAGCGGAAGAGAACGCTGAGCGCCGGGCGAGGGGGGCGCTCGCTGGACCGAGGAGTCGAGCGACGCAGGAGCGAGCGACGAGGGAAGCGAGCGCCGGCACCGAGCCCGCGCGCTCAGCGGCAGAGAACGCTGAGCGCCGGGCGAGGGGCGCTCGCTGGACCGAGGAGTCGAGCGACGCAGGA
>DAOTIG010000141.1:6262-8216 GCA_035448065.1 Dermatophilaceae bacterium
AGGAGCGAGCGACGAGGGAAGCGAGCGCCGGCACCGAGCCCGCGCGCTCAGCGGAGGACACTGTCACCGTCGGTCGAGGACGCGCAGCAGGGCGTCGACGACCCGAGGGTCGTACTCGTAGCCGAGGCCGAGCTGCAGTCGCTCGATCGCGGCCGACCTGCGCCGAGGGGTGATCGACCCGCCGACGAGGTCGTCGTAGGCATTGGCGACCTTGAGGATGCGTGCGGCGAGCGGGAGTCCGGCGATGTCCTCGCGGACCACCCGGAAGGGCACTGCCTGGGCGTCCACGGCGTGCGCGACGTCGTCGGGCAGTCCCGCTTTGCGGACGATCTCGGCGCTGTCGCTGGCGATCTGCTGCTGGTCAGCGGGGGCAGCGAGCAAGGTGGCTCCGCCCGGGATCGGCGTCGCCAGGGCGACCTGACCGATGTCGTGCAGGAGGGCGGCATACTCGATCGAGCGGGTGTCCCGGTCGCCGAGCCCGAGGTCTCGCCCGATCTCGACGGCGAGGGCGGCGACCCGGTCGGGGTGGCCGGCGCGGGTGAAGCCGCCCACCTCGGTGATCCGGGAGAGCACCTGGACGGTCTGGTCGTAGGTCTGGCGGATGGCGGCATACTGCCGCAGCGCGAACTGGGTGAGCACGAGCGGCACGAGGAAGAGCGGGAGAGCCACCAGGCCGAGCGGACGCTCGGCGACCGCGATGAGCGTGCCGGTGGAGCTGAGCGCCAAGGCCATCCCCGCGCCCGAGCGCAGCTCGTCGACGGCAGTGGCGCGCAGACCGCGGTGCTCACGTCCGGCCGTCACCGCGGCGGCGCAGAGCAGGTAGGTGAGCAGGCCACCGGCGGCAGCGGCAGACATGAGCAGCGCCACCGGCCAGCGGTCGCCCGGCCAGTCGGCAGCGACGCTGAGCAGGGTGCGGCCGTCGGCGAACGGCACGGTCCGGAACAGGACCGCACAGACGAGCACCCCGAGGAAACGAGCCGCGACGTCGTCGGCGTGCACCGACCGACCGGCCCAGGCGTGCGGAAGCGCCCCGAGCCCCATCCCCGCCGCGACGATGATGAGCAGCGGCGCCGGCGCGACGGTGGGCATCGAGCTGCCGGCGACCCCCGTGGACAGGCTGAGCGCCAGGGCAGCGGCCAACGACATCGGCGCCAGCTCCCGACCCCGCTCGACCCGGAAGCGCTGGTACTCGCCGAGGGCGATGATCGGGGCGAAGACGAGCGCGACCAGGCCGAGCTCGGCGAGGTCCAGCCGCATCGACAGGGTCCGCACGACCGACAGCACCGCAAGCACCATGGCCAGCGCCACGACCCCGAGCGCCAGGCCGCGGGGGCGTCTGGCCCAGAGCCCGCTCGGCCGGGAGCCGCTCATCGCCGGGGCCGACCGACACCGCGCCAGGCGAGCACCACCTCGTCACCGGTGTGCGGGTCGTCGTGGTCGGGCAGCACCTCGTCCCCCTCCTCGCCGAGGCTGTCGGCTGGGCTGGTCGGGACGCGGGTCGGGCTGGTGCCCTCCGGCAGGTCGGCCGGTGCCGGCCAGGGCTGCCGCTCGACGACCCGCTCGAGCGCGTCGCACACCGCGGCGTCGAGGTGGCTGTCGCACCGGGCTCGGACCACGCCCAGCGCCGCCGCACTTCGCAACGGGGCACGCCGCGCGTGCCCCCTGGTGAGCGAGTCGAAGGCATCGGCGACCGCGATGATCCGGGCATCGAGAGGAATCTCCTCCCCGACCAGACCGGCAGGGTAGCCACGACCGTCGACCCGCTCATGGTGATGCCGGATGCCCGGCGCGCTCGCGGCGAGGAAGTCGATGTCGGCAACCAGAGCCGCCGCGGCCTCAGGGTGACCGACGAGCGCCCGCACGACGGCAGGATCCTCGATGGGCGACGCCGCGCGGGTGAAGGGGATCCCCACCAGGCCGATGTCATGCAGCAGCGCGGCATAGCGCAAGGTCG
>DAOTIG010000142.1:0-8211 GCA_035448065.1 Dermatophilaceae bacterium
GGCGCCATCTCGCGCTTCGTCGCCGGCCTCGTCGTCGCCAACACCTTCGCCATGCTGCTGGCCCGACGCACCCGCGAGACCGCCTTGCTGCGCTGCGTCGGCGCCACCCGTGGCCAGGTGGCCCGCGCGACGCTCGTCGAGGCGACCATCGTCGGTCTCGTCTCCGCCGCTCTCGGCACCGTGCTCGGGTATGCCGCGGCGCTCGCCCTCAGCCGGATCGTCGACGGCCTGCCCGGCGGGATCCCGCTGGCGCCGGCGACCCTCCCCCCTGCCGTCGCGGTCGGCGCGGTGCTCGCCGGCGTGCTCATCACGACGATCGCGGCGCTGGCCCCGGTCGTCCGCGGCTCGCGGGTCGCGCCGCTCGTCGCGCTGCGACCCGACGCGGTGCCCGCGGGGTCACGCCCGCGTCGGCTGCGGCTCGTCGTGGCCACCCTGGCCCTGCTCGGCGGGGCGGTGCTGCTCACCCTCGGCGCGCGGAAGGGCCACCTCGCGCTCGGCATCCCGGGCGGCGCCCTGTCCTTCCTCGGCGTGCTCGGCCTGGGTCCCGTGCTCGTGCCGGCCGCGACCCGGTTGGTGGGGTGGCCGCTGAGTCGATTCGGCGGCATACCAGGGCGATTGGCGGTCGTGAATGCCGTGCGCAACCCGGCCAGGGCAGCCGGCACCGCCGGCGCGCTGCTCGTCGGCGTGACCCTCATCGCGATGATGACCGTCGGCGCCGCGACGACGAGCCGCACGATGGACGCCACCCTTGACCGGCTCTACCTCGTCGACGTGTCGATCAGCGCGACCGGGCCGCTGTCCGAGCAGACCGTGGCGTCGCTCGGCCGGGTGCCTGGCGTGCGTGCGGTGAGCACGCACCAGCGGGCCGACGTGCAGCTCGGCAGCGCCGCGGTCACTGCGGTCGGGGTCGGGGAGGCGGCCCGGTCGGTGCTGCACGACCCGTCGACGGTCCCCGCCGCCGGCACCGTCCTCGTGGGCCAGGAGCTGGCGCGCGCTCACGGCCTGACATCCGGGCAGCGGGTCGTCGTCACCGGACCGGCCGGCAGCCGCGAGGTCGCCGTGCAGGTGGGTCGCAGCCTCGAGCCCGCCCTGCTCGCCGAGAGCGACCTGCGGGCCGTTGCCCTCCCGCGCTCAGGCGCGGACTCGGTGTGGCTGCGGCTCGACAGCAACGACGTCCCGGCCACCCTCGACCGGATCCGGGCCGCTGTGGCGTCGGTGCCGGGCGTGCAGGTCGGCGGCTCGGCGAGCGAGCGGGCGACGGTCACCGAGATCATGGACGTGCTGCTCGCCGTCGTCACCGGGCTGCTCGGGGTGTCCGTGCTCATCGCGGTCTTCGGCATCGCGAGCACCCTCGGCCTGTCGGTGCTCGAGCGCAGCCGCGAGTCCGCGCTGCTGCGGGCGCTCGGGCTGACCCGCCCCCAGCTGCGCGGCACCCTGGCGCTCGAGGCCGGCCTGCTCGGCGTCGTCGGCGCGCTGCTCGGCTCGGCGCTCGGGATCGCCTACGGCTACGCCGGGGCCAGGTGCCTCTTCGGCGAGCGGATCACGGTCGCCCTCGAGGTGCCGTGGGGGCGGCTCGCGCTGATCGGGCTGGTCGCGCTGCTGTGTGGCCTGGTCGCCTCGGTGTTGCCCGCCCGCCGGGCGGCTCGCATCGCGCCCGCCGCCGCCCTCGCGGTCGAGTGAGCCGGGTCAGCGGCGCGTCGTGCCGCTGCGCAGGTCGGTGAGCAGGTCGGCGCGCCGCCGCGCCGCCGGCAGCGACACGTCCGTGAGGTATGCCGCGCCACGCTCGTCCCCGTGCTCGCGTAGCGCGGTGGCGAGCGCGGCGACGTCGGCCGGGGTCTTGTTCTGCGCCATCTTCGCCTTGGCCTCAATCCGAGTGATCCGCAGCTCGATGCCGACGATGGCGCGCAGCATCCGCTCGACGTAGTCGCCTGGAGGGTCCTCGACGGTCCACCCGCCGGCTCCCTCGTGCCGCTCGGTGAGCCGGCGCACCGCCTCGCGGGTCCAGGCCGGGTCGTCATGGGCGACGAGGTCGCCGTAGACGTGCACGGTGAGGTAGTCCCAGGTCGGCACGACCTGACCGTGCTCGGTCTTCGACGGCAGCCAGGCCGGGCTCACGTAGTGGTCGGTCGGGCGGGCGATGACGAGCGACTCGGCGGTCGTCGGGGTCGACCACTGCCGGTTGTTGCGGGCGACGTGGCCGATGAGCGCACCGTGCTCGCCGGGCTCGGGGTCGAAGAGCAGCGGCAGCGGAGTGGCGAGCAGCCCGTCGGCGTGCACGGTGACCAGGTCGGCGACTCCGAGCTGCTCGAGCACGCTCCGCAGCTGGTCGTCGGGCATCGCGAAGTGGGCCGGGACCTCCATGCCCGCGATTCTGGCACGCCGGCGCCGCGTGAACGGCAGGCCGCTGAGCCGGCTCAGCGCCAGCCGGTCGCGACGAGCTCGGGCAGCTGGGCCAGGTCGGTGATGATGCGATCGGCGCCGGCGAGCATCGCCGCGGGAGTGATGCCACCGGCATACCCGATGACCGGCATGCCGGCGGCACGCGCAGCGGCGACCCCGTGCTGGGAGTCCTCGACGACGACGCACCGGTCGGGGGCGACGCCCATCGTCGCGGCGGCATGCAGGAAGAGGTCGGGGGCCGGCTTGCCGCGCTCGACGTCCTCCGAGCTGAAGATCGTGCCCTCGCCGAAGAAGCGCAACAGGTCGCAGTGACCGAGGTTGCGACGCAGCGCTGCATGCGAGGCGGACGACGCGACGCACATCGAGAAGCCTTGTCGCACAAGGTCTTCCAGCGCCCCTGTGACTCCGGGGATGGGGGCCAGCTCGTCCCGGTATGCCGCGGCATACCGCCGCTGCCAGTCGGCCGCCTCGTCGTCGGTGATGGCTCGGCCGAGCTGGGCCTCGACATCGGCGATCTGGTCGGCGCTGCTGCGCCCCATGTGCCGGTCGATGACCTCGGCGACGGTGATCGGCCAGCCCAGCGCGCTGATCCAGGCGGCGTCGATGGCGACGTTGAGCCGCTCGCTGTCGATGAGCACGCCGTCGCAGTCGAGCACGACGAGACCCACCCCGCGGGTGGAGGGTCCCACCCCGCGGGTGGAGGTATTCGAGGAGGTCGGGGAGCCGGCCGAATACCTCCAATCGGCCGCGGTGTCCTCGCTGCCGCCCTCGCCCTCGCCCTCGCCCTGTCCCACGCCCAGCTCAGCCGACCCAGACCCGCGCGTTGCGGAACATCCTCAGCCATGGGCTCGGTTGCGAGACATCGCCGCTCGTCCAGGACAGCTGGACATTGCGCAGCACCCGCTCCGGGTGCGGCATGAGCGCGGTGACCCGACCATCGGGCGTGGTGACGCCGGTCAGTCCGCCGGGGCTGCCGTTGGGGTTGGCCGGATAGGCCTCGGTCGCAGCGCCGTGGTGGTCGACGAAGCGCAGCGCGCCGAGGACCTGCTCGACGTCGCCGCGCTGGCTGAAGTCGGCACAGCCCTCGCCGTGCGCGACCGCGATCGGGATCCGGCTGCCGGCCATGCCGGCGAAGAGGATCGACGGGCTCTCGGTGACCTCGACGAGCGAGAGCCGCGCCTCGAAGCGCTCGCTGCGGTTGTGCGTGAAGCGCGGCCAGGCCTCGGCGCCCGGGATGTGGTCGGCGAGGGCGGCGAGCATCTGGCAGCCGTTGCAGATGCCGATCGCGAAGGTGTCCGGCGCGTGGAAGAAGTCGTGGAACTGGCTCGCGAGGGCGTCGTTGAACAGGATCGAACGGGCCCAGCCCTCCCCCGCGCCGAGCGTGTCGCCGTAGGAGAAGCCGCCGCAGGCGACCACCCCGACGTAGTCGCCGAGCCGCTGCCGACCACTCTGCAGGTCGGTCATGTGCACGTCGTGGGTCTCGAAGCCGGCTGCGTCGAGGGCGAACGAGGTCTCGACGTGGCTGTTGACGCCCTGCTCGCGCAGGATGGCGACCTTGGGCCGGGCGCGCAGCAGCGCGGGCGCCGAGCCACCGGCGGGGTCCAGGCCGGGGTCGAAGGTGAGCTCGACGTGCAGGCCGGGGTCGTCGTCGGCGCCCGCCGCGAGGTGCTCGGCGTCGGCGCAGGCCGGGTTGTCGCGCAGCGCGGCGATCCGCCACGACACCGCGTCCCAGGCCTGGTGCAGGTCGCGGACCGCCAGGTCGAGCAGGGTGTCCTCCCCCGCCGCGACGACGACCCGCCGCCGGGTCGTCGGCCGGCCGATGACGTGGCTGAGCTCGCCGAGACCGTGACTGCGCAGCCGGGCGACGACGTCGCCGACCCGCGTCGTCGGCACCTCCAGGACGACCCCGAGCTCCTCGGCGAAGAGCACCCGGGCCGGGCTGGGCGTGCCGCTGCGGTCCTGGGCGAGCAGTGGCGCGAGGTCGACCTCGAGGCCGACGCCGCCGGCGAAGGCCATCTCGCACAGGGCCGCCCACAGTCCGCCGTCGGACCGGTCGTGATAGGCGAGCAGCGTGCCGTCGGCCCGCAGCTCGGCGATCGCGGCATACAGCCAGTGCAGCAGCGCGGCATCCTCGAGGTCGGGCACGGCGCCACCGAAGGCGCCCTGGGTCTCGGCGACGATCGAGCCGCCGAGCCGGTTGCGGCCGCCGCCGAGGTCGACGAGGACGAGGCTGGTGTCCGCCCCGTGTCGCCCCCCGCGCAGCTGCGGGGTGAGGGTGCCGCGCACGTCGTCGAGCGTGGCGAAGGCGGTGACGACGAGGCTCACCGGCGAGACGACCGAGCGGGCCTGTCCCTCGTGCTCCCAGCGGGTCCGCATCGACAGCGAGTCCTTGCCGACCGGCACGCCGATGCCGAGATCCGGGCACAGCTGCATCGCCACGGCGTGCACGGTGTCGTAGAGCGCGGCATCCTCCCCCGGCTCGCCGCACGCGGCCATCCAGTTGCACGACAGCTTGACGTCCTCGAGCGCGACCGGCGCGGCGAGCAGGTTGGTGAGCGCCTCGGCGACCGCCATCCGCCCGGACGCGGGCGCGTCCACCGCTGCGATCGGCATCCGCTCGCCGCTGGCCATCGCCTCGCCGGCGAAGCCCTGGTATGCCGCGAGCGTCACCGCGACGTCGGCCACCGGCACCTGCCATGGCCCGACCATCTGGTCGCGGTGGGAGAGCCCGCCGACCGTGCGGTCGCCGATCGTCACGAGGAAGCGCTTGCTCGCCACCGTCGGGTGCCGCAGCACGGCCACCGCTGCTTGCTCCAGATCGACTGTCTCGCAGTCCAGCTCAGGCTCGGCCCGCTCGATCCGGGTGGCATCGCGCACCATCTGCGGCGGCTTGCCGAGCAGCACCTCCATCGGCATGTCGACCGGTCGACTGTCGGCCTCGTCGCCGGCGTCCCCGTCGACGACGACGAGCAAGCCGTCTCCGGTGGCGGTGCCGACGACGGCATAGGGACAGCGCTCCCGCTCGCACATCGCCGCGAAGACCTCGAGCGAGTCCGGCGCGACGGCCAGGACATAGCGCTCCTGGCTCTCGTTGGACCAGATCTCCTTGGGAGCAAGTCCGCTCTCCTCCAACGGAACTCGCCGCAGGTCGAAGACCGCGCCGAGGCCGGCTCCGTCGACGAGCTCGGGAAAGGCATTGGACAGGCCACCCGCGCCGACGTCATGGATCGCCAGCACCGGGTTGTCGTCGACCCCGAGCCGCCAGCAGTGGTTGATGACCTCCTGCGCCCGGCGCTGGATCTCGGGATTGCCCCGCTGGACCGAGTCGAAGTCCAGCTCCGCCGCGTTGGCACCGCTGGCCATCGAGCTCGCCGCGCCCCCGCCCATGCCGATCCGCATGCCCGGGCCGCCGATCTGCACGAGCAGGGTGCCGGCCGGGAAGGTGATCTTGTCGGTCTGCTCGGCCGAGATCGCGCCCAGCCCACCGGCGCTCATGATCGGCTTGTGATAGCCGCGGCGCACGCCGGCGACGGTCTGCTCGTAGACCCGGAAGAAGCCGCCGAGCCCGGGCCGGCCGAACTCGTTGTTGAAGGCCGCCGACCCGAGCGGCCCGTCGGTCATGATCTCCAGCGGCGACGCCAGGTGCCCCGGACGGCCGAGATCCTCACTCTCCCAAGGCTCCTCAGCTCCGGGCAGACGCAGGTGCGAAACCGCGAAGCCGGTTAGGCCGGCCTTGGGTCGCGAGCCTCGCCCGGTCGCCCCCTCGTCGCGGATCTCCCCGCCCGCCCCGGTCGCCGCGCCCGGGAAGGGCGAGATCGCCGTCGGGTGGTTGTGCGTCTCGACCTTCATGAGCGTGTGCACGCGACCCTCGCGGGCGGCATACTCGCTCTGCTCGGGCGTGCCCTGCCAACCGGCCGGAAGCCATTGCGCGACAACGGGTCCGGCCATCACCGAGGCGTTGTCGCGGTAGGCGACGACGGTCGAGCCCGGGCTGGTGGCCTCGGTGTGCCGGATCATGCCGAAGAGCGAGCGCGGCATCGGCGCCCCGTCGACGATGAACTGGGCGTTGAAGATCTTGTGCCGGCAGTGCTCGCTGTTGGCCTGCGCGAACATCATCAGCTCGACGTCGGTAGGGTCGCGCCGCAGCCCACGGAAGGCCTCGACCAGATAGTCGATCTCGTCGTCGGACAGCGCCAGCCCGTATGCCGCGTCGGCCTCCTCGAGCGCCGCGCGCCCACGATCCAGCACCGGCACGTGCTCCATCGGCTCACCGGTCCGCTCGTCGAAGAGGGCTGCGGCGCCGTCGCGGGAGAGCAGCACGCTCTCGGTCATCCGGTCGTGCAGCACCCCCGCGCAGGCGGCCAGGAGCTCGGCGTCGACGCCGGCCGGGTCCAGGCCGACGAGGTGGTACTCGGTGACCCGCTCGACCCGCCGGATCGCGAAGCCGCAGTTGTGCGCGATGTCGGTGGCCTTCGAGGCCCATGGCGAGACGGTGCCGAGGCGCGGGGCGACGACCAGGGTGGTGACCGGCGCGCCCGAGCCGGGGACGGCGGCATACGGGATGCCGTAGGTGAGCAGTCGGCCGAGGCGAGCCGACGTGGCGTCGTCGAGCGGGCCGTCGCTCGCGACCCAGTGCCAGTGCTGCGCCTCAAGCGCGGTGGTCTGCGGCGCGAGCTCACGCAGCCGACGCAGCAGCGCCGCAGCCCGGAAGTCGGGAAGGGCCGCGCCGCCCTCGAAGGTGGTGAGGACGGGGGCGGCTGCCTGGGCCATGACGGGGGCGACTCCTGGATTGGCGGGCGACGTCCCGAGCCTACCGGCCGTGCTTCCGGCTCGGCGTCCCGAACCGGCCGCTCTCGGCCGGCTCCTTCGTTCCTCACTCGCCGGCGCGGCCTGGGACGCGGTCACACCCATCGGCGTCCCGAACCGGCCGCTCTCGGCCGGCTCCTTCGTTCCTCACTCGCCGGCGCGGCCTGGGACGCGGTCACACCCATCGGCGTCCCGAACCGGCCGCTCTCGGCCGGCTCGTTCGTTCCTCACTCGCCGGCGCGACCTGGGACGCCGAGGTCGAGCAGGAAGGCGACCGAGGCGGCGACGTCGTCCCGGGGCGGCCGGCCGTCTGCCACGTCCGGATCCGCGGTGAGGATGGTGTCCTGCTCGAGGACGTACCAGCCCTGGTAGCCGGCCGACTCCAGCGCCTCGACGATCTCGCCGATCCGGGCGTCCCCTTGGCCGAGCGGGCGGTACATGCCGGCGCGCACCGCGTCGGTGTAGGAGACCTCGCCGGCCTGGACGCGCGCCGCCCAGGCAGCATCGACGTCCTTGAGGTGGACGTGCGTGATCCGGTCGGGGTAGGCCCGGGCGATGGACAGCGGGTCGGCCCCGCCGATGAGCAGATGGCCGGTGTCGAGGGTGAGCCCGATCGAGGAGCCGGCGAGCACCCTCTCGACGTCGGCGGCCGTCTCGACCATCGTGCCGACGTGCGGGTGCAGGGTCGCCCGGATGCCGCGGGCCGCCGCGAGCGCCACCAGCCGGTCGAGTGTGGCCAGCAGGGTCGACCAGCCGGCCTCGTCGAGCTCCGGCCGGACGTCGTAGCCCTCCCGCCCGGTCGCCGCGGCGAGCACGAGGGTGTCCGCCCCGGCGGCGACGAAGGCCTCCAGCTCCGCGGCGACGACGGGCTCGGGGTCGACGGCCGGGTCGTGCAGGACCAGCGCGAGGAAGCCGCCGACAGCCCGCAGCCCGTGCCGAGCAAGGATGGCGGCCCGCTCGGTGGCGTCGACGGGCAGGAAGCCCGGCGGGCCGAGCTCGGTGGCG
>DAOTIG010000143.1:0-8177 GCA_035448065.1 Dermatophilaceae bacterium
ACCGCGGCAGCGCCGCGCTCGACGAGCTCGCGCACCCGCTCAAGCCCCAGCACCGACCCCTCGGGCCCGACGAGGTAAGCGAGCAAGACCGTGGTCCAGCCCGATCCCGAGCCCACGTCGAGCACCCGGTGACCCGGCCGGACGTCGAGGGCGAGCAGCATGTCGCGCACCGTGCGCGGCTGGCTGTTGGTCTGGCCGTGCCCGATCGGCAGCGCGCGGTCCAGCGCGGCATACCCCTGCTGGCCGGGCGGCAGGTGCCGAGCGCGCGGGCAGGCGGCGAAGGCGGCCTCCACCCGCGCGCGCGTCTCGTCGTCGACCATGCCGCCAGTATCCGCCGGTAGACTGAGCGGATGCCTGTCAGCGCTGGTCACGAGCCCGGAGCGACGCGGTTCGCCGACCTCGAGCCGCTGCTGACCCGGGTCCAGAAGCCGATCCAGTACGTCGGCGGCGAGCTCAACAGCCAGGTCAAGGACTGGCACTGCGGGGGCCACGGCCCCGACGGGCAGGAGCTCACGGTCCGTTGGGCGCTGATGTATCCCGACGCCTACGAGGTGGGTCTGCCCAACCAGGGCGTGATGATCCTCTACGAGGTCATCAACGAGCGGGCCGACGCGCTCGCCGAGCGCACCTATGCCGTGTGGCCCGACCTCGAGGCGCTGCTGCGCGAGCACGGCGTGCCCCAGCTCACCGTCGACGGGCACCGCGCGGTCGCCGACTTCGACCTGTTCGGGGTCAGCTTCTCCACCGAGCTCGGCTACACGAACTTCCTCACCGCGCTCGACCTGGCCGGCATCCCGCTGCGCCAAGCGCAGCGCCGCGACGGTGACCCGCTGGTCGTCGTCGGCGGGCACGCGTCCTTCAACCCCGAGCCGATCGCCGACTTCGTCGACGCCGTCGTCGTCGGTGACGGCGAGCAGGCGGTGCTCGCGCTCACCGATCTCGTCGCGGCGTGGAAGCAGGAGGGTATGCCGGGTGGCCGGCCCGAGCTGCTGCTGCGGATCGCCCGCTCGGGCGTCGCCTACGTCCCCTCGTGCTACGAGGTGTCCTACCTGCCCGACGGACGGATCCAGCGGGTCGCGCCGCGTGCCGGGCTCAGCGGCATCCCGTGGCGGGTGGCCAAGCACACCGTCATGGACCTCGACGAGTGGCCCTATCCCAAAACCCCGCTCGTGCCGCTGGCCGAGTCGGTGCACGAGCGGATGTCGGTGGAGATCTTCCGGGGCTGCACGCGTGGCTGCCGCTTCTGCCAGGCCGGCATGATCACCCGCCCGGTGCGCGAGCGCTCCATCGAGGGCATCGGCCAGATGGTCGAACAGGGCCTGGCCGCAACCGGATTCGAGGAGGTCGGGCTCCTGTCGCTGAGCTCGGCCGACCACAGTGAGATCATGGCGATCGCGTCCGGCTTGGCCGACCGCTACGAGGGCGAGCAGGTCGGGCTGTCGCTGCCGTCCACCCGGGTCGACGCCTTCAACATCGACCTGGCCAACGAGCTGACCCGCAACGGCCGCCGATCCGGGCTCACCTTCGCCCCCGAGGGCGGCAGCGAGCGGATCCGCAAGGTCATCAACAAGATGGTGACCGAGCAGGATCTCATCGACACCGTCGCGGCGGCCTATGGCGCGGGCTGGCGGCAGGTCAAGCTCTACTTCATGTGCGGCCTGCCGACCGAGACCGACGAGGACGTGCTGCAGATCGCCGAGCTGGCCAAGCGGGTCATCGACACCGGCCGGCAGGTGAGCGGCCGGCGCGACATCCGTTGCACCGTCTCGATCGGTGGCTTCGTGCCCAAGCCGCACACGCCCTTCCAGTGGGCCGCCCAGCTCGGCGCCCCCGAGACCGACGAGCGGCTGCGCAAGCTGCGTGAGGCGATCCGGGCCGACCGCCGCTACGCCAGCGCGATCGGGCTGCGCTATCACGACGGTGAGCCCGGCATCGTCGAGGGCCTGCTGTCGCGCGGCGACCGGCGGGTCGGCGGCGTCATCGAGCGGGTCTGGCGCGAGGGCGGCCGCTTCGACGGCTGGAGCGAGCACTTCTCCTTCGAACGCTGGATGCGTTGCGCAGCAACGGAGCTCGAGGGCACTCCAGTCTCCGTCGACTGGTTCACCACCCGCGAGCGCGACCAGCTCGAGGTGCTGCCGTGGGATCACATCGACGCCGGGCTCGACCGCGACTGGCTGTGGGAGGACTGGCAGGCCGCGCTCGCCGAGGACGAGGTCGAGGACTGCCGGTGGAGCCCGTGCTTCGACTGTGGCGTGTGCCCGCAGCTCGACACCGAGATCCAGATCGGCCCCACGGGACGCACCCTCCTGCCGCTCACGGTCACCGGGGCGCCGCGCGAGCGGCTGCTTGAGTCACGCGCGTGAGCCGGCCACGCGGCATACCGGCGGGGTATGCCGTGCGGCTCGCCGGGCCGCACGACCTCACGGCGCTGGGGGAGTGCCGGGCGCGGTGGACGCAGGAGCAGCGTGGGCCGCTCCCGCCCGACCCGACCTATGCCGCGCGACTGGCCGAGTGGGCCGACGGGCTCGGCAGCCGGCTCCGCTCGTGGCTCGCCGTCCTCGACGATCCGAGCGAGACGCCGGTCGGCATGGTCAACACGGTCCGCTTCGACCGGATGCCGCGGCCTGGCTACCCCGGCGGCAGCTGGGCCTACGTCGCGCAGGGCTTCCGACCCGCGACCGACCTGCTCCGGATGGACCTGCGCTGACCGGAGCGGTCGATCTTTCGAGGGGTAGGCGGTCTCTCGCGAGCTGTCAGACGGGGTGGCCGAGGTGGGCGAGAGCCTGGCGCAGCAGGACGCCGTGGCCGCCGGCCATCTCCTCGGTGCGGGCCAGCTCGGCCGCCTCGGCCGGGCTGAGCCAGGCCAGGTCGAGGGCATTGCCCTGCGGTGCACAGTCGCCCATGAGCACGACGACGTAGCCGAGAGCGACCGCGTGCTGGCGCGGGTCGTGGTAGGCCGTCACGCCGGGCGTGGGGAAGTACTCGGCGATCGCGAAGGGCTGGGGGGCCAGCGGCACCTGCGGCAGGGCCATCCCGCCGAGGTCCCGCTCGACGTGCCGCAGGATCGCGTCGCGCAGCCGCTCGTGGTAGAGCACCCGGCCGGAGACGAGCTCGCGGTGGATCCGGCCGTCCTCGGTCGCGCGCAGCAGCAGCCCGACGCTCGTCACCTGGGAGCGCTCGTCGACGCGCACCGGCACGAGGTTGACATAGAGGATGGGCAGCCGCTCCCGCGCGTCCCTCAGCTGCTCTCGGCTCAGCCAGCCGCCGCGGGTCTCGGTCTCCTGCATGCGCCGATTGTGTCAGTCGCCTCGCACGCGGCGGGCGATCGTCTCGCCGACCTCGCGCATCCCGGCCCGGACGTCCGCGCGCAGCCCGGGGTGGGCGGCCTCGTCCCAGTGCGCGATCGCGGCATACCCGACCGTGCCGGCGGGGCCGGAGACCAGCCCGATGTCGGCGCTCGTGCCGAGGTCGCAGCCGGTCTTGTTCCACAGCCGTATGCCGCCTCCGCTCGCCTCGCTCGGGGCGTGGGCGAGCGGGTCCAGGCCGAGGGGGTCCGCGACGAGGGAGAGGTCGACCGAGGCGGCCAGCCAGCCGAGCACGAGCCGACCGGCCGGGGCGGACACCCGCGACCCGGCGCGCAGCGCGGCCAGCACGTCGACCCACTCGCGAGCACTGCCGACCGACAGGCAGGGTGCGTTGTCGGGGCCGCGCTCGTCGCGGACGAGATCGAGCAGCGCGGTGTCGCGCACCCCGAGCGCTGTCGTGCGCGCGTGCACCGCGGCGAGCCCGACCCGGTCGAGCAGGACGTTCGTCGCAAGGTTGTCGCTCACCGCCGCGACAAGCAGGCAGGCGTCCGCCACGGACAGCGTGGGTGCCGAGAGGTGTTGCCAGACACCGGAGTCCGCGACCGCAGCCACGGAGCTGCGCTCGAGCAGCTCGTCAGCAGCCAGGCCTCCCGACGTGAGCTGCTCGGCCACCTCGATGAGCAGCAGCACCTTGCCGACGCTTGCGGTGGGCAGCACGAGGCCCGACTCGACGTCGATGAGGTCCGCCCCCGACGCCAGGTCGCGGACCAGCACCGACCAGCCGACCTCGGGCGCTCCGGGCAGGCCGACGCCACGCGCCGACCGACCGACCCCCACCTCAGTAGACCTTGCCCGGGTTCATGATCCCGCGCGGGTCGAAGAGCGCCTTGATCGCGCGCTGCCGCTCCATCTCGGCCGCCCCGAGCTCGTGCGGCAACAGCCGCCGCTTGGCGGTGCCGATGCCGTGCTCGCCGGTGATCGTGCCGCCGAGGCCGAGGCAGATCTGCAGCAGCTCGTCGAGGGCGGCCTCGGCCCGGTGCCAGGCGTCGAGGTCGCCGTGGGCGAAGAAGAGCGACGGGTGCAGGTTGCCGTCGCCGCCGTGCCCGGCGAGGGTGATCTCGATGCCGGTCCGCGCGGAGAGGTCCTGGCCGGCCCGCACGAAGTCACCGAGCCGCGCGATCGGCACGCACATGTCCTCGGCGAGCCGGGCGCCCTTGACCTCGTAGGCGTGGTTGAGCATCCGCCGACCGAGCATGAGCAGCTCGCCCTCCTGCTGGGTGTCGGCGACCGCGACCTCGTCGGCCCCGGCGTCGGCGAGCACCGCGGCATACCGCTGCGCGTCCTCGCCGGCGTGCCCCGGCCGGTCGGACTGCACGAGCAAGGCCGCCGCGCAGCGGCTGGGGAAGCCGAAGTCGCCGACCGCCTGGATCGCCGCGAGGCTGGCGGCGTCGAGGAACTCCAGCAGCGAGGGCCGGTGGCGCAGCGCTCGCAGCCCGAGGACGCCCCGCACCGCGGCGTCGAGCGAGTCGAAGGTGGCGAGCGCGGTGAGCGCCGGGTCAGGTGCCGGGATGAGCCGGAGGTGTGCCGCGGTCACCACTCCCAGCGTGCCCTCGGACCCGACCATGAGGCCGGTCAGGTCGTAGCCGGCCACGCCCTTGGCGGTGCGCTTGCCGGTGCGCATCCGCTCGCCGCCGGGCAGCACGACCTCGAGGCCCTTGACGTAGTCGCCGGTGACGCCGTACTTGATGCAGCACAGCCCGCCGGCATTCGTCGCGACGTTGCCGCCGAGCGTGCACGAGTCGCTCGAGGCGGGGTCCGGGGGATAGGCGAGGCCGGCCTCGGCGGCCGCCGCCTTGAGCTCGCGGGTGACGACGCCCGGACCCACCCGGGCGTGCCCCTCGACCGGGTCGAGGTCCAGCGCCCGCAGGTCCTCGACGTTGAGGACGATCGCGCCCTCGGTCGCCGTCGACGCGCCCGTCACCGAGGTGCGCGCACCCTGGGGGACCACGGGGATGCCGTGCGCGTGGGCGTGCTCGAGGACGGCCACGACGTCGGCCTCGTCCCGCGCCCGGACGACCTCGAAATGGCTCGGCGCGGTCGCCCCGTAGCTGGAGTCCACGGCATACGAGGCCGCGATGTCCGGGTCGGTGACCAGCGCCTCGGCGCTGACCACGCCAGGTGGCACGAGCGGCATACCGAAGACCCTAGTCTTGAGGTATGTCCGCAACCACGGGCGATGTGGTCGCCCTGTTCGAATCCCTGCCCCGGAACCCCCGGATCGTCGCGAGCGGCAACGCCGCACCCCCCTTCGAGCTGCTGCGACTGGCCGACCAGACGCTGCCCGAGTTCATCCTCAACATGCTCGCCGCGCACGCCGGGCTGCCCTCGCGCGAGGGGATCACCCACGAGACCTCCTTCGTGGGTCCCGGGATGCGCAAGAGCCCGCACCTGTCCTACGTGCCGTGCCGGCTGTCGATGGTGCCGCTGCTGTTCAAGCGCTCGCTGCCGGTCGAATGCGTCATCGCGCACACGTCGCTGCCGATCGACGGCCGCGTCTCGCTCGGCATCGAGACGAACGTCATGGTCGGCGCGATCGAGGCGTGCAAGCAGCGCGGCGGCATCCTCATCGCCCAGGCCAACAAGAACATGCCCTACACCTTCGGCGACGCCGAGGTCGACGTCGAGCTCTTCGACGCGATCTTCGAGGTCGACCTGCCGATCGCCCACGTCCACGACCGGGTCGTCGCCGGGCCGGCCGAGGGCGACGCCGGGGTCATCGGCGAGCTCGTGTCGAGCCGGGTGCACGACGGCGCGACCCTGCAGCTGGGCATCGGCATGGTGCCCGACGCGACGCTGCCCGGCCTCACCCACAAGAAGGGGCTGGGCATCTGGACCGAGATGTTCTCCGACGGCGTGCTGTCGCTCATCGACGCCGGTGCGATGGACCCGGACCGCAAGATCACCGCGTCCTTCTCGGTCGGCAGCGAGGAGCTGCTGACCTGGATGCACCGCAACGAGCAGGTGCTCATGCTGCGCACCGAGACGACCAACGACCCGGCGATGATCGCCCGCCAGCCGATGATGACCTCGATCAACACGGCCCTGCAGGTCGATCTCTTCGGTCAGGCCAACGCCTCGCGGATCAACGCGCGGATCCACTCCGGCTTCGGCGGACAGACCGACTTCATCGTCGGCGCACTGCACTCGCCGGGCGGTCAGGCGATCATGGCGCTGCGCTCGTGGCACCCCAAGGCCCAGGTGTCGACGATCGTGCCGCTCATCGACGAGCCGCTGACCTCCTTCCAGCACAGTGCCATCGTCACCGAGCAGGGCGTCGCCGAGATCTTCGGCAACGACCAGGCCAAGCAGTGCTGGTCGATCATCAACAAGGCCGCCCACCCCAGCGTCCGCGAGGAGCTCTGGGAGGAGGCGCACAACCTCGGGCTGGCCTGAGCGAGTTTCGGACCGCTCGTGACACTCCCGTAGACTCTGCGGACAGGCGTCGACCCGGCCATCACCGGCGAGCCTCCGGAAGAACGGTGTCGGCGTGCTGCACGCCGTCGCTCACTAGACCCGGACGGGTGGGCCCGTCACAGCCTGGGACAAGAGCGGCTGGTATGCCGCGTGCGCACGCACGCGGGCGGCATACCGGCAAGCGGGGTGGCACCGCGGTGCCGTGGCGACACGGCGTCGTCCTCGCACGGATGCGAGACGACCGAGCCGGCCGGCGGGCCGCCCGACAGCAGGAGAGCCACCCGTGGTCTACCCCAAGGCCAGCACGAGCCAACCGACCGGCACTGCCGCACCTGGCGTCCCGTCCAGCCCACGCTTCCCGGCCATCGAGGAGCAGGTGCTGGCCTACTGGGCCGCCGACGGCACCTTCCAGGCCTCGGTCGAGGGTCGCGAGGCCGGCGAGGCGGGCAGCAACGAGTTCGTGTTCTACGACGGGCCGCCCTTCGCCAACGGGCTGCCGCACTACGGCCACCTGCTCACCGGCTACGTCAAGGACCTCGTGCCGCGCTACGAGACGATGCGCGGGCGCCGGGTCGAGCGGCGCTTCGGCTGGGACACCCACGGGCTGCCGGCCGAGCTCGAGGCGATGAGCCAGCTCGGCATCAAGACGACCGACGAGATCCGCGACCTCGGCATCGCGGCCTTCAACGACAAGTGCCGCGAGTCGGTCTTCGAGTACACCGACGAGTGGCGCGACTACGTCACCCGGCAGGCTCGCTGGGTCGACTTCGACAACGACTACAAGACGCTCGACCTCACCTACATGGAGAGCGTCATCTGGGCCTTCAAGCAGCTCTACGACAAGGGCCTCGTCTACGAGGGCTTCCGGGTGCTGCCCTACTGCTGGAACGACCAGACGCCGCTGTCCAACCACGAGCTGCGGATGGACGAGGACGTCTACCAGCCGCGCCAGGACCCGGCCGTCACCGTCGGCATGCGGATCACGACGCCGGGCGAGCTCGAGGGAGTTCTCGCGCTGATCTGGACGACGACGCCCTGGACCCTCACCGCCAACCTCGCGATCATGGTCGGCGAGGACATCGAGTATGCCGTCGTCTCCAGCGACGTGCCGACCGGCCGGACCGAGCGCTACCTCATCGCGACGGAGCGGGCGGCCGCCTACGCCAAGGAGCTCACCGGCGACGCCAAGGGCGACGTCATGGCGCGGGTCGTCAAGCGGATCAAGGGCGCCGACCTCGTCGGACTCACCTACACCCCGCCGATGAGCTACTACCTCGGCCACGAGCGCGCCTTCCGGATCGTGCCGGCCGACTTCGTCACGACGAGCGACGGCACGGGGCTCGTGCACACCGCCGGCGCCTTCGGTGAGGACGACAAGGTCGTCACCGACCGCGAGGG
>DAOTIG010000144.1:0-8176 GCA_035448065.1 Dermatophilaceae bacterium
GAGAGCACGCGGGTGCCCACCGCGGCGACGCGGGGCACGAGCGGTCAGGCCGCAGAGACGGTGACGGCCGCGCGCTGCGGAACGGGCAGCGCCAGCGGCGCGGCGAGCACCTCGGCCCGCTCGACCCGGACGGCGACCTCGCGCAGGACGGTCGACAGCGGCATACCGAGCGCGTCGCAGACGGCCATGAGCAGCTCGCTGGAGGCTTCCTTCTCGCCGCGCTCGATCTCGCTGAGGTAGCCGGGCGACAGGGCGGCCTCGGCGCACACGTCGCGCAGCGAGCGGCGCTGGGCCTGTCGCTCCTCGCGGAGCACGTCACCGAGCTCTCGGCGCATGAGCACCATGTCGCCTCCTTCCGCCACGTCCCGTGTCTCGACCGTGCGCACCCACGATACGCGACAACACCCCCAATGCCAGCGGTATGCCGCGTGGCGCGCGATCCGCCGAACGGTCAGGACTTGCCCGACAGCAGCTCGCCGAGCAGCCCCAGCGCCTCACCGACGACGGTCTCGCGGATCTCGGCCCGATCGCCGCTGGCGACGACCTTGCGCACCCGGGTCCGGCCACCCGGGCGCACCACGCCCACAAAGGCGACTCCCACCGGCGTCCCGTCGGCGGAGTCGGGCCCGGCGACGCCGGTCGTGGCCACACCCCAGTCGGCGCCGAGGGTCGCACAGGCCCCGCGCGCCATCTCGGCGGCCACCTCGAAGTCCACCGGGCCGTGCTGCTCGAGCAAGCCGGCGTCCACCCCGAGCAGCTGCGTCTTGAGATCGGGCGCGTAGGACACGACACCCCCTCGGACGACCGCGGAGGCACCGGGCACGTCGACGAGCCGCGCGGTGAGCAGGCCCCCGGTGAGCGACTCGGCACAGCCGAGCGTCTCGCCGCGCGCCGCGAGCCGGTCGAGCACGTCGGCGGCAGCGGGTCGGTGAGTGGCTGCTGAGCTCGGGGTCGTCGTCATGATGGGCTGTTCCTCTCGGCGCCGGAGTCGCGGGCGGCCCGCTCGGCCCGCTTGCGCTGGGCCCGCGGGCTGGTCGAGCGCAGGCGGTGCGCCTGCAGGACGTAGTCGAGGCCGCTGAGCACGGTGACGACGACGGCCGCCAGCAGCACGACCGTGGCGACCGTCCGCCAGACCTCGGCCGCGGGGAAGACCCACAGCGGCAGGGTGAGCAGCGACAAGGCGATGGTCTGCAGCACCGTCTTGAGCTTGCCGCCACGCCCCGCCGGCAGCACCCCGTGGCGCAGCACGACGAGGCGCATGACGGTGATCCCGACCTCGCGGACGAGCACGACGACGGTGATCCACCAGGACACCGTGCCGAGCAGCGACAGTCCGACGAAGGCCATCCCGAGCAGCGCCTTGTCGGCGATCGGGTCGAGGATCTTGCCGAGGTCGGTGACCAGCCCGCGCGAGCGCGCCAGGTCGCCGTCCAGCCGGTCGGTGAACATCGCGAGCAGGAAGACGCCGAAGGCGCCGAACCGGCTCGCGACATGGCTCCCGTTCTGGGCCAGCAGCAGCGCTCCGTAGACCGGCACGAGCAGGATGCGCACGACGGTGAGCGCATTGGCGATGTTCCACGGGCTCACCGTGCGCGCCGGGCCGGGAGCGCTCATCGGCGCGCCGACTCCTCGCCGGCGGGCTCGGCGAGCAGGTCGATCCCCTCGCTGCCGGTGACGGTGGCCACGACGAGCTCGCCGATCCGGCACTCGGCCGGATCGAGGCCGACGAGCGTGGTCACCCCGTCGACCTCCGGCCCCTGCACCTCGGCCCGGCCCACGACCAGGCCGTCGTCGTCGGCGCCGAGGCTCTCGACGAGCACCTCGACCCGCTCGCCGATCCGCTCCTCGGCCCGTTGCGCGTTGAGCTGCTCGACCAGCCCGCTCACCCGGGCGACCCGGTCGGCGATCTCGTCGGGGTCGAGCTTGCCGTCCAGCCCCTCGGCCTCGGTGCCGTCCTCGTCGCTGTAGCCGAAGACGCCGACGACGTCGAGCCGGGCCATCGCGAGGAACAGCTCGAGCTCGCCGAGGTCGGCCTCGGTCTCGCCGGGGAAGCCGACGATGACGTTGGAGCGGATCCCGGCGTGCGGCGTTGCCGCACGAACCCGGGCGAGCAGGTCGAGGAAGGGCTCGGTGCCGCCGAAGCGCCGCATCCGGCGCAGCAGCGGCGTCGAGGCGTGCTGGAAGGAGATGTCGTAATAGGGCACCACGCCCGGCGTGCTCGCCATCGCCTCGAGCAGGCCGGGCCGGATCTCGGCCGGCTGCAGGTAGGACACCCGCACCCGGTCGATGCCGTCGATCGCGGTGAGCTCGGGCAGCAGCTTCTCGAGCAGCGCGAGGTCGCCGAGATCCTTGCCGTAGGACGTCGAGTTCTCCGAGACGAGGAAGACCTCACGCACGCCACGCTCGGCGAGCCAGCGGGCCTCCTCGATGACCTCGTGCGGCCGTCGCGAGACGAAGGACCCGCGGAAGGCCGGGATGGCACAGAACGAGCAGCGCCGGTCGCAGCCGGAGGCGATCTTCAGCGGCGCCCACGGCCGGCTCTCCAGCAGCATCCGGTATGCCGCGTGGCCGGGTGTCGCGTCGACGCTCACCTGCGCGGGCCGCTCCACCGGTGTCAGCGGGAGCAGCTGTCGGCGGTCGCTCGGGGTGTGCGAGGGGACGTGGTGTCCGCCGAGGAGCGCCGAGAGGTGACCGGACAGCGCGGCATACGAGTCGAAGCCGAGGACGGCGTCGGCCTCGGGCAGCTGCTCGGCGAGCTGCTCGCCGTAGCGCTCGGCGAGGCAGCCGACGGCGACGACCTTCTGGGTGCGTCCGCCGCCCTCCTTGAGATCGGCCGCCTCGAGCAGCGCGTCGATCGAGTCCTTCTTCGCCTGCTCGACGAAGCCGCAGGTGTTGACGACCGCGACGTCCGCCTCGGCGGCGTCCTCGACGAGGTCCCAGCCGTCGGCGGCGAGCCGCCCGGCGAGCTCCTCGGAGTCGACCTCGTTGCGCACGCAGCCGAGGGTCACCAGCGCGACTGACCGGCGCGGCGTCCCCTCACTCATGCCGCAACTCTAGACGGGGTGGTTGCATGGGCCGGTGAGCGCCGATGAGCCCGTGTCCGACCGCATCCGCCGCCTGCTCGACGAGCACCCGGTCGTCGACGGCCACAACGACCTGCCGTGGGAGGCCCGCACCCAGGTCGACTACGACCTGGACCGGCTCGACCTGGCGGCCGGCACGCCGAGCACGTGCACCGATCTGCCGCGGCTGCGGGCCGGTGGCGTCGGCGGGCAGTTCTGGTCGGTCTTCGTGCCCGGCACGCTGCCCGACGAGGAGGCGGTGGCCGCGACGCTCGAGCAGATCGCCTTCGTCCGCACCATGACCGACCGGTATGCCGCGCACCTCGCGCCCGCGCGCTCGGCCGAGGACGTCGAGCGGGCCCGTCGGCAGGGGCGGATCGCCTCGCTCATGGGCGCCGAGGGCGGCCATTCGATCGGCTGCTCGCTGGACACCCTGCGCCGGCTGCACGAGCTCGGCGTGGGCTATCTCACGCTCACCCACAACCAGCACGTCCCGTGGGCGGACAGCGCGACGATGCCCGAGCGGCTCGGCGGCCTGTCCCCCTTCGGCCGTGAGGTGGTCCGAGAGCTGAACCGGCTCGGCATGCTCGTCGACCTCTCGCACGTCTCCCCCGGCACAATGCGCGATGCGCTCGACGTCACCGAGGCGCCGGTCGTCTTCTCGCACAGCAGCGCGTATGCCGTCACCCCACACGTCCGCAACGTGCCCGACGACGTCCTGGGCCGGCTGTCCGACAACGGCGGCGTGTGCCTCGTCACGTTCGTCCCGGAGTTCGTCAACGACACGGTGCGCCGCTGGACCGACACGGCAGCCGACGAGGCGGCCGCGCTCGGCGTGGACCGGCTCGACTATGCCGCGTTCACGGCATACCTCAAGGAGCGCAACCGGCGCATCCCCAAGCCCGACGCCACCGTGGAGGACGTCGTGCGGCACGTCGAGCACGTGCGTGAGGTGGCCGGTGTCGAGCACGTCGGGCTCGGCGGCGACTTCGACGGCACCGACACCTATCCCGTTGGGCTGCAAGACGTCTCGGGCTATCCGCGGCTGCTCGAGGCGCTCGCCGAGCGGGGCTGGAGCGACGCCGAGCTCGCCGGCCTCACCGGCGGCAACATGCTGCGGGTGCTCGGCGAGGCACACCTGCGGGCCACCGAGATCCAGCGCGAGCGCGACCCGTCGATCGCCACGATCGAGACCCTCGATCACGGAACCTGATCGGCGCTGCCGTGGTCTCACGGCCATGACACGACGCACTTCCGCTCTCGCCCTGGCCGCCGGCGCGGTCGCCCTCCTGCCGCTGTCGGCCTGCACCTTCCTCGGGGGCAACAACCCGACTCCCACGACGACCGCGGCGAGCCAGCCCACGACCCAGGCGACCACGACGTCGGCGCGCACGACGAGCGCCGCCCCGACGACGGCCGCCGGGACGGGCACATCGGGCCGGGCCGTCGAGGTGGGCGACCCCACCCAGGCGATCACCCCGCCCGGCACCAAGCTCAAGCTCGGCGAGCCGGCCTACCTCAAGGTCGAGTCGGGCAAGCCCACCGACGAGTACTACACCGTGGCCATCGTCAAGGTGAGCGTCGTCGAGATCCGCAAGGGCACCAATGCCGACTTCTCGCAGCTCAAGAACGCGAGCGAGTTCGCGGGTCTCACGCCTTTCTACCTCGAGTCCACCGAGGAGGTCGTCTACTTCTCGTCGGTGGGTAAGTACGGCTCCCCCGACAGCATCTCGCTCGACCCGGTCGGCGGCCCCGGGGCGCGAGTGGCCAACATCATCAGCTTCGGTGGCGGCATCGGCAACTGTAAGTCGACGACCTACGAGCGTCCGATCGTCGCCGGCGCGACCCGCAAGCCGTGCACCGTCACGGCGGCCAAGACCGGTGAGGTCATCGGCGCGTCCTACGACGGCTCGTCGAGCAGCGACTACCACAAGAGCCCGGTGACCTGGACTCCGTGAGTCCACGCCGCAGCGAGCACCGGCCCCAGGCAATCTGCCTGGGGCCGGTTTGGGTCTCCGGGGAACGGCGGCTCAGCGGCGACCGGTGAGCGACCAGGCGTCCTCGCCGTCGTCGTCGTCCTCGTCGTGCCAGTCCGGCGTCACCGGCGGCTCGTCGCGGTGGGTCGGCAGCTCGCCGCGGGCCCGCGCGTCGCCGTCGAGCACGTATGCCGCGTCGTCGACGTCGTCGGCGTCGGTACCACCGGCATCCTGGTCGAAGGCGACACCCGGGGGGTCCTCACCGCGCAGGATCGCGAGCGTGGCCGCGAGCTCGTCCGGCTTGACGAGCACCTCGCGGGCCTTGGATCCCTCGGAGGGCCCGACGATGCCGCGGGTCTCCATGAGGTCCATCAGCCGGCCGGCCTTGGCGAAGCCCACCCGTAGCTTGCGCTGCAGCATCGAGGTCGAGCCGAACTGGGTCGTGACGACGAGCTCGGTGGCCTGCAGCAGCAGCTCGAGGTCGTCGCCGATGTCGTCGTCGATCTGCTTGCTGGCAGCGGCCGGGGCGGTGACGTCCTCGCGGTACTGCGGCTTGAGCTGCAGGGTGACGCTCTTGACGACCGCGTGGATCTCGCTCTCGGTGACCCAGGCGCCCTGGACGCGCATCGGCTTGGAGGCACCCATCGGCAGGAAGAGCGCGTCACCCTGGCCGACGAGCTTCTCGGCGCCCGGCTGGTCGAGCACGACCCGGCTGTCGGCGAGCGAGCTCGTCGCGAAGGCCATCCGGCTGGGCACGTTGGCCTTGATGAGGCCGGTGACGACGTCGACGCTGGGTCGCTGGGTGGCGAGCACGAGGTGGATGCCCGCAGCGCGAGCCAGCTGGGTGATCCGGACGATGCACTCCTCGACGTCGCGCGGGGCGACCATCATGAGGTCGGCGAGCTCGTCGACGATGACGAGCAGGTAGGGATAGGGCGCGATGACCCGCTCGCTGCCGGGCAGCGGCTTGACCGTGCCGGCCCGCACCGCCTTGTTGAAGTCGTCGATGTGCTTGAAGCCGAAGCCGGCCAGGTCGTCGTAGCGCTGGTCCATCTCGCGGACCACCCACTGCAGCGCCTCGGCGGCCTTCTTCGGGTTGGTGATGATCGGCGTGATGAGGTGCGGGATGCCCTCGTAGGCGGTGAGCTCGACCCGTTTGGGGTCCACGAGGATCATCCGGACCTCCTCGGGCGTGGCCCGCATGAGGATCGAGGTGATCATCGAGTTGACGAAGGAGCTCTTGCCGGCGCCGGTCGCACCGGCGACGAGCAGGTGCGGCATCTTGGCCAGGTTGGCGATGACGTAGCCGCCCTCGACGTCCTTGCCGACGCCCATCACCATGGGGTGCTCGTTGGAGCGGGCGGTCTGGCTGCGCAGCACGTCGCCGAGCGAGACGGTCTCGCGGTCGGTGTTGGGGATCTCGATGCCGATCGCGGACTTGCCCGGGATCGGGCTGAGGATGCGCACGTCGGCGGAGGCGACGGCATACGCGATGTTCTTGGACAGCGCGGTGACCCGCTCGACCTTGGTGCCCGACCCGAGCTCGACGATGTAGCGGGTGACCGTCGGGCCCCGCGTGAAGCCGGTGACCTCGGCGTCGATCTCGAACTGCTCGAAGACGCCGGTGAGCGACTCAACGACCCGGTCGTTGGCCGCCGAGCGGGTCTTGTGCGGCGCTCCGGGGGCCAGCAGGGCATGGTCGGGCAGCACGTAGGCGACGTCGCCGGCGAGCGAGAGCTGCTCGGCGCGCAGCGGCAGCTGGCTGGTCGGCGGCGGGACGAGCGCCGGCTTGGCGTCCTTGCCCTTGGCCGGCTCGGTCGCCGGGGCGCCGTGCGCGGACGGGTCGGTGGCGTCGATGCCCGCGGTCGTCGCCGCACGCTCCGGGCCGGTGCTGCGCTGGCCGGGCCGCAGTCCGCGGCGGCGGGGGTCGGCGGCCACCTGGGCCGCCTGCTCGAAGGCCTCGTCACCCGCTCGCTCGCCCGGCACGACCGGCTCGGCTCCGCGGCCCCGGCGCTTGGGCTCGCCGGTCCCCTCGGTGGCGGCGTCTGCCGACTCCTCGGTATGCCGCCCGAGCGCCCGGTCGCGCAGCTGGCGCAGGCGGGTGGGCACCTCGCGGACCGGGGTGGCGGTGAGCACGAGGACCCCGAACACGCCGAGCAGCAGGAGCAGCACCAGGGCGCCGACGCTCGACACGGCGGCGGCGAGCGGGCCGCTGGTGAGGAAGCCGAGGATGCCCCCCGCGGCGCGCATGCCCTCGGCCCCGTCGGGCGGCTGGGGGATGCCGTCGGCGAGGTGGGCGATGCCGCAGGCGGCGAAGGTCAGCGCGAGGGTGCCGACGACCATCCGGTTGGTCGTCTCCTCGTCCTGCGGGGCGCGCAGCAGCCGCAGCCCGAAGAAGACCAGCACGAGCGGCACGGCATACCCGATCCGCCCGACCGTGCCGGCGACGACGGCGTGCACGACGTCGCCGACGACACCGGTGAAGCCCCACCACTCCCGGGCGGCGACGACGACAGCCACGGCGATGAGCAGGAAGCCGATGCCGTCGCGACGGTGCTCCGGCGGCAGCTCGGAGGCCGAGTGGCCGACCTTGCGGACGGCTCCCCCGGCAACGTGCGAGACACCCATCCACGCTCCGCGCAGCGCGCGCAGCGGCATCGGCAGGCCGCCGCCGGCGACCTTGCGCTGGCCGGTGCCGCGGCTGCTCCCGGACCGGGCCGCTGGCCGGCTCGGGGCCGAGCGCGGCCGGGAGCCGGCCGACGAGCCACGAGCGGAGCCCCCACCGGCGGCGCGCGCAGCGCGCTGGGTCGGCTGGGTGCGAGCAGCGTCGGAGGGGCGTGGAGCCATGGGGGCAGGGTACGGGAACACCTCATCCATCACGGGGACCCCACGCGCAACAGCAGCCACAGATCCTCGACTGGACAGACCGTTGCGTTATGCCTATCCTCACATCAGGTCATGAGTGCCAGCATCAAGCCCCGGCTTGCTGGCCGGCAACCCTCCTTCGCGGCGGGGTGCTCCGGGTGACGACCAGGCGGACACCGACCGGTGCCCGCAAGCGCGAGTCTCCAGGAGCACCCTGATGTCCCTCAGCACGTCGCTGTCGCTCACCCCCACCACGACGCCGTCCGTCACCGA
>DAOTIG010000145.1:0-8155 GCA_035448065.1 Dermatophilaceae bacterium
GATGTACGGCTGGTATGCCCCGGACCCGCGGATGCGCGCCAACGTCGGCATCCGGCGCCGGCTCGCGTCGCTTCTCGACAACAGCCGGCCCGAGATCGAGCTCATCAACGCGCTGCTGCTGTCGCTGCCAGGCTCGCCGTGCCTCTACTACGGCGACGAGATCGGCATGGGCGACAACATCTGGCTCGCCGACCGCGACGCCGTCCGCACCCCGATGCAGTGGACCCCCGACCGCAACGCGGGCTTCTCGACGGTCGACCCCGGCAAGCTCTACCTGCCGGTCATCCAGTCACTCGTCTACAACTACGCGACGGTCAACGTCGAGGCGCAGATGGCGATGAGCAGCTCGCTGCTGCACTGGGTGCGCGGGATGCTCGGCGTGCGACGTCAGCACCCTGTCTTCGGGCTCGGCGACTTCACCGTGTGCCCGGCCGACAACGAGTCGGTGCTGGCCTTCGTCCGGCATGTCGAGGCCCAGCCCGACGGACTGAATGCCGTTGCGGCAGAGACGATCCTGTGCGTCAACAACCTCGCCTCGCGGCCGCAGGCGGCCCGGATCCAGCTCCCCGAGCAGTATGCCGGGTGGTCGACGGTCGATCTCTTCGGCGGCAAGGGCTTCCCCGACGTCGACAGCGCGGGGCAGGTGCACATCACCCTGGGCTCGCGGGACTTCTTCTGGTTCCGCCTCTACCACCCGGAGGAGACCCGGCGTGGCTGAGATCCACTCGACGACGCTCGTCCCGAGCAAGGTCGAGCTGCTCACGGCGTGGGTGCCCACGCAGCGCTGGTATGCCGCCAAGGGCCGCACGCCCGCGCTGCGCCGGGTCGGCGGCTACCGCCTTGACGATCCCGCCGGGGAGGTGGGCATCGAGATCCTCGTCGTCGCCGACGACAGCGGGCCGGGGGCGGAGCCGGTGTGGTACCAGGTGCCGCTCACCTATCGCGGCGCTCCCCTGGCCGGAGCCGAGGCCGCACTCGTCGGCACCATGGAGCACGGCGTGCTCGGCACCCGGTGGGTCTACGACGCGCCGCACGACCCGGTCTTCGTGCGGCAGCTCGTCGAGCTCGTCCAGGGCCGGGCCCAGGCGCAGGCCCAGTCGGTCTCGCACACCGCCGACCCCCGCTATGCCGCGCAGCCGAGCCGCTCCGACCACCGCCGAGTCGTCGAGTCCCGGGTGCTCACCGGCGAGCAGTCCAACACCTCGATCATCTGCCAGACGGTCGACGACACCGGTACCCCGGCAGCACCGTTGATCGTCAAGGTGTTCCGCATGCTGCAGGACGGCGACAACCCCGACGTCGTGCTTCAGTCGGCGCTCTCCGAGTCCGGCTGCGAGCTCGTCCCGACGGCCCTCGGCTCGGTGTCCGGCCCCTGGGCCGACGATGTCGCGGTGGGCACCGGAGCGGCCGGCCTGCTGCCCGGGGCGCCCGTGCTGCGGCATACCCATCTCGCCTTCGCTCAGGACCTGCTGCCCGAGGTGCAGGACGCCTGGCGGGTGGCGCTCGTCGCCGCCGGCGAGGGGGCCTCCTTCGCCGAGCCCGCCCGGGCCCTCGGCGCGGCCACCGCCACCGTGCACCGCGAGCTGGCCCGCCTCTTCGGCACGACGACGGCCACCGCCGCCGACGTCAACGGGCTGCGGGCCTCGCTCGCCGACCGGCTCGAGGCTGCCCTGGCCGAGGTGCCCGAGCTCGCGCCCTTGCGCGACCGGCTCGAGGCGACCCTGCGGCTGCCCGACGGCAGTCTGCCGCCGCTGCAGCGGGTGCACGGCGACTACCACCTCGGGCAGGTGCTGCACACCGACGAGGGCTGGCGGCTCATCGACTTCGAGGGCGAGCCGCTGCGCCCGCTCGCCGAGCGGGTGCTCCCCGACCTGCCGATGCGCGACCTGGCCGGCATGCTGCGCTCCTTCGACTACGCCGGCGCGAGCGCCTCGGCACCGCAGGGCTGGGTCGAGGCGGCCCAGGAGGCCTTCCTCGCCGGCTATCGCACGACCCTTCCCGAACAGCCCGGCGAGCCGGCGCTGCTGCGGGCCCTGCTCATGGACAAGGCCCTCTACGAGGTCGTCTACGAGGCCCGCAACCGGCCCGACTGGCTGCCCATCCCGCTGCAGGCGGTCCACCGACTGCTTGCCGATCACCCCACTCCCCCAAGGAAGCCCATGGAACCCATCCAGGCCAGCGCCCAGGTTGCCGACTACAGCGCGGTCGACGCCTTCCTCGAGGGCCGGCACAGCCAGCCGCATGACCTGCTCGGCCACCACCTCGGCCCCGGCGGTCTCACCATCACGGCATACCGGCCGATGGCCAGCTCGGTGCGGGCCAAGCTCGGCGACGGCACGCTGCTCGACCTGCCGCACGTCAAGGGCGGGGTGTGGTCGGGGACGACCGGCGCGGTGACCCAGAGCCAGGACTACCGCCTGCTCGTCAACTACGGCGACGGCGTCGAGCACGAGCAGGACGACCCCTATCGCTTCGCGCCCAGCGTCGGCGAGATGGACCGCTTCCTGTTCAACGAGGGCCGGCACGAGCAGCTCTGGCAGGTGCTCGGCGCGCACGTGCACAGCTACCCCGGCCCGCTCGGCGAGGTCTGGGGCGTCTCCTTCGCCGTGTGGGCACCGACCGCCACCGCCGTGCACGTCGTCGGCGACTTCAACGGGTGGGACCGGATCAGCCACCCGATGCGGCTGCTCGGTCCGTCGGGCATCTGGGAGCTCTTCGTCCCCGGTGCCAGCGAGGGCATGAACTACCAGTTCGCGATCCGCGGCCAGGACACCATCGTCCGGCTCAAGGCCGACCCGATGGCCCAGTTCGCCGAGGTGGCTCCCAAGCAGGCGTCCATCGTCTACGAGTCGCACTACGAGTGGGGCGACGACGAGTGGATGACCGCCCGCCGCAAGCGCGACGTCCACCACGGCCCGATGAGCATCTACGAGGTGCACCTCGGCTCGTGGCGTCAGGACCTCGGCTACCTCGGGCTGGCCGAGCACCTCGTCAACTACGTCAAGGACCTCGGCTTCACCCACGTCGAGTTCCTCCCCGTCATGGAGCACCCCTACGTGCCGTCCTGGGGCTACCACGTCACCGGCTACTACGCCGTGTCGAGCCGCTGGGGCACCCCCGATGAGTTCCGCCAGCTCGTCGACTACCTGCACCGCAACGGCATCGGGGTCATCCTCGACTGGGTGCCGGGCCACTTCGCGACCGACCAGTGGGCGCTGGCCCGCTTCGACGGGCAGCCGCTCTACGAGCACCCGGACCCCCGCAAGGGCTGGCACCAGGAGTGGGGCTCGAACATCTTCGACTACGGCCGGCCCGAGGTGCGCAACTTCCTCGTCGCCAACGCGACCTACTGGCTCGAGGAGTTCCACATCGACGGGCTGCGGGTCGACGGCGTCGCCTCGATGCTCTACCTCGACTACTCCCGCAAGCCGGGCGAGTGGATCCCCAACGTCTTCGGCGGCCGGGAGAACCTCGAGGCGGTGCAGCTGCTCCAGGAGACCAACGCCACGGCATACAAGCGCACGCCCGGCGTCGTGACCATCGCCGAGGAGTCGACCTCCTGGCCCGGCGTGACCCACCCCACCGACGCCAACGGCCTGGGCTTCGGCTTCAAGTGGAACATGGGCTGGATGAACGACTCGCTGCGCTACCTCGGGATGGACCCGATCTACCGGCAGTGGCACCACGGCAAGCTCACCTTCGCCCTCATGTACGCCTTCACCGAGAACTTCGTGCTGCCGATCAGCCACGACGAGGTCGTGCACGGCAAGGGGTCGCTGCTGCGCAAGACCCGCGGCTCACGCGAGGACCAGGTCGCGACGGTGCGGGCCTACCTCGCCTACATGTGGAGCCAGCCGGGCAAGCAGCTGCTCTTCATGGGCTGCGAGTTCGGTCAGGAGTCGGAGTGGTCGGAGGGGCGCAGCCTCGACTGGTGGCTGCTCGACCAGCCCCTGCACTACCGGATCCACAACCAGGTCAAGGAGATGAACGCGGTCTACCGCAGCAACCCGGCGCTGTGGCAGCTCGACCACTCACCGGCCGGCTTCCGCTGGCTGGACGCCGACGACGCCGGGCACAACACGCTGTCCTACCTGCGCTTCGGCGAGGGCGACCCGGCCACCGACGCGCCGGTCCTCGCGGTCGTCGTCAACTTCAGCGGCGCGACCCACGAGCCCTACCGCATCGGCCTGCCGCGCGGCGGCCGCTGGCGGGTCGTCCTGGACACGGCCGGCTTCCACCCCGGGGCGCCGAGCTCCGGCGGGCTGGTCCTCGAGGCCGAGCCCGAGGGCTGGAACGGCCTCCCGTATGCCGTCAACGTCACCGTTCCGCGCCTGTCCACCGTGTGGCTGGCACCGGAGGAAGGAAACTGACATGAGCGCAGCAGCAGAGCCCTCGCCCGCGGACCGAGCCCCATCGTCCACTGCCGCGGACCGGGCCGGCACCCTCGCCAAGGCCTCCGACCTCGTCGACGTCGCCCACCTCGTCACCGCCTACTACACGCTCGCCCCCGACCCGGACAACGTCGACCAGCAGGTCGCCTTCGGCACCTCCGGGCATCGCGGGTCGAGCCTGCGGACCGCCTTCAACGAGGCGCACATCCTCGCGACGACCCAGGCGATCGTCGACTACCGGCGCGAGCAGGGCTTCGACGGGCCGCTGTTCATGGGGCGGGACACCCACGGCCTGTCCGAGCCCGCCTGGGCCTCGGCGCTCGAGGTGCTCGCCGCCAACGACGTCACCGTTCTCGTCGACGCTGCCGACGGCCACACGCCGACACCGGCGGTCTCGCACGCGATCCTGCGGGCCAACCGGGGCAAGATCGGCGGCGTCTCCGAGCTGCCGGCGGGCATCGGCCTCGCCGACGGCATCGTCGTCACCCCGTCGCACAACCCGCCCTACGACGGTGGCTTCAAGTACAACCCGCCGCACGGCGGGCCGGCCGACACCGACGCGACCAAGGTCATCGCCGCCCGGGCCAACGACTACATCCGGGGCGGGCTCGAGGGAGTCCGGCGGATCCCCTTCCCCCGGGCCCGGGCCGCCGCTCAGGGCTACGACTTCCTCGGCAGCTATGTCGAGGACCTGCCCCAGGTGCTCGACATCGCGGCGATCCGCGACGCCGGGGTGCGGATCGGCGCCGACCCGCTCGGCGGGGCATCGGTCGCCTTCTGGGGAGCGATGGCCGAGCGGCTGGGCATCGACCTGCACGTCATCAACCCCCTCGTCGACCCGACCTGGCGGTTCATGACGCTGGACTGGGACGGCAAGATCCGGATGGACTGCTCCTCGCCCTCGGCGATGGCCTCGCTCATCGCCAACAAGACGGAGTACGACATCTCGACCGGCAACGACGCCGACGCCGACCGGCACGGGATCGTCACCCCGGACGGTGGGTTGATGAACCCCAACCACTATCTCGCGGTGGCCATCCAGTACCTCTACGGAGGCGCTCGGCCCGGTTGGGCCGCAGACGGGTTCATCGGCAAGACCCTCGTGTCCAGCTCGATGATCGACCGGGTCGCGAGCGACCTCGGGCGACGCCTCGTCGAGGTTCCGGTGGGCTTCAAGTGGTTCGTCCCCGGGCTGCTCGACGGCTCCGGTCCCTTCGGCGGCGAGGAGTCGGCCGGGGCGTCCTTCGCCCGGTTCGACGGGTCGGTGTGGACCACCGACAAGGACGGCATCCTGCTGGCCCTGCTGGCGTCCGAGATCCTCGCGCGCACCGGCACCTCGCCGAGCGAGCACTATGCCGAGCTCACCGCCCGACATGGCGCGCCGGCATACGCTCGGATCGACGCCCCCGCCAACCGGGAGCAGAAGGCCAAGCTCGGCGCGCTGTCGCCGGCCGACGTGAGCGCGGACTCGCTGGCCGGAGAGCCGATCACGGCCAAGCTCACCGAGGCGCCGGGCAACGGGGCGAAGATCGGCGGGCTCAAGGTGGTCACCGAGTCGGCCTGGTTCGCCGCGCGCCCGTCGGGCACCGAGGACGTCTACAAGATCTACGCCGAGTCCTTCCGGGGTGCCGACCACCTGGCCCAGGTCCAGGCCGAGGCCCGGGAGGTCGTGAGCGCCGCCCTCGGCGGCTGAGGCGGCTGAGCCGGGTCAGCCGCCGGCGAGCCGCGCGTCGTCGACGAGCTGCGCGAGCCGACCCGCCTCGCGGGCGGCGAGCGCGGCACGCGCGTCGGCAGGGTCCTCGAGGTGGACGAGGCAGACGATCGAGCCGTCGGTGTCCCGGCCGATGATCGCCTCGCCGTCCTCCGAGCCGGCCCACTCCAGCGCGGGCTGCCAGCCGCGGCGGGCGAACTCGTCCCACAGCGCCGCGGCCTGCTCCTCGTAGGCCGCCGACCCGCGGTCCCACACCTCGACCGGCTCGTCGGTGTCCATCTGCCAGGCCCGGGGCAGCCCGTCGAAGGGTCGTGGGAAGTCCGGCCGCCTCGGCCGGCGCGCCGCACGACCGGCGCGGGCGGCATACCGCAGCGACCACAGCGCGGCCAGCCGGGCGCCCCAGACCGGGGTGACGATCCCGATGATCTCGCCGGGTCGCTGCCACCAGACCTTGATCGTCGCCGGGCGGTCGGCGACCGCGCGCACCACCCAGCGGGCCGCCTCGTCGACGGGCATGGCGGCCCAGTGTCCGGGGCCGTAGGTGGGTCGGGCCATCGCGGTGTCGACGAGCGGGAAGGGCAGCACGGTGGTCGCGATGCCGTGCCGGCGCAGCTCCGGGCCGGCCGCACGCAGCCAGGTGTCGAAGGCGCTCTTGGAGGCGCAGTATGCCGCCCACCCCGGCATCGGCATCCGAGCCGTCGAGCTCGTCACCCCGATGACCTGCCCGCTGCGCCGCTGGGCCATCCCGGCCAGCCAGGGCAGCACGATCGCCACTGCACCGAGGTAGTTGATGTCGATCGTGCGCTCGAAGGTGTCGAAGCGGTCGACCGAGTCCAGCAGGGTGCGGCCGATCGAGTGCCCGGCGTTGAGGATGACGACGTCGGGTATGCCGTGCTGCCGGCTGATCTGCTCGGCCACCCGACGCGCAGCGGCGTGGTCGCGCAGGTCCACCGGGTGGGTCGACGCGGTCCCGCCCGCGGCCCGGACCTGCTCGGCCACCTGCTCGAGCAGGTCAGCCCTCCGGGCGATCAGCGCAATCGTCGTGCCGGGCCCCGCCAGGGCCACCGCGCTGGCCGCGCCGATCCCGCTCGATGCCCCTGTGAGGACGACAACCTTGTCTCGCAACCGATCTCGGGCTCGACGTGCGACGTCCACCCCTCGATGGTAGCGAGCCGGCCGCCACCTGAGGCGTTGGGGCGCGGGCACAGCCCGACCTATGCCTAGGATCGGAGGATGGACGAGGTCGTCGAGACGTCGAGGGCCTCGGGCCTGTCTGCCGCCGAGGTGGCCGAGCGGGTGCGCGATGGCCGCACCAATGACCTGCCGGCCCGCAGCGGGCGCACCGTGGGCGAGATCGTCCGGGCCAACGTCTTCACCCGGATCAACCTCATCCTCGGCATCCTGCTGGCGATCATCCTCACGACCGGACGGCTCATCAACGCGCTCTTCGGGCTGCTCATCATCGCCAACAGCGCGATCGGCATCATCCAAGAGGTCCGCGCCAAGCGGATGCTCGACTCGCTCGCGGTCGTCGGCGAGGCGCGCCCCCGGGTGCGCCGCGACGGGGTGACCACCGAGGTCGGGCGCACCGAGGTGGTCATCGACGACGTCATCGAGATGGCCCCGGGCGAGCAGGTCGTCGTCGACGGCGTCGTCCTCGAGGGCCGCTCGCTCGAGGTCGACGAGTCGCTGCTCACCGGCGAGGCCGACCCCGTGGTCAAGCACCCCGGCGACGAGGTGATGTCCGGATCGTTCGTCATCGCCGGCTCCGGCGCCTACCGCGCCACCCGGGTCGGGCGCGCAGCGTATGCCGCGAAGCTCGCCGAGGAGGCCGCGAAGTTCACCCTCGTCGGCTCCGAGCTGCGCAGCGGCATCGACCGCATCCTCGGGGTCGTGTCGTGGCTGCTCGTGCCGGTCGGGCTGCTCACCATCTGGACCCAGCTGTTCCGGCTCGGCGGCAGCTGGCAGGACGGCATCACCGGGATGGTCGGCGCCCTCGTCCCGATGGTGCCGGAGGGCCTGGTGCTGATGACCTCGATCGCGTTCGCGGTCG
>DAOTIG010000146.1:0-8045 GCA_035448065.1 Dermatophilaceae bacterium
GCCGGACGCCCACCGATTGCGCACCCCCGTCGCCGAGGTCGTCGACCTGATCCGGATGCTCGCCTGGATGAGCGTCCACCCCATGAATCCCGGCCGCCCGCTCACCGCCCCCGAGATCGCCGACGTCCTGCTGCACGGCGTCCTCGACGCTCAGCCCCGACCCGGCGCTCAGCCCACGCCTGAGCCCGCCAGCCCCCACCCGGCCACCCCGCAATCCCCTTGACCCTCCCGCCGGGTGAGTCGGCAGACTCGACCACCCGGCATACCGGCAGAACCCCCGCTCCTGACCCGCCCAGCCAAGGACCCGCATGCTCTGGCGACTCATCGGCCCCCGCCTGGCCCCGCACCGCGCCGCGATCGCGACGATCGCCGCCCTGCAGCTGGCCAGCGCGATCGCCAACCTCTACCTGCCCAACCTCAACGGCGACATCATCGACCTGGGTGTCGCCAAGGGCGACACCGGCTTCATCGTGCGCACCGGCGCGGTCATGCTCGCCATCAGCGTGGTCCAGATCGCCGCCGCCGTGTATGCCGTCTACCTCGCCTCCCGCACCGCGATGTCCTTCGGGCGCGACACCCGCGCCGAGGTCTTCCACCAGGTCGGCGACTTCTCCGCCCGCGAGGTCGCCCAGTTCGGCGCCCCGACCCTCATCAGCCGCACGACCAACGACGTCCAGCAGGTCCAGATGGTCCTCTTCATGGCGCTGTCGATGATGCTCGGCGCCCCCATCACCATGGTCGGCGGCATCGTCATGGCCCTGCGCACCGACGTCGGCCTGTCCTGGATCATCGCCGTCGCCGTGCCTGTCCTCGCCATCGTCGTCGGCCTCACCCTGCGCCGGATGATCCCCCGCTTCCAGACCATGCAGTCCTCGATCGACTCGGTCAACCGAGTGCTGCGCGAGCAGATCACCGGCCTGCGCGTCGTGCGGGCCTTCGTCCGTGAGCGCTTCGAGCAGCTGCGCTTCGCCGAGGCCAACACCACGCTCACCCAGGCCAGCCTCGACGTGGGCCGCCTCTTTGCCCTCGTCTTCCCCGTCGTCATGCTCGTCCTCAACGCGAGCAGCGTCGCCGTGCTGTGGTTCGGCGCGCACCGGGTCGAGGGCGGCGAGATGCAGATCGGCGCGCTCACCGCCTTCCTCTCCTATCTCATGCAGATCCTGATGAGCGTGATGATGGCGACGATGATGTCGATGATGATCCCGCGGGCGCAGGTGTCGTCCGAGCGGATCATGGCGGTCCTCGACACCCCCTCCTCCGTCGGTATGCCGCCCGCTCCCGTCCGCGATCTCGCCTCCCCGGCCGCGGTCGTCCTCGACAACGTCGAGTTCCGCTACCCCGGAGCCGAACACTCTGTGCTGCAAGGGATCTCGTTCGAGGCGCGGCCCGGCGAGACGACCGCGATCATCGGCTCGACCGGCGCCGGCAAGACCAGCCTCATCAACCTGATGCCGCGCCTCGTCGACGTCACCGGCGGTCGCCTGCTCGTCGGTGGCGTCGACGTCCGCGAGGCCGACCTCGACACCCTCTGGTCGCGGATCGGCCTGGTTCCGCAGCGCCCCTACCTCTTCTCCGGCACGGTCGCCTCCAACCTGCGCTTCGGCAAGGGCGACGCGACCGACGACGAGCTCTGGCAGGCCCTGGCGATCGCCCAGGCCGATGACTTCGTCCGCGAGATGGGCGGCCTCGACGCGACCATCGACCAGGGCGGCACCAACGTCTCCGGCGGCCAGCGCCAGCGCCTCGCCATCGCCCGGGCGGTCGTGCGCCGTCCCGACGTCTACCTCTTCGACGACGCCTTCTCGGCCCTCGACGTCGCCACCGACGCGCGCCTGCGTGCTGCGCTGCGACCGGTGACCCGGGACGCCACCGTCGTCGTCGTCGCCCAACGGGTCTCGACGATCCTCGACGCCGACCGGATCGTCGTCCTCGAGGACGGACGGATCGTCGGGAGCGGGCGGCATACCGAGCTGCTCGAGAGCTGCCCGACCTATCAGGAGATCGTGCTGTCCCAGCGGGCCGCCGAGGACGCAACGGAGGTGACCGCATGAGCGAGGGCGTGAAGACGGCCGAGGAGAAGGCCGCCGAGGCCCGCCGCGGACCGCGCCGGATGGGCGGCCCGCCGCACATGGCGATGGGCCAGCCCGGCGAGAAGTCGATGACCTTCGGCCCGTCGGCCCGCCGGCTGCTCGGCTGGCTGCGCCCGGACCGCGCGAAGCTCTGGGGCGTCATCGCCCTGAGCGTGGCGTCGGTCGCGCTGAGCTCGGTCGGCCCCAAGGTGCTCGGCCGGGCCACCGACCTCATCTTCGCCGGCGTCATCGGGTCGCTCCCGCAGATCCCCAAGGGCGCGACCAAGCAGCAGGTCATCGACGGGATGCGACAGGCCGGCCAGGACCGGATGGCCGACTTGCTCAGCGGCGTGGACTTCGTGCCCGGCGCGGGCATCGACGTCGCCGCGGTCGGTCAGGTGCTGCTCACGGTCATCGCGATCTACGTGCTGTCCTCGCTGCTCATGTGGGCCTCGGGCTGGATCCTTACCGGCATCGTCCAGCGCACGATGTATCGGATGCGCGAGGCCGTCGAGGCGAAGCTGCACCGACTGCCGCTGCCCTACGTCGACGGCCAGCCCCGCGGCGAGCTGCTCTCCCGTGCGACGAACGACCTTGACAACGTTGCCAACTCGCTGCAGCAGACCCTCTCGCAACTGCTCACCTCACTGCTCACCGTCGTCGCGGTGCTCGGCATGATGGTGTGGATCTCGTGGGTCCTCGCCCTCGTCGCGCTGGTGAGCATCCCGCTGTCGGTGCTCGTCACCTCGCTCATCGCCAAGCGCAGCCAGCGGCTGTTCATCGAGCAGTGGAAGACGACCGGCGAGCTCAACGGCATTGTCGAGGAGGGCTTCACCGGCCACCAGATCGTCAAGGTCTTCGGCCGCCAGCGCGAGCTGCAGGCCGGCTTCGTCGCCAAGAACGACGAGCTCTATCGGGCCGCCTTCGGTGCGCAGTTCGTCAGCGGCATCATCATGCCGGCGATGATGTTCGTCGGGAACCTCTCCTACGTCGCGATCGCCGTCGTCGGCGGGCTGCGGGTCGCCTCCGGTCAGATCAGCCTCGGTGACGTGCAGGCCTTCATCCAGTACTCCCGCCAGTTCACCCAGCCGCTCACCCAGGTCGCCTCGATGGCCAACCTGCTGCAGAGCGGCGTCGCCTCGGCCGAGCGGGTCTTCGAGCTGCTCGACGCCCCCGACCAGGAGCCCGACTCGACCACCCCCGCGCGCGTCGGCGAGGCACACGGCGCCGTCCGCTTCGAGGACGTCTCCTTCTCCTACTCGCCGGACAAGCCGCTCATCGAGCACCTCGACCTCGTCGTCGACCCGGGGCACACCGTCGCCATCGTCGGTCCGACGGGCGCCGGCAAGACGACGCTCGTCAACCTCGTGATGCGCTTCTACGAGCTCGACGGCGGGCGGATCACCTTGGACGGCAAGGACATCCGCGAGCTCACTCGCGAGGACCTGCGCAGCCAGGTGGGCATGGTCCTGCAGGACACCTGGCTCTTCGGCGGCACGATCCGCGACAACATCGCCTACGGTCGCCCGGACGCGACCGACGAGCAGGTGTATGCCGCGGCCCGCGCCACCTACGTCGACCGCTTCGTCCACTCGCTGCCCGACGGCTACGACACGGTGCTCGACGCCGAGGCGAGCAACATCTCGGCCGGCGAGCGGCAGCTCATCACCATCGCCCGGGCCTACCTCACCGACCCGGCCCTGCTCATCCTCGACGAGGCGACGAGCTCGGTCGACACCCGCACCGAGCTGCTCGTCCAGCAGGCGATGCGCGCCCTGCGCTCGGACCGGACGTCCTTCGTCATCGCCCACCGGCTCTCGACGATCCGTGATGCCGACGTCATCCTCGTCATGGAGCGCGGCCGGATCGTCGAGCAGGGCAGCCACGACGACCTGCTGGCCCGGGGCGGCGCCTATGCCCGGCTCTATGCCGCGCAGTTCTCCGGGGCGGCCGCCGATCTCGACCCGCAGGACGCGTCGACGTCCGATGGCAACGGCGCCGGTCGCTCACGATCCGGTATGCCGCCGCACGTCGCCGCCCGCATCCAGGCCGCCCGCCGGCCGAGCTGACCCGTCGTCAGGCGAGCTGCCAGCTGCGCTTGCTCAGGCCGTACCAGAAGCCGTCGATGACCGACTCGCTCTCGCCCGGCCCGCCACCAGCCCCGGCCGCCGCGCCGAGGGCGACGTAGAGCGGCGCCCAGTGCTCGCTCCGGGGGTGTGCCTCGGCGGCCGCCGGGGCCTTGCGCTGCATGTCGAGCAACCCGTCGACGTCGCCGGCTGCCATCGCCTCGGCTGCCCACTGGTCGAACTCCCTTGACGCAGCAGGCGCCTCGGCGTCCGCGCCGGCCCGTGGGTTGAACCAGCGCAGGTTGTGGGTGGTGAACCCCGACCCGAGCACGAGCACCCCCTCGTCGCGCAGTGGCGCGAGGCGCTGCCCCACGGCATACAGGGTCTGCGGGTCCAAGGTCGGCAGCGACAGCTGGACGACCGGCACATCCGCCGCTGGATACATCTCGGCGAGCGGCACGTAGGCCCCGTGGTCGAGCCCGCGCGACTCGTCCCGCGCGACGTCGAGGCCAGCGTCACGCAGCAGCCCCTCGGTCCGCGCGGCGAGCGCGGGGGCCGACGGCGCGGCATACGTCACCTCGTAGTAGCGCTGCGGGAATCCCCAGAAGTCGTAGAGCAGCGGTGCGCCCGTCGTCGAGGAGAGCGCGATCGGCGAGCTCTCCCAGTGCGCCGAGACGACGAGGATCGACTCCGGGCGCTCGATGCCGGCCGACCAGTCGGCCAGCTCGCGGGTCCACCGCGCGTCGTCGGCGAGCGGTGGCGCGCCGTGGCTGAGGTAGATCACGGGAACGGTCATCACGGCTCCTGAATTGAATGTTCAATCAGTATGCCGCACGGCCCCCGAGGTTGCCACGGTCCAGGGCAGCACGGCGGACACGAGGAAGGCGCCCTCGTCGACCCCCGCCTCGAGCTGCCCCCCGAGCAGCTGGACCCGGGTGGCCAGGGCCTGGATGCCGGATCGGTTGCCGGGCGCGGACCGGGTGTCGGGGCTCAGTGGGTTCTCCACGCTCACCCGGACCCCCGCCTGCGGGGAGCCCGCGAGCCGGACCAGCACGGGCAGGCCCGGAGCGTGCTTGTGCGCATTGGTCAACGACTCCTTGCACCACGCGGTGCACCGTGCGGCCGATGATCTCGGGCAGCTCCGGGGCGTCGGGCCGCTGGCTCAGCTCGTCGACGAGGGTGACCGCGGCACCGGCCTGCCGACTCTCGGCGACCAATGCCGTGACGTCGGTGAGGCCGTGGTGCTGGTCGGCTCCGCTGCGGCCCAGCGCGCCGACGACGTCGCGCAGGTCCGTGAGCGCCGCCTGAGCCGTGGCCTGGATCGTGTCCGCCTCCTCGACGGCGGCCGCGAGGTCACTGTCGCCTCGGCTGACCCGACCGCGCAGTGTCTGGGCCTGCAGCCCGATGAGGACGAGCCGGTGGCCGAGGGAGTCGTGCATCTCCGAGGCGATCCGCCGCTGCTCGCGGGTGATCGCCTCGGCCTCCCGTCGAGCATGCTCGAGCCGGGCCAGCGCCATCTCCGCATTGAGGGCGGCAATGTGGGTGTCCCGGCATGCAAGTGGCCCCCGGCGAGCGTGGGGAGGACGACAGCGACCAGGACGGTGAGGGCGAGGAAGGTCGGCAGCGAGCTCTCGTCGACGATCCGCTGGTGGAGAGCCATCGCCAATGCCGGTATGCCGTTGAGCGCCAGGAAGGCCCCTGTGCCGATGGCCGCACGGATGACGGTGTCGCGCAACGGCATTCGATTCGACACGACGAGAAGGCCCATGGCCAGTGGGCCGGTGGTGCCCCCGACCAGACCGAGGAGGCCGACCGCCCACAGCAGCCACGGGAAGCGCTCGCGCAGCACCGTGCCGGCGATGGTGCCCACGACGACGAGCACGAGCAGCACGCCAGAGAACCACCCCCGACGCGCATGCCAGTCACCTGGCATCCAGCAGAGCGCCCCCAGTGCGATCGCCGCCGTCCGGAGCCACCACCCCCGGCCCCGAGTCACGTCCTCCAGCCTAGTTGGCCCATCGGTCGTCGACGGCTCATGGGGCTGCACTGGTCACCACCTCCTGGACGCCAGGCGGGCGGGCCGGCCAAGGCAGCTCGGCGCAGAGCAGGAAGGAGCCCCCATCGAGTCCGGCCGCGAAGGTCCCACCGAGCAGCCGCACCCGGGCGGTGACCCCCGCCAGACCCACGTGGCTGCCGTGCGTCGACTCACCCGAGTCAGGCAGCGGATTCTCCACGCTGACCCGAACCCCCTGCTCCGGGGCACCGGCAAGGCGCACGAGGATCGGCAGCCCAGGCGCGTGCTTGTGCGCGTTGGTCAGCGCCTCCTGGACGATCCGATGCACGGCACGAGCCGTGACCTCGGGCAGCTCCCGCGCCTCCGGGCGGTCGGTGAGCTCGTCGACGAGCGTGACCGCGCTGCCGGCGAGCCGGCTCTGCTCGACCAGCGCTGAGATCTCCGCCAGCCCTCGGTGCGGAGCCGTCGAGCTCTCGGCCCCCAGCGCCCCGATGACGTCGCGCAGGTCGGCGAGCGCGGCGCGGGCCGATCCGTGGATGGTGGAGGCCTCGGCGGCCGCTTCGACGATGTCACAGTCGCCCCGCAGGGCTCGGACCTCCAGCGCCTGGGCGCGCATGGCGATGAGGATGAGCTTGTGACCGAGGGAGTCGTGCATCTCACCGGCGATGCGCTGCTGCTCTCGATGCACCGCGTCGGCCTCGGCGCGTCGCCGCTCGGCCTCCGCGGCGGCTACCTGATGCTGCAAGGCGCTGATCCGGGCCTCCCGCGAGTGCAGGATGCCGCCGATCAGGGTGGGCAGCACGACGGCGAGGATGATCGTCCCGACGACGAAGGTGGTGAGCTCGGTGCCGGTGCGCACCCGGCCATGGGTCACCGCCGCGAGCTTCGGGCCGCCGTTGGCGACGACCACCATGAGAGCCCCGCCGGCAGCGGCCGCCAGGGCCTCCGAGGTGCGCCGGCGCATCGCCACCACGAGCAGGCCGATGGCCAGCGGGCCGGTCGTGCCGGAGCGCCGCGGCCATGCCGACGCCCCACAGCGCCCTGGGGTGCCTGTCCCGCAGCAGGATGCCGATCGCCGATCCGATGACGACGAGGTGGAGCAGCACGAGGTAGACCGTCCCGTCCCGGAACGGCCAGTCACCCGGCAGCCACGCGACGATCCCGGCCAGGTAACCGAGGCTGCGCAGCCACCACCCTTGGTTCCGGCCCACAGCTATCCAGGCTAGGCGTGGCCCGGACCCTCGACCGGCGGATGGCGCCGATCTGGCCATTCGGTCGATGGAAGTCGACCCGATTGAGATGGCATACCGGGCAATCCGCTACCGTGTCGGGCGTCCCGGCGTCCGAGCAGCGACGAATCCGCTGCACGCAGGGTGGGAAAGACATGAGGTATGCCGTGGCCGCAGGCAAGGGGCGCAAGCTCGTCATCGTCGAGTCGCCGCCGAAGGCGAAGAAGATCGCCGAGTTCCTCGGGGGTGACTACGAGGTCGAGGCATCGATCGGCCACATCCGGGACCTGCCCAACCCGAGCGAGCTGCCGGCCGAGATGAAGCGCGGGCCGTTCGGCAAGTTCGCCGTCGACGTCGACAACGGCTTCGAGCCCTACTACGTCGTCGACGCGGACAAGAAGAGGAAGGTCGCCGAGCTCAAGCGGCTGGTCAAGGACGCCTCCGAGCTCTACCTCGCCACCGATGAGGACCGGGAGGGCGAGGCGATCGCCTGGCACCTGCTCGAGACGCTCAAGCCGCGGATCCCGGTCAAGCGGATGGTCTTCCACGAGATCACCCGCGAGGCGATCCAGCGGGCCGTGACCAACACGCGCGAGATCGACAAGGACCTCGTCGATGCGCAAGAGACCCGGCGCATCCTTGACCGCCTCTATGGGTATGAAGTCTC
>DAOTIG010000147.1:0-7816 GCA_035448065.1 Dermatophilaceae bacterium
CAAGCTCGACAAGGTCGGCCAGGACGAGTCCGACACCGCCGAGCTGTTCTTCGAGAACGTCCGGGTGCCCGACGAGAACCGGCTCGGCCCCGAGGGCCTGGGCTTCATCGCGATGATGCAGCGACTGCCCCAGGAGCGGATCGGCGCCGCGGTGTCCAACGTCGCGCACGCCTTCCAGATCTTCCGCGAGACGCTCGTCTACGCCAAGGAGCGCAAGGCCTTCGGCCAGCCGATCGGCGCCTTCCAGTACAACAAGTTCACGATGGCCGAGATGCTCACCAAGCTCGAGGTCGCCGAGGCCTACATCGACCGCTGCGTTGCCGAGCACGCCGAGCACAAGCTCAGCCCGGTCGACGCCGCGAAGGCCAAGTGGTGGAGCTCGCAGGTGCAGAGCGAGGTCCTCGACGGCTGTGTCCAGCTGCACGGTGGCTACGGCTTCATGAACGAGTACCGGGCGGCCCGGGCCTGGCGCGACGCGCGCGTCACCAAGATCTGGGCCGGGTCGAACGAGATCATGAAGGAGCTCATCGGCCGCGAGCTCGGCCTCTAGTCACGCAATTTCACTGCGACACATGGGAATCCACGACGGGTCGGTGGCGATCGTCACCGGTGCAAGCCGGGGCATCGGCCTCGGCATCGCGACTCGATTGGTCGCCGAGGGTGCGCGGGTCGTCGTCACGGCCCGCAAGCCCGACGCCCTCGCGGCCGCGGTCAGCTCGCTCGGTGGAGAGGAGTATGCCGTCGCATGCGCCGGCAACGCCGCCGACCCAGCCCATCAGGACGAGGCAATCGCCCTGGCGCGCAGCCGATTCGGCGGCCTCGACGTGCTGGTCAACAACACCGGGATCAACCCGGTCTACGGTCCGATCCTCGACGTCGAGGTCGAGATCGTCCGAAAGGTGTTGGACACCAACGTCGTTGCCGCCTTCGCGTGGGTGCAGAAGGCCGTCGCGGCAGGGCTCGGAGCGGGGGAGCGGGGTGGGGCGGTCGTCAACGTCGCCTCGATCGCCGGCCTGCGCGCCTCCGGTCCGCTGGGGTGGTACGGCATCTCCAAGGCCGCCCTCGTCCACCTCACCACCGAGCTCGGCTTCCAGTTGGCGCCCGCGGTGCGGGTCAACGCCGTCGCTCCTGGGGTCGTGAAGACCCGCTTCGCGGAGGCGCTGTATGCCGCCGACGAGGCCAGCACGGCCGCGGCATACCCGATGGCCCGACTCGGCATGCCTGACGACGTTGCCGGAGCGGTGTCGTTCCTGCTGTCACGGGATGCCGGCTGGATCACCGGCCAGACGATCGTCGTCGACGGCGGCGTCACCCTCGGTGCCGCCCTCTAGCCGCAGCCGAGGCTGGCTCAGACTGGCTCTGTCCCGGCTCAGGGCTGGCCCGTCCGGCTCAGGGCTGGCCCGTCCGGCTCAGGGCTGGCTCAGGCTGGCTCCGGCTGGTCGGTCCGTGCGAAACGACGCCATGGCGTCGTTTCGTATGGGTGGCGTCGATATACCGCCGCCATCCAGGCAGAACGACGCCATGGCGTCGTTTCGGAGACCCCCCAGCGCATCGGCTCGGTCACGATACGTCGTGAAGGGTGCCGTCGGGCCGGGTCAGTCCCTCGGCCCGTCGCATCCGGGTCAGTCCCTCGGCCCGCCGGCGACGTAGATGACCTGGCCGTTGACGAAGCCCGCCTCGTCGCTGCAGAGGAAGGCCACCGGACCGGCGACGTCAGCCACCTGCCCCGGCCGTCCGGCCGGGATGAGCGCCACCCGGTTGGCCAGGTAGTCCTCGTAGCTCATCCCCACCCGCTCGGCGACCGCGGCGGTCATCTCGGTCTCGATGAAGCCCGGCGCGACGGCATTCGCGGTGATCCCGAAGCGCCCCAGCTCAACCGCCGCCGCCTTCGCGAAGCCCTGCAGCCCCGCCTTGGCCGACGCGTAGTTGAGCTGGCCGCGGATCCCTTGTGCCGAAGTCGAGGAGAGCACGACGATCCGCCCCCACTTCGCGGCGACCATGTGCGCCTGACAGGCCTGGGTCATGAGGAAGGTGCCACGCAGGTTGACCCGCATGACGAGATCCCAGTCGGCCTCGGACATCTTGTGCACGAGCCCGTCCCGGGTGATGCCGGCGTTGTTGACGAGGATCGTCGGCGCGCCGAGCCCCTCGACGATCCGTGCGACCGCAGCCTCGACCTGCTCCTTGTCGGCGATGTCGGCCGCCACTGCCATGGCTCGCCCGCCGGCGGCCTCGATGGCGGACACCGTTGCCGCGCAAGCCGCTTCGTCGAGATCGAGCACCGCGATGGCATGCCCGTCGGCGGCCAGGCGCATCGCGATAGCCGCCCCGATGCCACGCGCGGCCCCGGTGACGACGGCGACCCGAGGAGTGCTGGCTGTGCTCACTGTGCTCACGCCGCCGAGCCTAGCGACCGCATCCAGCCACATCGTCGCCACCCCTCACGTCTTGAGGCGGAGCATCCCCTCCTGGGCGACGGACGCGAGCAGTCGGCCGTCCGCGGCATACATCCGGCCCATGCCGAGCCCGCGCCCACCCGAGCCCGACGGGCTGTGCAGGGAGTGCAAGACCCACTCGTCGGCCCGTCCCGCCCGGTGGAACCACATCGCATGGTCCAGGCTCGCCTGGCGCAGTCGTGGGTCGCTCCACGCGATGCCGTGGGCGCGCAGCGCTGGCTCGAGGATCGAGTAGTCCGACGCATAGAGCAGGTATGCCGCGTGCACGAGCGGGTCGTCCGGCAGCGCCTCGCGGGCCTTGAGCCACACCGACTGCGACGGATTCGGCTGGGGCGCACCGGAATAGAGGTTGCCCTCGACATGGCGCAGCTCGATCGGGCCGTGCAGCAGGGTGACCACCGCATAGGGCTCGGGCACACCCGCGAGGGCGCTGGCCACGTCGGGCACCCCCTCGGGCCCCGGCACGTCGGGCATCGGGTCGGCGTGCTCCATCCCCTCGGAGGCGGCCTGGAAGGACAGCTGCAGGGTCGCGAGCAGCGCGCCGTCCTGCTCGACCCGCACCCGCCGCACCGAGAAGGACCGTCCGTCGGCCAGCGGCTCGACGAGCAGGTCGACCGGCCGCGCGTCGTCGCCGCCGGCGAGGAAGGTCGTGTGCACCGAGTGGACCAGCCGGTCACTGCTGGACCCCTCGACGGTCCGACCGGCCGCGACGAGAGCCTGGGCCATGAGCTGTCCACCGAAGGTGCGTCGATATCGCTGCAGCTGGCTCTCGCCGGAGAACACCCGCACGGCCCCCCGCGACGGCCCCTCCGCCAGCGCGAGATGGGGCAGCAGCCCGTCGACGGTGTAGTCCTCCGGTCGCCCCATCACCGCGCGAGTGTCGTTGTCAGCCAAGGGAATCGGTCTCCTTCAGCCGCAGCATGCCCTCCTGGGCGACGGAGACGACGAGGGTGCCGTCCGCGGCATACATCCGTCCGACACCGAGTCCACGTCCGCCCTGCGCGGACGGGGAGGACATCTGGTAGAGCGTCCACTGGTCGGCTCGCACCGGCCGGTGGAACCACATCGCGTGGTCGAGGCTCGCGGGCCGCAGCCGCCGGTCACCCCAGGCGATGCCGTGCCGGCGCAGCACCGGCTCGAGCAGCGGATAGTCCGACGCATAGGCGAGCACGGCCGCGTGGATCACCGGGTCGTCCGGCAGCTCGGCCCGCGCCCTGATCCACACCGATTGCCGGGCCACCTGGCGCTTGCTCGGGCTGAGATAGACATTGCCCTCGACGTGCCGCAGCTCGATCGGCCGAGCCGTTGCCGCGAAGAACTGCGCGGCTCGCTCGTCGAGCTCGGCCCCGAGCGCCTCCTGCAGGGTCGGCACGTCCTCGGGGTCGGGCACCGGCGGCATCGGGTCCTGGTGCTCCAAGCCGTCGGCCGGAGCCTGGAAGGACACCCCCATCGACAGGATCGGCTTGCCGTACTGCACCGCCTGCACCCGGCGCACCGAGAAGCTGCCGCCGTCGCGGGACCGCTCGACGAGGAAGCGGATCGGATGGTCGGCATCCCCAGGCCGCACGAAGTAGGCGTGCAGCGAGTGCACCGGCCGCTCGACCCCGCCGATCGCCTCGACGGTGCGTGCCGCCGCGACGAGCGACTGCGCGAGCACCTGCCCGCCGAAGACCCGGCCGTGCGGCTGCCGCTGGCTCGGGGCGACGAACACCGTCGTGTCCCACTCGCCGAGCTCGGTCTCCTGCTCGCCCGGAGCACCGGACACCGTGACGTGCGCCTGCCCCACCTCGCGCAGATCGAGCAGCTCGAGCAGGTGGGCAACGGCATCCTCGGGGCGGTCGGGGAGCAGCGCAGGCATGCGCCGAGACTAGCCTTGCCGGTATGCCGCCCGCCCCCACCACCGTCAACGTCCCGCTGCGCTGGTCGGACATGGACGCCTATGGCCACGTCAACAACACCGAGTTCGTCCGGCTGCTCGAGGAGGCCCGGGTCGCCGGCTGGCACGAGTGGTTCGGCGACGCGAAGGCGCTCGAGCTGGGGATCGTCGTCGCCCGGCACGAGATCGACTACCTCGCCCAGCTCGGCCACCGCCGCGAGCCCGTGGCGGTCGACATCTGGGTGTCGCGGCTGGGCGGCGCGGGCTACGACCTCGGCTACATCGTCCGCGACCCGGACGGCGTCGGCGCCGGCACCCGGTATGCCGTCGCCGAGACCTCGCTCGCGCTCTTCGACTTCGCTGCGGGCCGGCCCCGCCGGATGACCGAGCACGAGCGGGCCACCCTGGGCGCTCACCTCGGCGACCCGGCACCGCTGCGGCGCCGGCGGTGAGCGGACCGCGCCCGGTGGAGCCGATGCGCGAGCTCGTCTTCCCCGATCCGTCCTCCTACGCCGATCTGGTGACGCTCGTGCGCCGGGCGCGCACGGCCGACCCGGACGGCGCAGTCCGCCTGCACGTCGCGGGAAAGGTGCTCGGGGTGTGGGCGGCGGCCCTGCCCGGCACCGGCCTGTTCGCCGAGGGCGCCGCCATCGGAGTGCGTGGCATCGAGCTGGCCGAGGCGGGCGCACTCGACGTCGTCGTGCCGAGTGCGGCCTTGGCCGACCGCTTCGCCCGCGCCGAGGGCACCCCGGGCTCCGGCCCCGGCAGCGACGGAGACGTCGGGGCGCCGACCCGGCTGCCCGTGCCGCCGGCCGGCACCCACACCGCGTGGGCGGGGGCCCTGCCGGCGGGCCCGTGGGAGCAGCTCGGCGAGGTCGACCCCACGGCCGTGCTCGATGCGGCGAGCGCCGGCATCGCCGAGATCGCGGCCGGGGCCGGCCGTGGACCGGCCGGGGCGCTCGCCGTCGCCGAGCTGCGGCACCGCGTGTGGTCCCGACCGCTGACCACCGACGCCCCCGGTGCCACGGTGCCGGCAGGTGCGGGCTTCGCGGCCTTCGCGCTCGGTCTGGTCCGGCCCACGGACCCGCCGGTCCCGGTCTACCGGTGCGGGCGGTGGGTGCGGTTGCGCGGCGTCGGTGGGCACATCCTCGCCCGCTGAGCAGACCCATACCTCAGCTGGGTCAGTCGACCAATCCGCTTGGCGCGCACCGCATTCCGGTGACCACGGCGATGGCGGCCACGACGGCGAGCGCGGCCTCGATGACGACGAAGACGCCGGCGTCGCCGGCGGCATACCGGGTGCTGAAGAGGGCGGTCGCGCCGGCGATGCCGAGCACGCTGCCGAGGACGTCGGCGAGCTGCAGGGCCGCCGAGGCACGCCCGTGCTCGTGGCCAGGGGCGAGGTCGAGGACGAGCACCGACAGGGTGGTCGAGCCGATCCCCATGCCCAGCCCGCACGCCACGACGGCCACCGTGTGGGCGAGGACGGGCGCGCTTGTCGCGGCAGCGACGGTGAGCCCGATCGTGCCGACGGTGAGTGCGAGCGCGCCGAGCCAGACGAGTCGGGCTCGCCCGGCCGGCCCAGTCGCCGTGCGGCGACCCTGCAACCATGACCCGACGCTCCAGCCGATCGCGCCGGCGGCGACGACCGCTCCGGCGGCGGTGAGCTCGAGGCGGTGGACGAGCACGAGCAGCAGCGGCAGGAAGGTCACCGAGGCCATGAACGAGGCGTTGAAGAGGGCGCGCGAGAGCACGACTGCCGGCAGCCCGCGGGCGGCCCGCAGGGTGCCGGCCGGCAGCAGCCGGGGAGCCGTGCCGGCGATGCCGAGCAGCCCGGCGATCGCGAGCGGCACGGGCCACCATCGCGATCCGTCCTGCTCGTGGATCGCGAGCTGCACGGCCCCGGCCGACAGCGCGACGGCGAGGCCGAGTCGGGCGGCGCGTCGGTGGTCGGCGCGGTCCCGGGCCAGCGTGTCGGCGTCCTCGGTGGAGTCGTTGGCGTCGGTGACGTCGGTATGCCGCCGGCCCAGCTCCGCCCGCCGGGCCGTGACGAGCGCCGCGGCGATGGCGGCCGGCACGAGCACGACGCCGAAGACCCAGCGCCACGACCAGGTCGTCGTCAGCCAGCCGGCGACCGGCGCGCCGATGATCGACGGCACCACCCAGGCGGCCGAGAGCCAGGTGAAGACCTGCGGCCGCACGGCCGCCGGATAGAAGCGCCCGACGGTGACGAACTCGGTGACGACGACGAGCCCGGCCCCGAGCCCGGCGACGACCCGGCCGCCGAGCAGCACCGGCCAGGTCGGCGCGAGCGCGCACCCGAGCGAGCCGGCGGCGAAGAGCAGCTGACCGGCATACAGGCCCGGGAGTGCGCCGACCCGGTCGGCCCAGCTGCCGGCGAGCACATTGCCGAGCAGCATGGCGGTGAGCATCGAGGAGAAGGCGAGCCCGTAGGAGCCGACGGCGCCGAGCTGCTCGGCCGCGCGCGGCATCGCCGTCGTGACCGCCATCGCCTCGAAGGCGATCATCGTCGTGAGCATGACGAGGGCGACGGTGACCAGCCGGTATGCCGCGCCCATCGGCCCTGCTGTCAGCGCCGGGGCCGGCGGATCGGCGGGGGTGGTCAGCTCGGCCACAGGCCCCGCTCGGTGAGCACGTCGCGCAGGATGTCGATCCGGTCGCTGTGGATGGCGTCGACGCCGAGGTCGAGGAGGCGCTCCATCTCGGCGCGGTAGTCGATGGTCCAGACGTGCACCTGCAGGCCGAGGGAGTGCGCGGCCTGGAGCAGCTGCGGGGTGACGACGGGCACGGTGCGACCGGCGAGGAGCTGGGCGGGCGGCACCTCGAGAACCTGCGCCTGGCCGCGGGCGATCATCGCCAGGCGCTGGGGGAGCAGCCGGAAGGCCGCGATGCCGACCGGGGTCATCGCGGTCGCGACCCGGGTGCCGGCGAGCTTGCGGAAGGCGCCGAGGCGGCGCTCGGAGAAGGATGCGACGCAGACCCGGTCATAGGCGCGGTGCCGCTTGATGGCCCGCCACACCGGCTCGACGGCCTCGGCGATCTTGAGGTCGACGTTGATCCGGGCCTCGGGGAAGGCGTCGAGGAGGTCGTCGAGGGTGGGGATCTGCTCGGTGCCGCCGACCTTGGCGCGGCGAACCTCGGACCACGGCTGGTGACAGATGAGGCCGGTGCGGTCGGTGACCCGGTCGAGCCGATCGTCGTGGAAGATGACCGGCACGCCGTCCTTGCTCGCGTGCACGTCGGTCTCGAGATAGCGATAGCCGAGGGCGACCGCGTTGGCGAAGGCAGCCAGGGTGTTCTCGAGGCCGACGTTGGGTCCGTAGAGCGCTCCGCCGCGGTGGGCGAAGCCGACCGGCCGGTCGGCGAAGAAGGCATAGTCCGCGGCGGTCACATCTCGATTGTCCCACCAGTCAGCCAAGTACTGGCTGGCGGTGCTGACCGAGTTGAAGAACCGGGGCGTGAC
>DAOTIG010000148.1:0-7809 GCA_035448065.1 Dermatophilaceae bacterium
CATCGCGACCACCATCTTGCGCACCGTCTCGGCCTTGGCCGCCTCGCCCCAGGTGACCTTGTCGAGCTTGGTGACCCCGTCGACGAGGGTGGCGATCTCGTCGCCGAAGTCGCGGCGCAGCTCACTGAGCTCGTATCCGGTGTCCTCGACCGTGTCGTGCAGGAGGGCGGCGGCCAGGGTGGGCGGGGTCATGCCGAGCTCGGCGAGGATCTGGGTCACCGCGAGCGGATGGGTGATGTAGGGATCTCCGCTGTCCCGGCGCTGGCCGGCGTGCTGGCGCTCGGCGACCTCGTAAGCCCGTTGCAGGACCGTGAGGTCGGCCTTCGGATGGTGTCGCCGCACGCTCTGCAGGAGCGGCTCCAGCGCGACGTTCGTCGGGGTCTTGGGACTGGCGAAGCGGGTGAGCGAGAGCCGGTCACGCAGGCCGCGGGTCGGCACCGAGCCACCGGTGGAGGGCGGCAGCGGGCTGGGCGTGCTGGCTGCGGGACGGCCGGTTGGAACCGGCTGGCCGGCCTGCGGGTCGGTGGCAGGCTCCACCGACTCGGCACGCGCGGCCTGGTCCGTCATGACCGGAGTCTACCCGGCGGTCTCCCGGACCCCGACGGGCCGCTCAGGACAGCAGGGTCGCATGGACCTCTCGCCCGGCCAGCCGCTCGCGGCCGTGCAGGAAGCCGATCTCGAGGACGAAGTCGAGGGCTACGACGGTGCCCCCGGCCCGCTCCACCAGGTCGCACGTCGCCACGGCCGTGCCGCCGGTGGCGAGCACGTCGTCGAGGATGAGCACGCGATGGCCGCCGATGATCGCGTCCGCGTGGATCTCCAGGGTCGCCGTCCCGTACTCGAGCGAATAGGACGCGGCGTGCGTGTCGCCGGGCAGCTTGCCCTCCTTGCGCACCGGGACGAAGCCGACCCCCATGGCGTATGCCGTGGCCGCCCCGAGCACGAAGCCGCGGGCCTCGACCCCGACGATGCAGTCGACCCGTCCGGCATACCGTCCGGCGATGTCGTCGACGACCGCGCGCAGAGCCGGACCGTCGGCCAGCAAAGGGGTGAAGTCCTTGAAGAGCACGCCGAGCTTCGGGAAGTCCGGCACGTCCCGCAGCAGCGAGGCGACCAGCTCGGACACCCGCGGATCCGCCTCCCCGGGGTGCAGCGAGCGAGTCACCGGCGCGCCCTCGGGGTGCGCTTGGGCTGGTTCCGAGGTCCGGTGGACGCCCACTTGTGCAGCGGTCGGCCGGCCGCGTCGGTGAGGACGGGCTCCTCCGACTCGCCGCCATCCGTCGCCTCGTCGGCCGAGTCGCCCGCCGGGTCGGACGGTGCGTCGACGGGCGCCGAGACCCGGGTACTCGAGGCCTTCGCCGGGACGGTCCTCGTCGTGCCGACGGGGGCGTCCTGAACCGCCTGGTCGGCGCGCTCCCGACTGGCGAGCTTGGCCGCGTGCTTCTCCAGCTCGACGATGCCCGGCTCGTTGCGCCGCAGGTCGACGAGCAGCGGGGTCGCGATGAAGATCGACGAGTAGGCGCCCACGGCGATGCCGACGAACAGGGCGAGCGCGAGGTCGAGCAGGGTGCCCGGACCGATCTTCGTCACGCCGACGATGAGGATCGCGACGATCGGCAGCAGCGCGACGACGGTCGTGTTGATCGACCGGACGAGCGTCTGGTTGACCGCGAGGTTGGCGGCCGCGGCATACGAGGTGCGCCTGGTGCCCATCGCCTCGGTGGTGTTCTCACGCACCTTGTCGAAGACGACGACGGTGTCGTAGAGCGAGTAGCCGAGGATGGTGAGGAAGCCGATCATCGACGCCGGGGTGATCTCGAAGCCGGCCAGCGCATAGATGCCGACCGTGACGAGGAGGTCGTGGAGCAGGGCGACGAGCCCGGCGGCCGCCATCTTCCAGGTGCGGAAGTAGATGGCCATGACGAGAGCGAGCAGCACCAGGAAGATGATCAGCGCCTGCAGCGCCTTCGAGGTGACCGACGCCCCCCACGACGGCCCGATGAGCGACGCGGACACGGTGTTGAGTTGGATGCCGAAGGCCTTCGCCAGGGCCGCCTTAGCCGCCTCGTTGTGCTCCCCGGCCGCCTCGGTCTGCACCCGCACGCTGTTGCCGCCGATGACGGTGGACAGCACATTGCCGCCGATGCCGGCCTCGGCGATCGCGGAGCGCGCCTTGGTCTCGTAGTTGCTGACATCGGAGATGCCGGTGAGCCGGTACTCCGAGCCGCCCCGGAACTCGATGCCGAAGTTGAGGCCGCGGGCGAAGATGCCGACGAGGGCCAGCGCGATGAGCACGGCCGAGAAGGCGTACCACTGCTTCTGTCGGCCGATGAAGTCGATCGACCGCTTGCCGGTGTAGAGGTCGTTGCCGAGCTGGGCGAAGTTGGGCATCTCAGGCCTTCCCCCCGGTCGTGGCGGGCGTGACGAAGCGGCCGCGACCGGCATACCGGGTAGTCCGGACCTTGGCGCCGAGTCGATCCGGACTCAGGCCCGACCACGGATGCCCCCCACCGAAGAACGTCGTGTGGGCGAGCAGCGCGACCACCGGGTGGGTGAAGAGCACGACGACGAGCAGGTCGATGATCGTCGTCACGCCGAGGGTGAAGGCGAAGCCGCGGACGTTGCTCGAGGCGAGTGTGAAGAGGACGCCAGCGGCGAGCAGGTTGACGACGTCGGCGGCGACGATGGTGCGCCTGGCCCGGGCCCAGCCGGCGTCGACGGCGGTGACGAGCGGGCGGCCCTCGCGCACCTCGTCTCGGATCCGCTCGAAGTAGACGATGAACGAGTCGGCCGTGACGCCGATGGCGACGATGACGCCGGTGACCCCGGCCATGGTGAGCCGGAAGTTGTGGCTCCAGCCGAGCAGGGTGAGCGAGCCAAAGGTGACGACGGCGGCGACGACGAGCGAGGCGACCGTGACCAGGCCGAGCAGCCGATACTGGACCAGGCTGTAGACGACGACCAGGAGCAGGCCGATCAGGCCCGCGATCAGGCCGAGCGCGAGCTGCTCCTTGCCGAGCGTGGGGCTGATGTCGTCCTGGGTCTGCAGGGCGAAGGACATCGGCAGGGCACCGAACTTCAGCTGCTGGGCCAGCGCCTTGCCCGAGTCGAGGGTGAAGCTGCCGGTGATCGACGCCTCGCCATTGGCGATGACCGCGTTGGTCGACGGCGCCGAGATGACCTGCTTGTCCAGGACGATCGCGAAGCGGTTGCGAGTCTGGTCGGCGGCCTTGAGCGCGAACAACCGGGTCGTGACGTCACCGAACTTCTTGGCGCCGTCGCCGGTGAACTTGAGCCGCACCTCGACGATCGAGGTGGGCTGACCGTTCTGGCCGACCTGGTAGCCGGAGGAGGCGTCGGCGATGTCGGTGCCGTCGACCTCGACCGGGCCGAGGATGTACTTCTCGCTCTTGTCGGTGGAGCAGGTCACCAGCGGCTTGGCCGGGTCGTCGACGAACTCGTTGATCGCCCCTGCCGTGCCGCAGTTGAGCCGACCGAACTCGTCGAGCAGCTCGGGGGTGACCCATGCGGGGTCGGAGGCGTTGTCCGGCGGCTTGGTCGTCGCGGTCGAGCTGGGCGCGGACGTCGTCGGGGCGCCGGAGCCGGTGGGAGCCGGGGTGACCGGGGTCGTGTCCTGGGCGAGCGCCGGCGGGATGACGGCGTTGGCGCTGGTCGCCGGCACGCTGGGCTCGGGCGCCGGGACCGGGTCCATGGTGAAGACCGGCTTGGGCGTCGTCGGGGTGGGCGTGGCCGGCGCGGTCGTCGCGCTCGGCGTGACCGGGGCGGTGGGTGAGGTCGCCGAGCCGTCGATGACGCTCGTGCCCGGAGCAGCCATGAGCACGGCGCGGAAGCGCAGCTGTGACGGCTTGCGGATCTGCTCGAGGGTGGCCGCATCGGGCTGGCCGGGAATCGAGATGACGATGTTGCGGCCGCCCTGGGTGGTGACCTCGGCCTCCGCGACGCCGTTGCTGTCGACGCGTTGGGCGATGATGTCGCGGGCCTTCTCGAGCTGCCCGGCGCTGACCTCGGTGCCCCCGGTGACCTGGGGCTCGAGCACCATCTGGGTGCCGCCCTCGAGGTCGAGGCCGAGCTTGGGCACCAGCTGGCCGCCGGCCCACTGGTGGGCGGCGCCGATGCCGCCGAAGAGCAGCACGAGCAGGGCCAGGAGCGCCCAGAGCGTGCGGCGTGGGCCGCGGGTGCGGGGGTTGAGAGCCACGAGGTGCAGACCTTCGTCAGTGCGGGCGCCGCCTGGTGGGACAAGGCTGTGGGCGGTGCGTGGACCAGCGTCCCATTGTGGACCATCGCCCGCCTTCACACCCAACTCTGGCTCAACCGGGTGTCGCGCGTCGGAACGGAGTCCGCGCGGGTCAGTCGCGCAGGCGGCGCTCGTCGTCGGGAGACAGCAAGGACGCCTGGTATGCCGCCGTCGAGGCCGGCGCGGCCAGCCCGAGGTGCTCCCACGCCAGGGGCGTCGCCACCCGGCCCCGCGGGGTGCGGACCATCAGCCCCTCGCGGACGAGGAAGGGCTCGGCGACCGTCTCGACGGTGTCCGGCTCCTCCCCCACGGCGACCGCGAGGTTGGAGACGCCGACCGGCCCGCCGCCGAAGCGCCGGCACAGAGCATCGAGCACCCCGCGGTCGAGGCGGTCCAGCCCCCGGGTGTCGACGTCGAAGAGCCGCAGCGCGGCCAGCGCGGCCTCGCGGTCGACGACCTGCCGGCCGTGGATCTGGGCCCAGTCGCGCACCCGGCGCAGCAGCCGGTTGGCGATCCGCGGGGTGCCACGCGAGCGGCCGGCGATCTCGAGCACGCCCGCGTCGTCGGCCTCGACGTCGAGCAACCGGGCCGAGCGGCGCACGATGGTGACCAGGTCGGCGGTGTCGTAGAAGTCGAGGTGGCCGGTGAAGCCGAAGCGGTCGCGCAGCGGAGCCGGCAGCAGCCCGGAGCGGGTCGTCGCGCCGACGACCGTGAACGGCGGCAGCTCGAGCGGGATGGCGGTCGCCCCCGGGCCCTTGCCCACGACGACGTCGACCCGGAAGTCCTCCATCGCGAGGTAGAGCATCTCCTCGGCGGCCCGGCTCATCCGGTGGATCTCGTCGAGGAAGAGGACCTCGCCCTCCGCGAGGGAGGACAGCACCGAGGCGAGGTCGCCGGCGTGCTGGATGGCCGGCCCAGAGGTGACCCGGATCGGCTGCTCGAGCTCGGCGGCGATGATCATCGCGAGGGTGGTCTTGCCCAGTCCCGGCGGCCCGGACAGCAGCACGTGGTCCGGCGGGCTGCCGCGGCGGCGGGCCGCCTCGAGGACCAGGCCCAGCTGGTCGCGGACCCGGGGCTGGCCGGGGAAGTCGGCCAGCCGGCGCGGCCGCAGGGCCGCCTCGACCTGACGCTCCCGCTCGTCGCCGCCGGCGTCCACGACCCGTGCGGTGGCGTCGTAGGACCCGTCGTCCCACACCGGTATGCCGCCCTCCCGCACCGGCGCGCCAGGGTCGCGGTCGTCCTCGGGCCTCCCGGTCATGTGCGAGCCAATCGGCGCAGGGCAGCCCGCAGCAGAGCAGACACGTCGGCCGGGCCGGAGTCGGCCGGCGGGTCGGCAGCCACGGCGGTGACGGCGTCCTCGGCCTGCTTGGCGCTCCAGCCCAGCCCGACGAGAGCCTCGCGGACCTGCTCCTGCCAGGCCGACCCGGTCTGGCCCGGTGCGGCCGGCGCGGCGCCGGCGCTGGGCGGCATACCCATCTTGTCGCGCAGCTCGAGCACGAGCCGCTCGGCGCCCTTGCGCCCGATGCCCGGCACCTTGGTCAGGGCGGTGAGGTCGCCGCCACTGATCGCGGCGCGCACGCCGTCGGGCGAGTGGACGGCGAGCATCGCCAGTGCCAGTCGCGGGCCGACCCCGCTGACCGTCTGGACCTGCTCGAAGACCGCTCGGCCGTCGTCGTCGGCGAAGCCGAACAGGGTGAGCGACTCCTCACGGACGATGAGCGAGGTCGCCAGCCGCGCCTCGCTGCCGACCCGCAGGCCGGCGGCGGTCGTCGGGGTGACGTGCACGGTGAGCCCGACGCCGCCGACCTCGACGACGACCCGGTCCAGCCCGACATGGCCCACCCGGCCGGTCACCGAGGCGATCATCGGGGCGCTCCAACGGCCCGGGCCCGGGCGCTCTGTTGGGCGGCCACGGCCTGCTCGAGCCGGCTCGCGGCGGCGCCCCGCCACAGGTGGCAGATCGCCAGCGCGAGCGCGTCCGCGGCGTCGGCCGGCTTGGGTGCCGACGTGAGGCGCAGCAGCCGGGTGACCATCGCGGTGACCTGGGCCTTGTCGGCCCGGCCGCTGCCGGTGACCGCCGCCTTCACCTCGGTGGGCGTGTGCAGGTGCACAGGCAGCCCGTGCCGCGCGGCGACGAGCATCGCGACGGCGGAGGCCTGGGCGGTGCCCATGACCGAGAGGACGTTGACGTCGGCGAAGACCCGCTCGACGGCGACCCGGTCCGGCCGGTGGGTGGCCACGAGAGTCTCGAGGGCCTGCTCGAGCGCGAGCAGCCGCTCGGCCGTCGGCGCGGCTGCGGGGGTGCGGATGACGGTGACGTCGACCATCTGCAGCCGCCGACCGAGGTCGCCGTCGACGACGCCCACGCCGCACCGGGTCAACCCGGGGTCGACTCCCAGGACGCGCACGCGGCATACCTCTCGATCGGCGGGGTCCGCCTGGCGAGGCGAACACGTGTTCGCTCCACGGTACCCCCGGCGCCCCGCGGGCCGGACCGCGACGCGCCGTAGCATGCGCGCATGCGTGAGACCCGCCGCCAGGCCCGATCCGGATCGCCCTACGAGGACCGCATCGGCTTCAGCCGCGGCGTGCGCGACGGGCAGTGGGTTGCCATCGCCGGCACGGCTCCGGTGTGGCCGGACGGCTCGGTCGATCCCGACCCGCAGGCGCAGGCCCGGCGCTGCTGGGAGATCGCCCTCGGTGCACTCGAACAGCTGGGCGGGCGCCCGGAGGATGTCGTGCGGACCCGGCAGTACCTCACCCGCGCGGACATCGCCGATGCCGTCGGCGACGTGCACGGCGAGGTGTTCGGCGCGATCCGGCCGGCCTCGACGATGCTCGTCGTGGCAGCCCTGCTCGATCCCCGCTGGCTCGTCGAGGTCGAGATCGACGCGATCATCGGCGACTGAGCCGGCCTCCGTGAGGCTCCGTCGAACCTCGTCGAGACGCGACTACTCGTTCTCGAGCTCGGCGAGGATCTCGTCGCTGACGTCGCCGTTGGCGAAGACGTTCTGGACCTCGTCGGAGTCCTCGAGCGCGTCGACGACCCGCATCATCTTGCGGGCCCCCTCGGCGTCGAGCGGCACCTGCAGGTTGGGCACCCACGACGCCTCGGCCGAGTCGTAGTCGATCCCGGCCTGCTGCAGGGCGGTGCGCACCGCCACGAAATCGCTTGCCTCCGAGACGATCTCGAAGGACTCGTCGTAGTCGTTGATCTCCTCGGCGCCCGCGTCGAGCACGACCTCCATGAGCCGGTCCTCGTCGACGCCCGCCGACTTCGGGACCATGACGACGCCCTTGCGGTCGAAGACGTAGGCCACGCTGCCGGGGTCGGCGAGCTGACCACCGTTGCGGGTCAGCGCGGTCCGCACCTCGGCCGCCGCGCGGTTGCGGTTGTCGGTGAGGCACTCGATGAGGATCGCGACCCCGCCGGGTGCGTAGCCCTCGTAGATGATCGTCTCGTATGCCGCGCCGCCGGACTCCGCACCGGAGCCGCGCTTGACCGCGCGGTCGATGTTGTCGTTGGGGACCGAGGACTTCTTGGCCTTCTGGAT
>DAOTIG010000149.1:0-7761 GCA_035448065.1 Dermatophilaceae bacterium
TCCTCATGCCCCAACTCAGCCACATCAGATCCTCACACGGACGGGGCCCCGACGCTGTCGCGTAGCGCAGGATCCAGCTCAGCCGATTCGGTGTGAGTCATTCCAGACCGGAACTACACGTTGAACCTGAACTCGACCACGTCCCCATCAACCATCACGTAGTCCTTGCCTTCCATCCGGACCTTGCCGGCGGCGCGGGCGGCGGCCATCGAGCCGAGCTCGTCGAGGTCGGCGAAGGACACCACCTCCGCCTTGATGAACCCCCGCTGGAAGTCGGTGTGGATCACTCCGGCCGCCTGCGGCGCGGTCCAGCCCTGCCGGATCGTCCAGGCCCGCGACTCCTTCGGCCCAGCAGTCAGATACGTCTGCAGCCCCAGGGTGTGGAAGCCCACTCGCGCCAGCTGGTCCAGCCCCGGCTCGCTGACACCGACCGACTCGAGCAGCTCGCGCGCCTCGTCCGCCTCGAGCTCGGCGAGGTCGGCCTCGAGCTTCGCCGACAGGAAGACGCTGTCCGCCGGCGCCACCGACGCCGAGAGCCGTTGCCGCAGAGCCTCATCCGCGAGCTGGTCCTCGTCGACGTTGAAGACGTAGATGAACGGCTTCGTCGTCAACAGCTGCAGCTCACGCGCGGCGGCGAGGTCGACACCGTGCGCCGGCCCGGCGGCATACAGGGTCTGCCCGGCCTCGAGACAGCGTTGCGCCGCAACGGCGTTCTCGTATGCCGCGCGCTTCTCCTTGACGATCCGCGACTCCTTCTCGAGGCGCGGCACCGCCTTCTCGAGCGTCTGCAGGTCGGCGAGGCACAGCTCGGTCTCGATGGTCGAGATGTCGCTCGTCGGGTCGACCTTGCCGTCGACGTGCACGACGTCGCCGTCGGCGAAGACCCGCACCACCTGGCAGATGGCATCCGCCTCGCGGATGTTGGCGAGGAACTTGTTGCCCAGCCCCTCCCCCTCGCTCGCCCCCTTGACGATGCCGGCGATGTCGACGAACGACACCGTCGCGGGCAGGATCTTCTCCGACCCGAAGATCTCGGCCAGCCGCGCTAGCCGCGGGTCGGGCAGCGGCACCACCCCGACGTTGGGCTCGATCGTCGCGAACGGATAGTTCGCGGCGAGCACGTCGTTCTTGGTCAGCGCGTTGAAGAGGGTCGACTTGCCGACGTTGGGCAGGCCGACGATCCCGATGGTGAGTGCCACAAACAGGTGATTCTACGTGTCGGCGCGCGGCGCCCGTCCCAGGCTCCCCCTGCGCTTACCATCGAGACAGACCCATCTCGAGGAGGCACCGATGTTCTGGAAGCGCTGGTTCAACTTCGGCAAGAAGAACGGCGAGCTGCGGCAGGGCGGCCAGCCCGCCCCGGAGCAGAAGGGCAAGGACTCGATCCCGGGCTTCCCGATGCCCACGCCCAAGAAGAAGGACTGACCCACCCGGTATGCCGCGTGCCTGCCGCGCGCGGCATACCGCTCAGGCGCGTGGCACCCGCCACCCGCACAGCTGGCGGGACAGCGCGACCAGCCGGCCGGTCGAGTCCCAGATCCGGGCGTCCTCCTCCATCAGGCCGCCCGCGACGTTCTCGGTGCGCAGCTGCACCTGCAGCCAGCCAGCCGCCGGGTGGGCCCGCAGGTGGGCGCTGAACTCGAGTGTCGGCGTCCAGCCCAGCAGTCCGAGGTCGAAGGCCACCGGAGGCAGGGCGTCGAGCGCCCAGACGAGCGACATCACATCGGGCTCGCGCCCGTCGGCCAGCCGCAGCCACCCCGACAGCACTCCCTGATGCGACGGCTGTCCCCGCAGCCATCCCGACGTCGCCGGGTCGAGCCGAATCTCCATGCGTGACAGCAGAGTCGAGTGCCGCAGGAAGTCCGGAGTCTCGTCGCTGCCGATGCATCGATCGGGCGGGGGCAGCTCCGGCGCCGCCGCCGCGAGCACGACCGGCTCGATCCGGTCGGTGAGGTCGCCGAAGGTCGCGAGCATGCGCACCCGCTCGACGCTGCCGAGGGCGTCGTCGGGCTGGGTGAGCACTGCCTGACCCGTCGACATCGTCCGCCCCGCCCGCAACACGCTCGTGCGGATCGACAGCGGGCCCGGTGTCGCCGGGCTGAGGAAGAAGGCCGACAGCGCGAGCGGGTCGGGGTGCCCGCCGTCGTCGTCGAGCTGGCCGCGTAGCGCGTTGGCCGCGATCGCCATGAGCACGCCGCCGTTGACTCCGTTGCCGATCTGCCACCGGTCATCGAGCCGGGCGGTCCACTCGCCCTTGCCCCGCCCTGCCTGCACCGCGATCGCGTCGTCGAATTCCGAGCTCATGGCGTCAGTGTGTCAGCCGACCCGCTGGGCGACGGCGAAGACCCTGCGGAAGGGCAGCAGCACCCCGGCCGGACCTTCCGGGTATGCCGCGCGCAGCCTGCGTCGGAGCCCCTTTGGCGCGGTCCGGGTCCCAGGCGTGCTGCGGCATACCATCGAGGGAATCAGCAAGATATCTTGATGTCAAGATACATGGAGGATGGATGCGGCGGCTCCTCGCGGCGCTGGCGGTGTGCGTCGCGCTGCTCTCGACCGCCGTGACCGGCCACGTCGGATGGGCCTGGCTCGGTCCGCCCTCCGACGAGGTCCGGGTGGCCACCCAAGTGGCCTTCCTCGATGAGACCCTGCGCGATGGCGCCGGCCCGCGGATGCAGGCGCTCTTCCCCGAGGGCGATCTCTTCACCGAGGTGCTCACCGGCACGGCCGCCGCCCGGCTCGCCGCCGCGGGCATCGACCGCGACCGGCACCTGGCCTTCGCCCGACGCGCCCTGGCGGCGGTCGACGCACCTCGCAATCGTGGCCTCTTCGCCGGCGTCACGAGCCCTCCCGAGGGGGTCTTCTATCGCGGCTGGCGACTGCTGCTGCTCGTCGAGATCGCCCGCGCATCAACGCAATCCGCGGAACGGGATGCCGTGCTCGCCGAGCAGACCATGCTGCGCACGGCAGCCCAGGCCAGCAGCACGGGCCTGCTCGAGTCATATCCGGGTCAGACCTGGCCGTGCGACAACGTCGTCGGGATGGCGGCGCTCGTCCGGGCCGGCGCGGTCACCGGACATGACGACACCGCCCTTGCCCGCTCGTGGCTGGCGACGCTGGAGCCGTTGCGGGACAAGGCAACCGGGCTGCTGCCCCACCAGGTCCGCCCGGACGGCACCATCAGCCACGGCCCCCGCGGCAGCTCGCAGTCGATCATCCAGACCTTCCTCCCCGACGTCGACGCCGCGCGCGCCGGCGGCGAGTGGGCGGCATACACGCGCGCCTTCGTCGTGCGCGAGGCAGGACTGGTCGGAGTGCGCGAATACCCAATCGGCACAACGGGTTCCGGCGACGTCGACTCGGGACCGCTCGTGCTCGGGGTGTCCGCCAGCTCCTCGGCGGTCACCCTCGCGGCCGCGCGTCGCAACGGCGACATCGCCCTGGCCGACACTCTCGACCGCGAGGCCGAGCTGCTCGGCGTCGGCATCTCCTGGGCCGGCACCCGCCGGTATGCCGCGGGACAGCTCCCCGTCGGCGACGCCTTCCTCGCGTGGGCTCGGTCGGCCCCCGTCGGCGCCCCGATCGCCCACACCTCCCCCGGCGCCTGGTGGCCGCTCTTCGGGCTGCTCGCGGTGTGGCCGGCGATCGCTGTCGGTGCCGGGTGGCATCGTTTGCGGCATGGTCGCCGCTAGCTGGATCGTCGTCACCGCCCTCGTCGCCGGGCTGCTCACCTGGCTGCTCGTCACCAATCGGTATGCCGCGCGCCTTGCCGCTGCGGTCGCCGAGCGCGACGCGCTGCGGGAGCGGGTCGCCGACCTCGAGGGCTCGGCCGACGCCGTCGTCGAGACGGCCCAGCTCATCGCGCCGCTGCGCGAGAGCCTCACCCGGGTCGAGCGGCAGGTGCACACCCTCGAGCGCGACCGCAGCGAGCAGTTCGCGGTCGTCGCCAGCGGGCTGGCCCAGGTGCGCGACAGCGCCGAGGGGCTGCGCGACCAGACCGCCTCGCTCGTCGGGTCGCTGTCCTCGGCCAACGTCCGTGGTGCCTGGGGCGAGGTGACCCTGCAGCGGGTCCTCGAGGCCTCGGGCATGCTCGCCCGCTGCGACCTGGACACCCAGGTGAGCGCGACGAGCGGCTCGGGCCGGCCGATCCGACCCGACGTCGTCGTCCACCTCCCGGGCGATCGGCACGTCGCCGTCGACGCCAAGGCGCCGATGACCGACTTCCTCGCCGCGCACGCCGACGGGGTGACCGGCGACGAGCGGGCGGCCCGGCTCCGGGCCCACGCGCGCGCCCTGCGCGGCCACGTCGACGCCCTCGCGGCGAAGGACTACTGGTCGGCGTGGCCGGGCTCGCCCGAGCTCGTCATCGCCTTCGTGCCCGGCGAGGGCTTCCTCGCGGCCGCCCTGGCCGCCGACCCGGGGCTGCACGAGCACGCGATGCGCCGCACCGTCGTGCTCGCCTCCCCGGCCACCCTGCTCGCCGTGCTGCGCGCGGTGGCGCTCGGCTGGCAGCAGGACTCCCTCGCGCAGGGGGCGCGGGAGCTGCTGTCGGCCGGGCGCGAGCTCTATGCGCGGATCGGCGCGGTGGCGCGGCATACCGAGACGATGGGAGCCGGCTTGCGTCGCTCGGTCGAGGCCTACAACGCCCTCGTCGGCTCGATGGAGAGCCGGGTGCTCGTCACCGCCCGGCGACTGCACGAGCTCGGCGTGGTGAGCGACGCACAGCCGGCTCCATCGGTCGCGCCGCTCGAGGTCGCACCGCGCTCGTTGTCGGCTGCGGAGCTCGTCGAGGCGCTGCACCGGGACGCCCTGCCGCCGGTCGGCGGCGTCTCCCCCGATGCGGATGCCGGGAGCGCCCCTCCTACCCAGCGGGCGGCCGGCTGACCAGCCACGACCGCAGGGACCGCCGGGACCGCCCGGGAGGGATCGCTCAGTGCAGCGAGCTCGTCACGGCGTCCATCGCATCGCGCCGGTATGCCGCGTCGTGCCGCACGCCTGCGACGTCGGCGCCGGTGCGGGCCTTGAGGTCGCGGCGCAGCTCGTTGGGCAGGGCGAAGAGCAGCGACTCCTCCGCGGCGACGACCGGCTGCACGTCGGTGTAGCCGTGCGCGGCGAGGTAGTCGAGGACGTCGCGGACCAGGATCTCCGGCACGCTCGCACCCGAGGTCACCCCGACCGTCGTCACGCCGTCGAGCCACGCCTCGTCGATCTCCGCGGCATAGTCGACGAGATGCCCGGCCCGCGCCCCGTGCTCGAGCGCGACCTCGACGAGGCGCACCGAGTTCGATGAGTTGCGCGAGCCGACGACGATCATCAGGTCGGTCTCGGCGGCCATCTGCTTCACCGCGAGCTGCCGGTTCTGGGTGGCGTAGCAGATGTCGTCGCTCGGCGGGTCGACGAGCGCCGGGAAGCGCTCGCGCAGCCGGCGCACCGTCTCCATCGTCTCGTCGACCGACAGCGTGGTCTGCGAGAGCCACACGACCTTGTCGGGGTCGCGGACCTCGATGCCGTCGACCGCGTGCGGACCGTCGACGATGGTGATGTGCTCGGGCGCCTCACCGCTCGTGCCGACGACCTCCTCGTGGCCCTCGTGGCCGATGAGCAGGATGTCATAGTCGTCGTGGGCGAAGCGGACCGCCTCGCGGTGCACCTTGGTGACCAGCGGGCAGGTCGCGTCGATCGTCTTGAGCGACCGGGCCCGCGCCTCGTCGTGGACGACCGGGGCGACACCGTGCGCGGAGAAGATGACCGTCGCGCCCTCGGGCACCTCGTCCGTCTCGTCGACGAAGACCGCGCCGCGCCCCCGCAGCGTCTCGACGACGTGCTTGTTGTGCACGATCTCCTTGCGCACGTAGACCGGCGGGCCGTAGAGCTCCAGCGCCTTCTCGACGGTGACCACCGCGCGGTCCACGCCGGCGCAGTAGCCGCGCGGAGCTGCGAGCAGCACCCGCTTCGGCGAGATCCCGGACGTATCAGCAGCAGGCGGCATACCCTCCATGCTACGTGCGCACCGCAGGTATGCCGCCCTGCCGCACACCGCGAGCAGCTCGCCTGCTCGCGCTCTCCCCACCGCACGTCCAGGAGGCAGCGATGGCCGACCGCACCCCCACCGACCTCGTCGTCGTCCTGCCGGGCATCACCGGCTCGACGCTGCACAAGGGCGGCAAGCCCGTCTGGGAGCCCAGCGGCGGCGCCCTGCTCAACGCGCTGCTCACCCTCGGCGGCAGCCTGCGCTCGCTCGCCCTGCCGGCCGGCATCGGCGACGACCATCCCGGCGACGGGGTGACCGTGGGCGCGCTCGTCGACGACGTGCACGTCATCCCCGGCATCTGGACGCCGATCCGCGGCTACACGCTCACCCTCGAGCGACTGCGCCGCCTCGGCTATCGCGAGCCGACCGACGACCGCCCCGGCAACCTGCTGGCCATGCCCTACGACTGGCGCCTGTCCAACCGCTACACCGCCGGGTGGATGGCCCCGACCATTGAGCGCGAGCTGGGCCGTTGGCGCGGCCAGGGCGGCCGCTACGCCGACGCCACGGTGACCCTCGTCTGCCACTCGATGGGCGGGCTCGTGGCGCGCTGGTATGCCGCGCACCAGGGCGCCGGGCTCGTCGGCCGGATCGTCACCTTCGGCACGCCGATGCGCGGCTCGCTCAACGCGGTCGACCAGCTCGTCAACGGCGCCCCGGCGAAGATGGGGCCGTTGCGCGGGCTGATCACCGACCTCGGCCGGTCGATGCCGTCGTTGCACCAGCTGCTGCCGAGCTACGCCTGCCTCGTCGACGGAAGCGGGGCCGAGCCCGAGCACCTGCAGCCGAGCTCCCTGCCGGGCGTCGACAGCACGATGGCGGCCGACGCCCTCGCCTTCCACGAGCAGCTCGAGACGGCGGAGGCGGGCAACCCGGCATACGCCTCCCAGCTGCACGCGATCGTCGGCACGAGCCAGCCGACCCAGTCGAGCGTGCGGGTCACCGGCGGCGGGGTGGAGATCTACGGCACCTACGGCGACGACGACTTCCAGGGCGACGGGACCGTGCCGCTCGTCGGTGCGGTGCCGAAAGGCGTTGCGCTGGACTCGAATACGCTGCGTCGCGTGCCCGAGCAGCACGGCAGTCTGCAGTGCAACTCCGCCGCACTCGACGAGCTCGAGGGCATCCTCACCGCCAAGCGGGTCGTCATCAAGGGCGGGTTGCAGGTGCCGCTGTCGGTGACCGTGCCACCGATCGTCGGCGCCGGCGAGCCGGTCCGGGTCGAGGTCGCCGTCGGCGCCAACCGCCCGGCGCTGCGGGCGACCCTGCGTCGGGTCGACTCCGGCGGCCCGCGCGGCCGAGCCCGCAGTCGCGCGCTCACGATCGTCGACAACGTCGCGCGGGCGGACTTCCCCGACGTGCCACCCGGTGCGTATGCCGTGGACGTCGCCGGTGCGCCCGGCGCACCCGTCGCGCCGGTGAGCGCGACCACCCTCGTCTGGGACGGCGGGCCGCAGCGTCGGGTGGCTCGCCGCTGAGTCACTCGACGCCGGCGACCGGGCAGCGCCCTACGATCGGCCCATGACCAGCGCGCCGGCCGACCGCCCCACCCCGGGCGACCAGCGTGGCCCGCGCGTGCTGCCCGAGAAGGCCGCCCAGACGACCGCCGAGGACCCGTGGCCGGTGCGGCTGCTCAGCCTCAAGATCGCCGACTACGTCGACAGGATGTCGGTGCTCTGGGTCGAGGGCCAGGTCATCCAGCTCTCCCGGCGGGACCGCACGGCATACCTCAC
>DAOTIG010000150.1:0-7743 GCA_035448065.1 Dermatophilaceae bacterium
CCGGCTCATCGCCGAGGGAGAGCCCGAGATCCTGTTCTGCGACAACGAGACCGACGCGGCGAGCCTGTGGGGCGGAGCCAACCGCACGGCATACCCGAAGAACGCGGTGGACCGTGCGATCGTGCACGGCGACCCCTCCTTGCTCAACCCGGCGCAGACCGGCACCAAGGCGGCGCTGCGCTATCGCTTCGACCGGGTCGAGCCGGGGGAGACGGTGACGGTGCGGCTGCGGCTGAGGTCGGGCTCGATGCCGGACCGCCCCTTCGGCAAGGCCTTCCGTGCCATCCTGCGTGACCGCAAGGCCGAGGCCGACCGGTTCTACGACGAGGTGATCCCGAGTGGGGTGAGCGAGGCCGACCGGCACGTGGCGCGGCGGGCCTTCGCCGGGCTGCTGTGGGGCAAACAGCTCTACCGCTACAACGTCGAGCAGTGGCTCGACGGCGACCCGGGACAGCCGCCGCCGCCGGTGCAGCGGCTGGCCCCGGAGCCGTGGGGGCGCAACACGAGCTGGCGCAACCTTGCGCTCGCGGACGTCATCTCGATGCCCGACGAGTGGGAGTACCCGTGGTTCGCGTCGTGGGACCTGGCCTTCCACTGCGTCGCGCTGGCGCACGTCGACCCGGCCTTCGCCAAGGACCAGCTGCGGCTCATCTGTCGCGAGTGGGCGCAACACCCGTCAGGTCAGCTGCCGGCCTACGAGTGGGCCTTCAGCGACGTCAACCCGCCGGTGCACGGCTGGGCGGCATGGCGGGTCTACGAGCTCGACGGGGCGTGGGACACCGACTTCCTCGTGCGGATCGCCACCAAGCTGCTGCTCAACTTCGGCTGGTGGGTCAACCGCAAGGACGCGGACGACTCCAACCTCTTCGAGGGCGGCTTCCTCGGCATGGACAACATCGGGGCCTTCGACCGCAGCCACGGAGTGCCCGCGGGGTGGCGGCTCGAGCAGTCCGACGCGACGAGCTGGGTGGCCTTCCACTGCCTCACCCTGCTGCGGATCTCGCTGGAGCTGGCCCGGCGCGACGACGCGTGGGACGACCTCGCGACGACCTTCATGGAGCGCTTCCTCGCGATCTCGACGGCGATCGAGACCTTCGGCACGACGAGTGTCTCGCTGTGGGACGAGCAGGACGGCTTCTACTACGACATCCTCCTGCCGGTGCCGGGCGAGGACCACTTCGGCCGCGGTGACGTCTACGGAAAGGCGCAGCTGCTCAAGGTGCGTTCGCTCGTCGGGCTGCTGCCGCTGCTGGCCGTCGCGGTCGCGCCGGAATGGGTCGTCAAGGAGCTGCCCGACTTCGTCGAGCGGCTGCGCTGGCTCGAGCGCAACCGGCCACAGGAGACCGACGCGATCCTGCTCAGCGGTCGTGAGGACCGCCGCCAGACGCTCATGCTCATCGACCCGGAGCGGCACCGTCGGCTGCTCGAGACGATGCTCGACGAGTCGGAGTTCTTGTCCCCCTACGGGATTCGCTCGCTGTCCGCGGCATACCGGGGTGGTGTCGAGGTCGCGGTGCCCGACGGTCAGGTCGACATCGAGTACGTCCCGGGGGAGTCGACCTCGCCGATGTTCGGGGGCAACTCGAACTGGCGAGGGCCGGTGTGGATGCCGGTCAACGTGCTGCTCGCCGACGCGCTTCGCGTGTATGCCGCCGGTGCCGGCGACCAGGTGCAGGTCGACTTCCCGACGGGCTCGGGGCAGCGGGTCGGGCTGGCCGAGGTGGCCGACCAGCTCGAGCAGCGACTCGTCGCGCTGTTCCGGCCCGGGCCGGACGGTCGGCGGCCGAGCACGCCGCGCGACCATCCCTCCGGTCCGCTGTGGGACCCCCACCCGGTGTTCTCCGAGTACTTCCACGGCGACACCGGCGTCGGGCTCGGCGCGAGCCACCAGACCGGCTGGACCGCCCTCGTCGCGCACCTCATCTGCGGCGCCGGTCGCGACACGACCGAGGACCTCCCCTGACCCGGAGTTGTCGGGAGTAACCGCCTCCCTGGGCATCTTTGCGGCACGCCTCGGCGTGTCGTGATCCCCGCCAGAGCCGGCCGGGCCTCCGACACGCCGGGGACAACGACAAAGGTGCCCGGGGAGGCGGTTAGTCCGGGGGGGAGGCGGTGAGTCCGGGGGGAGGGGCGGGCGGCATACAGTGGCGCGGTGGCCCACCCCGACCTCGACGCACTGCTGCACGCCGCGGTCGCCGGCATCGGGGGAGTGCAGCGGCCGGGTCAGGTCCAGATGGCGCACGCGGTCGCGGCGGCCGTCGAGAGCGGCGAGCATCTCCTCGTGCAGGCCGGCACCGGCACCGGCAAGTCGCTGGCCTACCTCGTGCCGGCGATCGACCACGCGATGCGCACCGGCCAGCCGGCCGTCGTCGCGACCGCCACCCTCGCCCTGCAGGCCCAGATCATCGACCGCGACCTGCCGCGGCTGGCGGACGCGCTCGCGCCGCTGCTGCGCCGCCGGCCGACCTACGCCATGGTCAAGGGGCGGGCCAACTACCTGTGCCTGCACAAGCTCGAGGGCGGCTTCCCGGACGAGGAGGACTCGCTCTTCAGCGTCGGAGCGGTCGACCAGGGCGCCGGCCGCCTCGGCCAGGAGGTCGTGCGGCTGCGCGACTGGGCCGACCGCACCGCCTCCGGCGACCGGGACGAGCTCGTCCCGGGGGTGACCGAGCGGGCCTGGCGGCAGGTCTCGGTCTCGGCCCACGAGTGTCTCGGCGGGAAGTGCCCGATGGTGGCCGAGTGCTTCGTCGAGCGGTCGCGGGCCGCCGCCAAGGACGTCGACGTCATCGTCACCAACCACTCGTTCATGGCGATCGACGCCTTCGAGGGCCGCCAGATGCTCCCCGAGCACGACCTGCTCGTCATCGACGAGGCGCACGAGCTCGTCGACCGGGTCACCTCGACGATCACCGACGAGCTGACCGCCGGCATGGTCACCACCGCGGCGCGCAAGGCCGGCAAGCGCACCGAGCAAGGCGACGAGATGACCGGCGCCGCCGACCTGCTCGACGAGGTGCTGCGGGGGCTGCCCGAGGGTCGCATCCTCGCCCTGCCCGACCCGCTCGTGCTCGCGCTGAGCCGGATCCGGGACCTGACCCGCACCATGCAGTCCGAGCTCAAGCCGGAGCCCGGCGCCGAGCCGAGCGGAGACCTGCAGGTCGCCCGGGCCGCCGTCGACGAGGTGAACGAGAATGCCGCGCGCATCCTCGAGGGTCGCGAGCTCGACGTCGCCTGGCTGTCCCACGAGCCGCGTCGGGGGGCGGTCCTGCGGGTCGCGCCGATGAGCGTCGCGATGCTCGTGCGCGACAAGGTCCTCGCCGACCGCACCGTCGTGCTCACGTCGGCCACCATCGAGCTCGGCGGCACCTTCGACGCGGTGGCCGGCACCCTCGGCATGCGTGGCGAGGGAGCGCCCGCCTGGCAGGGACTCGACGTCGGCAGTCCTTTCGACTACCCGCGCCAGGCGATCGCCTACGTCGCGGCCCATCTCGCGCCCCCGGGTCGGGACGGCGCGGCACCGGAGGCCACCGACGAGCTCGAGCGCCTCGTCCGGGCGGCCGGCGGCCGCACTCTCGGGCTCTTCTCGTCGATGCGGGCCGCGCAGGCGGCGACCGAGACACTGCGCGACCGCTTCGCTGCCGACGGCACCGACATCCCCATCCTGTGTCAGGGTGAGGACCAATTGGCCACGCTGGTAAGGCAATTCGCGCGTGAGCCACGCACCTGCCTCTTCGGCACCCTGTCGCTGTGGCAGGGCGTCGACGTGCCCGGCTCGGCCTGTCAGCTCGTCGTCATCGACCGAGTGCCCTTCCCGCGCCCCGACGACCCGCTCGCCTCGGCCCGCACCCAGGCGATCACCCGGATGGGCGGGAACGGCTTCATGGCGGTCTCGGCCACCCACGCGGCCTTGCGGTTGGCTCAGGGGGCGGGTCGCCTGGTCCGGCGCGCCGACGACCGTGGCGTCGTCGCCTTCCTCGACTCGCGGATGGTGACGGCACGGTATGCCGGCTTCCTGCAGCGCTCGCTGCCGCCGTTCTGGCCGACGACCGACGCCGCCAAGGTGTATGCCGCGCTGCGCCGCCTCGACGAGGTCGCCCCGCCACCACTGCCGGTCCTCGAGCCGAGCGCACGCTCCCTCGGCGGTGCCGCCGGCACTGCCGGGATGGGAGGCGCCGAGGGTGCAGGGCCGGCTTCGGCTGCCCCGGTTGGGCACCCGGCGCCAGAGCAGACTGCACCGGCCGAGCCTGCGCCGGCCGGCTCGGTGGCCTCGAGCGACTCCGGCTGGACGCGCGAGCAGGACGAGGAGCTGCGGGATGCCGCCGAGGCCGGCATCGACCTCGACGACCTCGTCGAGCACTTCGAGCGGCCGGCCGAGGCGATCACCACCCGGCTGCGGGACCTCGGCCTGGAGCTCGGACCGCCGCGCCTCGACCTCGCGTGAGCCGCCGGCGACGGGAGCAGCCCCGCGCCGAGCGAATGGATCGAGCAGACCACCCGTTCGGCTGAGGCGGTCGGGGTCGGTCCGGCGCCACGATTTCACCTAGCACCACCGAGCAGGACCGGCCACCCGCGCGCCGTCCCGGAGACCCACATCCGGCAAGGAAGGCGATGGCCGTTGTGGGAGCACCACCGCAGGTCAGCACCACAGCAGTTCAGCACCACGCAGCACCCGTCACCGGACGACGATCGGATACCCCCGAGCCGACCGTCATACGGAGCCGGTCTACACCAGCACCGCAATCGAAGGGCCGCGTCGACCTCCCCCGAAGTCGAGGCGGCCCTTCGCGGTGCTCCGGCCGCGGCATACGGTGTGAGGGTGAGCCTGCCCGAGGTGTTGCCGACCTTCCACATCCGCCCGACCCGCGGCTGGATCAACGACCCCAACGGGCTGACCCGAAGGGACGGCCGTTGGCACGTCTTCTTCCAGCACAACCCGCTCGGGCCGGCGCATCGCCGCATCCACTGGGGTCATGTCAGCAGCAGCGACCTCGTCGACTGGGCCGAGCATCCGGTCGCCTTCGGCCCGCAGGACGGCGGGCCGGACGAATTCGGTTGCTGGTCAGGGGTGTTCGTCGACGACGATGACACGCCGGCAGTCGTCTACTCAGGGGTCACCGACGAGAGCGGGCAGAGCACCGTGTGCCTGCGCACCGGCTCACCCGACCTGCTCACCTGGAGCGATCCGGTCGTCGTCGCGCGAACCCCCGAGGACGCCGGGGTCGACATCATGCGCGACCCCTTCGTCGTCGAGGTCGACGGGCGGCGCTGGGCGCTCGTCGGAGCCGGGCTCGTGGACGGCTCGGCGGCGATCCTGCTCTTCGACTGCGCCGACCTGCGCGAGTGGGAGTTCGTCGAGGTCTGGCTCACCTCGGCCGACCCGGTGCTCGGGGGTGCCGGCACGGCGCAGATCTGGGAGTGCCCCCAACTGGTGCGGGTCGGGTCGGATGCCGTGCTCATCGTGTCGCTCTGGTACGACGGCCGGCTCGGCGATGTCATCGCCGCGGTCGGCACGCTCGAATCCGATTCCGGCAGACCGCGGTTCACCCCCGGCACGGCACAGCGCGCCGACCTGGGCCGTGCCTTCTACGCCCCCCAGGCGGTCGCCGACGCGGGCGGCGACGAAGGCCCGCTCGTCTTCGGCTGGATCCGCCAGGACGACCAGGACCCGGCCACCCGCACCGTCGCCGGGTGCCTCACCCTGCCGCGCCGGCTCCGTGTCGAGGGCGGGCACGCCCACCTCATCGCGGACCCGGCCACCGAGCTCATCCCGGTGGCCGAGCCGGTGGCCTACGAGGCCGGCGAGCATGCGCTCCCCGCGCACGCCCGGATCGATGTCGTCGGGCCGGCCCGAGGCGGGTGGGTGCTGTCGGCGAACCGGCCGGCGGGCACGGCGAGCGAGGGACACACCCACGTCGCAGCGCCGCTCGGTGTGCTCGAGACCGGCGCCCGGATCTGGGTCGACGCGACGACGGCCGAGGTCTACCCCGGCGACGCCCGACCCCCCACGACGCTGCGCTCGGGTGGCGGCGCGTGGCGCCTGCACGTGCCCGGAGGCGCCCACGTCCTGGTCGCCGAGGTCCTCGGTGCGCGCGTCGAAGGCCTGGGGTGACACCGGGATTCGTCGAGATCGGCGACCGGGTCCTGGTCGCTCGCTACGGCGCCTGGGACGTCAACGTCGGTCTCGTCCTCGGTCGGCGCGGAGCGCTCGTCATCGACACCCGGGGCGGCGTCCGGCAGGCTGCCGAGATCGCCGCCGACCTCGAGCGGCTCCACCGTGGGCTGCGCGCGGCATACGTCGTCAACACCCACGTCCACTTCGACCACGCCCTGGGCAACGCCGGCTTCCCGCAGGCCCGGGTCCTCGCGCACGAGCAGGTGCACCGCCGGCTCGCCGCGGCGACCGAGGCGGTGCGGGCCGAGCTGGGGGCCGACCCCGGCGACTGTCCGGAGTGGGGCTACACCGCCGCCGATGCCCTCGACGTGCTCGAGACGCCGCTGCGCGGTCCCGACGTCGCGGTCGGATCCTGGGCCTGCCTCGATCTCGGCGACCGGGTCGTCGAGCTGCGGCACGAGGGGCGGGGCCACACCGACAGCGACCTCGCCATCGCCGTGCCGGACGCGGGGGTGTGCTTCCTCGGCGACCTCGTCGAGGAGTCCGGCCCGCCCTCGGTCGGCCCGGACAGCCACCTCGCCGAGTGGCCCGGCACGCTCGACCGGCTGCTCGCACACCTCCCGGTGGATGCGGTCGTCGTTCCCGGCCACGGCACGCCCGTGGACCGGGAGTTCGTCGTCGCCCAACGGGACGCGCTCGCCGCGCTGGCCGCCGACTGATCAGTTGTCGCGCGTCGGTGTCGGCGCCACATGGCAGGCTTGCCGGTATGCCGCCCACCCCGCCGCTCGTGCTCGTCACCGGGCCAGAGGCGCTGCTCGCCGAGCGCGCCGTGGCGAGCGTGCTCGCCGCCGTTCGCGAGCGCGACCCCGAGGTCGAGGTCGTCTCGGTGAGCTCGGTCGGCTACGAGCCCGGCACGCTCACCCTCCAGGCCAGCCCGTCGCTCTTCGGTGGGCTCAAGGCGATCGTCGTCGAGGCGCTCGACGAGGCACCTGACGAGCTGCAGGCCGAGGTGCTCGAGCTGGTGCAGGCGCCGCAGCACGAGCTCACCCTCGTGGTGCGGCACGCCGCCGGCCAGCGGGGCAAGAAGGTGCTCGACGCCCTCAAGGCGGCACGCGCGCATGTCATCGAGTGCCCCAGCATCAAGACCGACCGCGACAAGGGCGACTTCGTCGTCAACGAGTTCCGCCGGCAGGGGCGCAGGGTCACCGGCGAGGCCGTGCAGGCCCTCGTCGAGGCGGTCGGCAAGGACCTGCGCGAGCTCGCCGCCGCCTGCAGCCAGCTCGTCGCCGACACCGAGGGCACCGTCGACGACCGGATGGTCGAGGTCTATCACGGCGGCAAGGTCGAGGCGACCGGCTTCAAGGTGGCCGACGCCGCGATCGCCGGGCAGACCGGCGAGGCACTGCGGCTGCTGCGGCACGCCATCGCGACCGGGGTGGACCCGGTTCCGATCGTCGCCGTGCTCGCCAGCCAGCTGCGTCAGCTGGTCAAGGTCGGTGCCGCCGGGCGGGGCTCGTCGGCCGCGGTCGCCAAGGCCGCCGGGCTGGCACCCTGGCAGGTCGACAAGGCCCGACGGTCGCTGACGCACTGGGAGCCGGCAGGCCTCGGCACGGCGATCCAGGCGGTCGCCG
>DAOTIG010000151.1:0-7576 GCA_035448065.1 Dermatophilaceae bacterium
TCAGGGAGCCGAAGCGGCCGGCCGGCCGGGCACGGCTTCGGCGACTCGACCCAGGCCAACCTGACGTCAGGGCGAGGATCTAGCCGGCCGACCCGGGGTACGAGGGTCCGGCGAGTATCGGATGCTCCACCCCCCGCTCTTTCCTGATGCAACCAACGATTGCACCAGGAGGACGCCGTTCTTGGTGCATCCGAGGTTGCCCCACGCTGACGCGCTTCATGGTGCATCCGAGGTTGCACCAGGCTGGCGCCTTTCTTGGTGCATCCGAGGTTGCACCAGGATTCCGGCACGCGTGGGGCAACCGTCGGTTGCGTCAGGATCTGGGGCAGTGTCGAGCATCCAATACCTCCGACACCCCCCACCCTGTCCCTCCCGGCGCTCCCCGCCTCGACCGAATCCGCGCCGACCGTCGCACGGCCCGGGGACACGCTGCGCCCTAGGATCCCGGCATGGATCTCGGCAAGCTCATCGGCGGCATCGACACGGACGCGCTCACCCAGGCGGTGCAGTTGCTCACCGACAACTGACAGGTCATCGAGTCGCTGGGCCGGTTGCCCGAGCTCTTCGACAAGATCGGCGACAGCCTCGACGGGGCCGGACAGCAGGCCAAGGCCGCCGCGCTCGCACTCGTCGGCGACGACGGCGACTCGGGCGCCCGCGGCTCGCTCGGCAAGGCGTCCACCGCCCTGGCCGGCATCGTCTCGACCATCGACGGCGGCATCGCGCGGGTCTCCGACGCCGCCGACCATGCCGCTAAGGTCCCGCTCATGGGCGGGGTCGCCGGCAGCCTCAAGGAGGCCGCCACCGACCTCGGCCAGACCACCGGTCAGCTCGGCGACCTCGCCGAGTCGATGGCCGAGATCGCCACGGTGCTCGCCCAGGTCGGCGCCGCGCTCGCCAAGGTCGGCGAGCACCTCACCGACACGAGCACCCAGGCGCGCGGCTTCCTCGGCACGCCCTGACCCCGGGACGGCACACCCGCAGCCACTCGTTCCCGCACCTCAGGCTCCGCGCGCAGCTCCCCACCGCTCCCCACCATCTCCCACCAGCGAACGGCCAGCCCGGACCACCCACGTCGCTGGGCACTTTGCCCACCACGAACGCGCACAGGCGGCATACGGGGCTCGTGACCCCGCAACGCTGACGTTCCTGCTCGGCAATGCAAGGATGGCCGGACACCCGAGGCCACCGACCGACCCGGCGGCCCGGCCGATCGACTCGGAGGACGCCGATGACCGCCGCCCCGCCCGCCGCCCCGCGGCTCTCCCTCGACGACAAGTTCACCGTCGAGGAGGGCACGATCCACCTCACCGGGGTGCAGGCGCTGGTCCGGCTGCCGATCGTGCAGCGCCGGCTCGACGTCGCGGCCGGCCTCAACACCGGCACCTTCATCTCCGGCTATCCGGGCAGCCCGCTCGGCGGCTACGACCTCGAGCTGCAGCGCCGCCGCAAGCTCCTCCAGGCCCACCACATCCGCCACCAGATGGGCGTCAACGAGGAGCTCGGAGCGAGCGCGGTCATGGGCAGCCAGCTCGTCCCCACCCTCCCCGGCCCGCGCTACGACGGCGTCCTCGGGCTCTGGTACGGCAAGGCCAACGGCTACGACCGCTCCCTCGACGCGATGCGCCAGGCCAACCTCATCGGCACCAGCCGGCACGGCGGCGTCCTCGCCCTCACCGGCGACGACCCCACCGCCAAGTCCTCACCGACCCCCGGCGCGAGCGAGTTCGCAGCCGCCTCGATCATGTCCCCGATCATCTACCCCGGCGACGTCCAAGAGGTCCTCGACCTCGGCGTGCACGCGGTCGCCCTGTCGCGGTGCAGCGGCCTCTGGGTCACCTTCAAGATGTCGACCACCGTCGCCGACGGCTCCGGCTCGGCCGAGGTCTCGCCCGACCGGGTGACCCCGGTGCTCGTCGACATGGAGCTCGACGGCCGCCCCTACGTCCACGTCCCGTCGACCCACATGTACGGCGCCAAGGTCATGGCGATGGAGCACTCGATGCTCTACGCCCGCATCCACGCCGCCCTCGCCTACTCGCGCGCCAACGACCTCAACCGGGTCACCGTCTCCACCCCGCAGGACCAGCTCGGCATCATCTCCACCGGCAAGACCTACTTCGAGCTGCGCCAGACCCTGCGCGAGCTCGGCCTGCACGACGACGAGCTGCGTCGTCTCGGCGTGCGGCTCATGCAGCTGCGCATGCCATATCCATTGGATGGCAGCGCGATTCGCGACTTCGCCCGCGGCCTCGAGGAGATCCTGGTCCTCGAGGACAAGCGCCCCTTCGTCGAGCTCTTCGTCAAGGACGAGCTCTACTCGCTGCCCGACCGCCCGCTCGTGCTCGGCAAGCTCGACGAGCACGGTATGCCGCTCGTGCCGGTCCACAACGAGCTCGACACCGCGTCGATCGCCCGCCTGGTGGCCGGCCGGCTCACCAAGCGCGCCGACCTGCCGGCGCTGCAGGCCCGGCTCGACCGGGTGACCCGCCCGGTCCAGCTGCCGGCCCTCACCGTCTCGCGCTCGCCCTACTTCTGCTCCGGCTGCCCGCACAACACCTCGGTCGCCTCGGTCAAGCCGGGCACCGTCGTCGGGGCCGGCACCGGCTGCCACGTCCTCGCCGTCTTCATGCCGCCCGAGCAGGTCGGCGAGATCGTCGGGCTCACCGCGATGGGCAGCGAGGGCGCCCAGTGGATCGGGGCCTCGGCCTTCTGCGACCTCGAGCACTGGACTCAGAACATCGGCGACGGCACCTACGCCCACTCCGGCACCCTCGCCATCCGGGCGGCGGTCGCTGCCGGCGTCAACATCACCTACAAGCTGCTCTACAACGACCACGTCGCGATGACCGGCGCCCAGCCGGCGATCGGCATCACCGGCGTGCCCGACCTGTGTCGCGAGCTGCTCGCCGAGGGCGTCAAGCGGGTCATCGTCACCACCGAGGACCTCAGCCGCTATGCCGACGAGCGGCTGCCCGAGGGCGCCGAGGTGTGGGACCGCAGCCGCTTCGCCGAGGCCACCGAGACGCTCAAGGCGATCAAGGGCACGACGGTCCTGCTGCACGACCAGGAGTGCGCCACCGAGCTGCGTCGCGCCCGCAAGCGCGGCAAGGTCGAGGCACCCTCGACCCGGGTGCTCATCAACGAGTCGGTCTGCGAGGGCTGCGGCGACTGCGGCGTCCAGTCCAACTGCATGTCGGTCCACCCCGTGCAGACCCCGCTCGGGCGCAAGACCCAGATCCACCAGCCGTCCTGCAACGTCGACTACTCGTGCCTCAAGGGCAACTGCCCGTCGTTCGTCACGGTGACGCCGGGCGGGGCGCGGGCCACGCGGCATACCGGATCGGGATTGGCGGCCACCGACCTGCCCGAGCCCGAGCTGCGGGTGCCGGCCGACGAGTTCACCATGCGGATCAGCGGCATCGGCGGCACCGGCATCGTCACCGTCGCGCAGACCCTCGCGGTCGCCGCGCTGCTCGACGGGCGGCACGTGCGTGGGCTCGACCAGACCGGGCTGGCCCAGAAGGGCGGGCCGGTCATCTCCGACCTGCGGATCACGACGACCGCGATGGACCAGGCCAACAAGCTCACCGTCGCCGACTGCGACCTCTACCTCGCGTGCGACATGCTCGCCGGCGCTCAGATCGCCAATCTCGTTGTCGCAGACGCCAATCGGACCGTCGCGGTGACATCCTCGGCGCAGGTGCCGACCGGGCAGATGGTCGTCGACACGACCTTGGAGTTCCCCGACCCCGAGGTGCTCCTCGACCGCATCTCGTCGGTATGCCGCGAGACCGTCACGCTCGACTCGCCGGGCATCACCGAGCGGCTCTTCGGCAGCGACCAGACGGCGAACATCTTCCTCGTCGGCGCGGCCTACCAGTCCGGTGCGCTGCCGCTGCGCTGGGAGTCGATCGAGCAGGCGCTGACCCTCAACGGGGTCGCCGTCGAGACCAACCTGCAGGCCTTCCGGCGCGGCCGGCAGGCCATCGCCGATCGGGCCGCCCTCGACCGGGTGGTCGGCGGCAGCACTGCCGTGAGCCGGCCCAGCAGCCCTGCCGCACAACGGATCTCGCGCACAGTGCAAGCGCCGGCCGGCTCAGCCCTCGCCGAGATCGTCGGCTCGCGGGTGCCGATTCTCGTCGACTATCAGGACGCGCGCTACGCCACCCGGTATGCCGCCCGCGTCGAGCGGGTGCGGGCGGCGGAGGCCGCGCGGGGTCCGGCCGGCGACGGCGGACCGAGCACCGCGCTCGCCGAGGCGGTGGCCTTCCACCTGTTCAAGCTGATGGCCTACAAGGACGAGTACGAGGTGGCCCGGCTGCATCGCGACCCGGCCTTCCGCGCCGAGCTGGAGGAGCGCTTCGGCGCCGACGCGGCATACAAGTTCATGCTGCATCCGCCGATGCTCAAGGCCCTCGGGATGCAGAAGAAGATCGCGATCCCGGGCCCGGCCGGGCAGGCGATGTTCGCCGCGCTGGCCCCGATGAAGCGGCTGCGCGGCACGAAGTGGGATGTCTTCGGGCGCGACCATGTGCGGGTCGTCGAGCGGGAGCTGCTCGCGGAATACGAGACGCTCGTCGACGAGATCGCCGAGCGGCTGAGTGAGGCCAACCACACTGTGGCCCTTGAGATCGCTTTGCTGCCCGACGTCGTGCGAGGCTACGACGAGGTGAAGCTGCGCAACGTGCAGACCTATCGCGAGCGCCTGGCTCGGCTGCGGGCGCGGCTCACCGACGGCCGGCGTGAGACCGAGAGCCTGCCGCTGAGCGCGAGAGGCGGTGCCTGATGGGCCTGTTGGAGATGCTGGGCCTGGGTGGCCCACGGCCCAAGGGGCGCGGTGGGTTCGGCCGGATGACCCAGGACAACCTCGAGGCCGACGAGGCCACCGAGGGCCGGCTCGAGCCCCCGACCGCGGCGCTGATGGACGGGGCCCCGCCCTCCTCGGCCTCCGGGCGTCACGTGCCGCACTCGCGAGGGGCTGCTGAGGTGAGCTCCGGGCACGCGGTCGGTCATGGCGCGACCGAGGCCGACGCCACCCATCTGCCTGGCTGACCCCGCGAGAAACCGCTTCCCTCCTGAAACTTCGACGTCCGCGGACGAGCCGAGCCGACCGAGCAGCCCGAGCCGACCGAGGCCCGCGGCTCAGCGCAGCGGGTCGAAGGGGGCCAGCGGCTCCAGGCGCACACCGGTGGCGATCTGCTCGGCGAGCAGCTTGCCGGTGACCGGGCCGAGGGTGATGCCCCACATGCTGTGCCCCCCGGCGACGTGCACCCGCGGCGAGCGGGTCGCGCCGATGAGCGGCAGCCCGTCGATCGTGCACGGCCGCGAGCCGACCCACTCGTCCTCGCGGGCCTGCAGGTCGACCCCGCGCAACAGCGGTCGCGCGGCCTCGACGATGGCCCGGATCCGGCGCTGGTCCAGCGCCTCGTCGGGCCGACGGAACTCCATCATCCCGGCGACCCGCAGCCGCTGCCCGATCGGCGTGCACGCGACCCGCGCCGCCGGCAGGTAGACCGGGCCGGCCGGCAGGTCGTCGGCCTTGACGCTGAACGAGTAGCCACGCCCGGCCTGCACCACCTGGCGCACCCCGAACCGGCGCGCGTGCTCGCCGAGCCATGCCCCGGTCGCGAGCACGACCGAGTCGAAGGAGCCCGACCAGCCTCGCGTCCCGTGCAGCAGCACGCTCGTGCCGAGGTCGTCCAGGCCCATCAGCTCCATGCCGGTGAGCAGTCGCCCACCGCGGGCGACGAACGAGTCGGCGAGCGCCGCGGCATACGCGCCCGGGTCGATGAAGCGCTGGTCCTTGAGGACGATCGCGGCGCCGATCTGCTCGCTGAGCACCGGCTCGAGCGAGCGCGCCTCGGCGCCAGTGAGCACCTCGAAGCGCATGGCCTGGCCGGCGGACGCGATGTGCTCGAGCTCCTCGAGCAGGGTGGCCCGCTCCCGCTCGGTCCGGTATGCCGCGATGAAGGAGGCCGCCTCGCGGGTCGGCTCGCTCACGCCGCCGGCTGCCAGCTCGTCGAAGGCGTCGAGGGCCAGGCCGTTGATCGGCACGAGCGCGCCCATGTTGCGCCGCCACGCGCGGGCGGTCGCGTTGCGGGTGAAGCCGGCGACGAAGCGCAGCAGCGCCGGGTCGGCCTTCGGCGGCACGTAGACCGGCGAGCTCGGCGAGAGCACCGCGCGCAGTCCGTAGCGCAGCACCGCCGGCTCCGGCAGCGGGGTGGTGATGCCAGGGGTGAGCCAGCCGGCGTTGCCCCACGACGAGCCGGCCGCGACGCCGGTGCGGTCGATGACCGTCACCTCGGCGCCGTGCTCCTGCAGATACCAGGCCGTGGCCAGGCCGACCATGCCGGCGCCGACGACGGCAACGTGCTTGGGGGCGGTGGTGGGGGCGGACATCGTCGTCTCCAGGTGGTCGTGGGCATCGGGGCAGGGGTGCTTCCCTCCATGGTGCCGCAGCGGCCGCAGCCCGCGCCTGGGCGTCATGCTCAGCAATCGCGGTCGGACCAGTGCGCCGTGCACAATGAGGTATGCCGCGCCGCGCCGTTCCGCTGTCGATGCTCGTGGCCGGGCTCGGCGCTGGCTTGGCCGAGGTGCTCGACGTCGGGCCGGATCCCGGCGTCGACGACGTCAGCCTCGCCGAGCCGGCGGCCGGGGTCGTCGGCGTGGCCGGCGACCTGCTGCTCGGCGTCGGGGTGGCCGGGCCCTATTCGGCCGTCGCGCTGCTCGAGACCGCGTCCGGACGAGGCGTCGAGGCCGTGGCGCTGCGCCGCTCGGTCGCCAAGCACCCGGACGTGCGCGCGGTGGCGGGCGGCCACGGCATACACCTCGTGGCCGTCGCCGACGAGGCGAGCTGGGCGCACCTGGCCTGGCTGCTGCGCGAGGTGCTCGACCGGGGCAGCGCCGGGCTGGCCGGCACGAGTGACGTCGTCCCGGACGAGCTGTTCGCGCTCGCGGAGGCGTGCGCGGGGCTGCTCGACGCGCCGGTGACCATCGAGGACACCCGATCGCGGGTGCTCGCCTACTCCGGCCACGAGGCCGCGGACTCGGCGCGGGTCTCGACGATCGTCGGGCGGCGGGTGCCGGAGCAGGTCGTCGCGGCGCTGCGGGCACGGGGCGTCTTCCGGCACCTGGTGCGCTCGGCCGAGCCCCTCTTCCTGCCGCCGGCCAAGGACGGCTCGCTCGGCGCGCGGCTGGTCGTGCCGGTGCGCGCGGGCGGCGAGTGGATCGGGTCGGTGTGGGCGATCGTCGACGAGCCGGTCGGTGAGGAGCGGCTGCGGCCGCTGCGCGAGGTGACCTCGCTCATCGCCTTGCACTTGCTGTTGCTGCGCTCGGAGGCCGACCTCGGGCGGCGGCTCGCGGCCGACCGGCTGCGGGCCGCGCTCGCCGGCGACCCGGACGCGGCCGAGGCGCTTCCGGCACCGCCGTGGCGCGTCGTCGTGCTCGGCTCCGACCCGACGGCCGACGACGTCGAGGCGCGGCTCGCGCACTGGGAGTCGGTATGCCGCCGCGCCTCCTGGCAGCAGCCGTTGCTTGTCGCGGTGGGGGAGGACGTCGTCGCGGTCGTTGCCGA
>DAOTIG010000152.1:0-7470 GCA_035448065.1 Dermatophilaceae bacterium
CCGCCGTCGAGGCCATCGACGGCGCCCGCGCCCTGCTCGTGCCGCGCTCGCGGTTCCGGCCGGTCAAGACGACGAACGAGCTGCTGCTGCTGCGCTCCGACCGCTACACGCTCGACGGCGAGTGGCAGGTGCTCGCCACGACGACGAGCCCGGAGCCGCGGATCGACCTCGGCCCCGAGCGCACCCTGGTGCCCGACTTCGATGATTGCTTCGCCCACGGCGCGCCATCGCTGCGCGACTGCACCGAGCTCACCGTGCGCGGCGAGGTCACCTTCGGCTCCGATGTCGTATGCCGCGGAGCCGTCACCGTCGAGGGTCCGCGGCATGTCGCGGACGGGACTGTCCTGCAAGGCGATTCGTGATGCGCACCGTTGAGGAGCATCGCGATGCCGCGCTCGCCCTCGTCGCGCCGCTGCCCCCGGTGCGCGTGCCGCTCGGCGAGGCGCTCGGCCTGGTCGCGGCCGAGCCGGTCGTCTCGCTCGTCGACCTCCCGGGCTTCGACAACTCCGCCATGGACGGCTACGCCGTGCGCGCGGCCGACGTCGCCGGAGCCGGGGCGGGAGCGGGAGCCGGGTCGGGGGCGGGAGCCGGGGCCGGGGTCGATGCTGGGGCTGGGGAAGCGGACGGCACCTCGGTGCGGCTGCCGGTCGTCGCGGACCTCGCTGCCGGTGACCCTGCCGATGCCGTGCACGTCGGGCCGGGCCAGGCCGCCCGGATCATGACCGGAGCCCCGGTTCCCGCCGGCGCCGACACCATCGTCAAGGTGGAGGACACCGACGGCGGCGCCACCGACGTGGAGATCCACGTGGGGGCTCCGGCGGGCACCTCGATCCGGCGCCGGGGCGAGGACCTCGCCGCGGGCGGCGAGGTCCTCGCCCCCGGCGCCGTCCTCACCCCTCGCCGGCTCGCCCTGCTCGCCGCCTCCGGGCACGGCGAGGTGCTCTGCCACCCCCGCCCGCGGGTGGCCGTGCTGTCCACCGGGGCCGAGCTCGTCGACCCGGGAAAGCCGTTGCGCCCCGGGCAGATCCACGACTCCAACTCGATCATGCTCGAGGCCGCGGTGACCGCCGCGGGGGCGCGGGCGGCATACCGGGGACACGTTGGCGACCACCCCGACGAGGTGCGCGCCCTGCTGGCCCGACTGGCCGGCGAGGTCGACGTCGTCATCACCTCGGGCGGGGTGAGCATGGGGGTGCACGACGTCGTCAAGGCGGTGCTGCGCGAGGACCGTGAGCTCGGCGCGGTCGACTTCGTCCAGGTCGCGATGCAGCCGGGCAAGCCGCAGGGGCTCGGGGTGCTGCACGGCGTCGGGGGCAGAGGCATGCCGTTCTTCGGGCTGCCGGGCAACCCGGTTAGCTCCTACGTGTCCTTCGAGGTGTTCGTCCGGCCGGTGCTGCGCCGGCTGATGGGACTCGAGCCGGCGGTGCCACCGACCGTGCGCGCCGCCCTGACTGCGCCCTTGCGCTCGCCGGCCGGCCGTCGGCAGATCGCCCGGGCGGTGCTCACCGAGAGTGAGACGGGGTGGCTCGCCGAGCCCGTCGCCGGGCAAGGCAGTCACTTCGTCGCCGACCTGGCCGCGAGCACCGGGCTGCTGCTCGTGCCCGAGGAGGTCACCACCCTCGCGGCCGGCGCGCAGCTCGATGCGATCGTCCTCGACCGGTGACACGATGAGGCCCGTGAGCAGCCCGCCGACCCCGCCGAGCCGGCAGCCGACGTCGCCACCCCCGGCTCCGGCGCCGCCGCCCGCGGCAGCGCCGCCGCCCCCGGCATCGCCGCCAATCCCGGGCACCGCGCCCGCGCTCACCCACGTGCGCGCGGACGGCACGGCATACATGGTTGACGTGAGCGCGAAGCCGGTCACCGCGCGCGAGGCGAGCGCCGGCGGGCGAGTGCTCCTGGCGCCGGCCGCGGTCGCCGCCCTGCGCGACGGCACGGTGCCCAAGGGCGACGCCCTCGCGGTGGCGCGGATCGCCGGCATCCAGGCGGTCAAGCGCACTCCCGAGCTCGTGCCCCTCGCCCATCCGATCGCCGTGCACGGCGTCGCCGTCGACCTCGCCGTCGCCGACGACGGGGTCGACATCACGGCGACCGTGCGCACCGCCGACCGCACCGGCATCGAGATGGAGGCGCTCACCGCCGTCGCCGTCGCCGCCCTGGCGCTCGTCGACATGGTCAAGGCGGTCGACAAGCACGCCCGGATCACGGACATCCGGGTCACCGCGAAATCCGGTGGCAGGAGCGGGGATTGGCGTGAGGAGGCCGGCTCGTGATCGACCAGCCCGACCAGCTCGACCACCCCGACCAGCCCGAACCTGAGCAGCCCGATCGGGCCCACGTCATCGTCGCCTCGACCCGCGCCTCCGACGGCACGTACGAGGATCGCACCGGGCCGATGCTCGTCACCGCGCTCACCGAGTGGGGGTATGCCGTGACCGGCCCGATCGTCGTGCCGGACGGTCCCGAGGTGGGGGCCGCGATCCGGGCCGCGTTGGCCACCGAGCCGGCCGTCGTCGTGACGACAGGTGGGACGGGCATCTCACCCACCGATGTCACGCCGGACCAGACCGCGCCGCTGCTCGAGCGCCGGCTCGACGGCATCCCGGAGCTGCTCCGAGCGTTGGGGGTGGCCAAGGGGCTGCCGGTCGCCGTGCTGTCCCGGGGCATCGCCGGGGTGACCGGCCGGACCGTCGTCGTCAACCTGCCCGGCTCGCGGGGCGGTGTGCGCGACGCGCTGTCGGTGCTGCAGCCGATCCTGCGGCACGCCGTCGACCAGCTGCACGGGCGCGACCACGAGCAGCGAGGCTGAGGGTGACCGACCCGCGGCCGGCCTGGCCGGTCACCATCGAGGCGGGCGTGCCCGGGCTGTCGATCCGACTGCGGCCGCTGCACCGCTCCGACCGGGCGGCGTGGGACGCGATCCGGCGGGCCGACGCGGCATACCTGGGGCAGTGGGAGCCGACCGCGCCGGACGGCGTCGCGGCGGCGTCGATGTCCTTCCCGCGCTATGTCCGCAAGCTCGACCGGGATGCTCGCGACGGTGTGTCGATCCCCTTCGCGATCGAGGTGGCGGGGCAGCTCGCGGGGCAGATGCAGGTCTTCGGGATCATGCGGGGGTCGTTGCGCTCGGCCATGGCGGGATATTGGGTGGGGTCGCGGTTCGCCGGGCAGGGGGTGGCCACCCGGGCCCTGGCCGCGGTGACGAGCTATGCGCTCGGGCCCGCGGGGCTGCACCGGGTCGAGGTCAACATCCGGCCGGAGAATGCCGCGTCGCTGCGGGTCGTGCAGCACCTGCGGTTCCGCGAGGAGGGCACCCGGCTGCGCTATCTGCACATCGACGGGGACTGGCGCGACCACCGCAGCTTCGCGCTCACCGTCGAGGAGACCGGGGGACGACCGGTCATCGAGCGGTGGCGTCGGGGCTGACGGGCCGAGCTGAGCGTGGGCGGCGGTGCTGAGACCCGCGTGTCACACTCGTCCCACCAGTCTCATCTGCGACACACCGGCTGAGGTCCCGGGCGGGCGGCGGGGCGCTGCCTACCGTATTGCCCGTGCAGCCCTCGTCCCTCGTCTTCGTCGCGGTCATCGTGATCTGGGCTGCCTTCCTCGTCCAGCACTGGGTGCGTCGGCGCGAGGACATCGCCACCGCCCGCACCGTCGACCGCTTCTCCGAGGCCATGCGCCTGCTCGAGCGCCGACCGATCCAACCGGCCATCGGCCCGCGTGGAGCGAGCGTGAGCCGCGCTTCGTCGGGCGGGAGTCCGCGCGCCGGGGTCGCCGGTCCGCTCGCCGGCGGATCCGTCGCCACGGCGGCCGGGTCCCGGTCGCCGCTCGTCGCCCGCACCGCGGTCGCCGGATCCGCCGGGGCTCCGGGTGAGTCGGCCGCGAGCCCGGGCAACACCCGACCCTTTCGGGCCGCCGCCGGTCGGCTGAGCCGCCGGGCCCTGCTCGCGCGGCGCGCCCGCGGCGTGTTCCTGCTCGGGGCCCTGGTTGCCGTGCCCGTCACCGTCCTCACCTCGGCGCTGGAGCAGACCTATTGGTGGTCGGTCGGCATCGCCGCCGCCGCCGTCGTCATCGCCGTCGTCATGCTCCGGTATGCCGCGGTCCGCGCCCGCACACGTCGCACGGTCGACCGGTCGATCGCCCGCACGGCGGCGCGTCGGGTCGGCTCGGCGGCTCCGGTCGGGTCGGCCAGCGAGGTCGTGGAGTCGGCTGGATCGGCTGGAGCTGTTGCCAACCCGGAGCCGGCTCAGGCGGCTGAGCCGGTCGTGTCCGAGGTCGCGATCGCGGCGCACGAGGGTGACGCCCGGGCTGCCCAGGCGACGACGGCCTCGGTCGGCGGGCGGGCGGCATACCGGATGGGGCGCACTGCGGACGGCACGTGGGTCCCGATCCCCGTTCCTCCGCCGACCTACACGCTCAAGGCGCGGGTCGAGCGCCCGCAGCCCGAGCCGGCCCAGGTGACGCCCGAGCCGGCCGCGCACGCGACCCCACTGGTCGCCGCGGACCAGGAGACGGCGCGCCGCGACGTCGGCTGAGCTCGCTGGAGGCAGCGCGCGGGCCGAGCGGGTGGCAGGTAGGTGTGTCCCGGCGACAGGACCGCCGAGGCGTTGCCCCGCGAAGGAGCTGCTCGATGAGGCCGAGCGCCGGTGGCAGGTAGGTGTGTCCCAGCGATAAGGCACTGCTGGCGCGGTGCCAGCAGCGCGGTTGCTGGCGAGGTGCCAGCAGTGTCGGTGCTCGCGAGGTGCCAGCAATGCCGTATCGCGCGGACCCCTTCAGGTACCTCCGCGGCGCGGCTCCGGGCAGGGAAGTGCGCGGGCGGGACACCGGCAGGCGAGAGGCCGCCCGGGGCGAGCCGTCGCGGGGCGGGCGAGCCGTCGCAGGGCAGGCGAGCCGTCGCAGGGCGGGCGAGCCCGGCTAACCCGAGGCAGCCGCCGCCTCGCCGTCATCGAGCACGGCAGCGGCGACGTCCGGCTCGGGCTCGCCGGCCAGGTGCTTGGCCACCGCGTTGCCGACCGCGGCCACCGGGACGGCCACGAGCGCGCCGACGATGCCGGCCGAGACGACGCCGATGGCGATCGCGAGGATGACCGCAAGCGGGTGCACGTTGACGGCTCGGCCGAGCAGGAAGGGCTGCAGCACGTGCGACTCGATCTGCTGCACGGCGATGACGCCGCCGAGCATGAGCAGCGCGGTCACCGGGCCGTGGGCGACGAGCGCGATGAGCACCGCGACCATCCCGGAGACGAGCGCTCCGACGATCGGCACGAAGGCGCCGAGGAAGACCAGCGCCCCGATGGCCGGCGCGAAGGGCACCCGCAGCAGCAGCGCGACGAGCGTGATGCCGACCGCGTCGACGAGGGCGACAAGGGCGGTCGCGCGGGTGAAGGCCGCGAGCTGCGTCCACGCCACATGCCCGGAGGAGTCCACCCGGGCGCGCGCCCGGCGCGGGAACAGCCGGACCACCCACTGCCAGATCCGATCCCCCTCGTAGAGGAAGAAGAACATCGCGAACAGGGCGATGAACATCCCGGCGACGACGTGGGTGAAGCCGGTGCCGGCGTGCGCGAGCCGGCCACGCAAGGCCTCGCTGCTCGTGATCGCCGTCTTGGCCTGGTCGAGATAGGCCGCCAGCTGGGTGTCGCTGATCTGGAAGGTGTCCCGCAGCCAGGTCCGGATCTGGGTCAGCCCCTGGCCCACCTGCGAGCCCATCTCGCTGAGCCCGCCGGTGAGCTGGCTGCCGACGAGGAAGCCGAGCAGGCCGAGCCCGAGGATCGTCGTGAGCACGGTGAGGCCAGCAGCCGGGCCCTTGCGCCCGCCGAGGAGCCGGCGGAACCAGCCGTTGACCGGGTGCAGCAGTGCCGTGAGCAGGGTGGCCACGACGATCGGGATCGCGGCCTCGCTGACGAAGCCGAGCAGATAGAGCAGCGCGAGCACCGCCGCAGCGATGACGAGCAGCCTCCACGCCCACTCGGTCGCCACCCGGACCCCGGGTGGCACCGTCGACTCGGTCTTCTCCACGCTCATGTCGACAGGGTATGCCGCCCCCCGTCCGACTGCTCGGCCTGCCCGAGCGCCACCCGCTCGGCGCGCGCCCGGTCGCGGCGCGCCGCGACCAGACTGGTGACCGTCACCGTGCCGAGGATGGCGACGATGACGCCGAGCGAGGCGAGGGTCGGCACCTCGGGGACGCCCGGCCACAGCTGGTGCGCCCAGTGCAGGACGAGCTTGACGCCGATGAAGGCGAGCACGAGTGCCAGCCCGTGGCCCAGGTGGCGCAGCGAGGCCAGCGCACCGGCGATGACGAAGTAGAGCGCCCGCAGCCCCAGCAGCGCGAAGGCGTTGGTGACGAAGACGAGGTAGGGGTCCTCGGTGATCCCGTAGACCGCCGGCACCGAGTCGATCGCGAAGACGATGTCGGTCGCGAGGATGGCCGCGATGACCAGCGCCATCGGGGTGAGGTGCCGCCGACCGTCCTGCACGACCGTGAGCCGGCTGCCCGCGGCATACGACTCGGTCACCGGCCAGAAGCGACGCAGCACCCGCACGATCCGCAGCGAGCCGATGTCGACGGCGTGATCGGCGCCGCGCACGGCATCCCGGCCGACCTTGACCGCCGTGGCGAGCAGGACGATGCCGAAGAGCAGGAAGGTCCACGAGAAGCTCGCGATGAGCTGCGCGCCGACCGCGATGAACACCGCCCGCAGCACCAGGGCACCCGCCACGCCGATGAGCAGCACCCGCTGCTGCAGCGCGGCCGGCACGGCGAAGGCCGAGAGCAGCAGCATGAAGATGAACAGGTTGTCCACCGAGAGCGACTTCTCGACGAGGTACCCGGTGTAGTACTGCAGGCCGGTCTCGCCGCCGTGCGCCTGCCAGAGCCAGACGCCGAAGGCGACCGGGATCGCGACGTAGAACGCCGACCACCCCACGGCCTCGCGCATCGACACCTCGTGCGGGCGGCGGGTGATGAGGAAGTCGAGCAGGAGCAGCGCGACGACGGCGCCGATGGTGAGCGCCCACAGGCTGGGCGTGGCGATGGAGTCCATGAGCAGGGTCCTCAGGGTCGGTGACGATCCTGAGGTCTCCTTCACCGCCCGGTATGCCGCGCGGCCCCTCCCGAGAGAGCCATCGGGCTCTCGTACTGACCGGGTCGGGTCTGGGAAGTACTCCCCTCGCGCAGCAGTGTGCCGGACTGCCGGCCAATAACGCAAGCCGGGTATGCCGTTAATGCTGGCGAGTGCGCAGGCGCTTCTGCCGAGGTGTTAGAGTGTCCGTCGCATCAAGGGGCTGTGGCGCAGTTGGTAGCGCGTCTCGTTCGCAATGAGAAGGCCAGGGGTTCGAATCCCCTCAGCTCCACCCCACGCACAAGGCTCGAACCCTTGCCAACGGAAACGTTGGTCGAGGTTCGGGCCTTGTTCATGTCTGCGGCCCAGGTCAGGGCGTTGGCGTTGACCTGCGGATCGAGGAGCA
>DAOTIG010000153.1:0-7438 GCA_035448065.1 Dermatophilaceae bacterium
GGAAGCGGGCCTCGAAGAGGTTCTCGGTGACCATCGCGCTCCCCTCGGCGACCGCGTCGTAGACGAGCGCGAAGGGCTGCAGGTCGGTCGGGAAGCCCGGATAGGGCAGCGTCGCCACGGTGATCGACCGCGGCCGCCGCGCCGGATCACCGACGACCCGGAAACCCCGCTCGGTCAGGCAGACGTCGGTGCCGCCGTCGACGAGCAGGTCCAGCGGCAGCCGCAGGTGGTCGGCCACCCCACCGACGATCTCGACATCGCCGCGGGTGGTGGCCGCGGCATACGCCCAGGTGCCGGCGGCGATCCGGTCGGGCACGACCGCGTGCGTCGCCGGGCGCAGCTCGGAGACCCCCTCGATCTCGATCCGCGAGCTTCCGGCCCCGCTGATCCGCGCGCCCATCGCCGTGAGGAGGTCGGCGATGTCGACGATCTCCGGCTCCCGCGCCGCGTTGTCCAGCACGGTGACCCCGCGCGCGAGGACCGCCGCCGTGAGGATGTTCTCGGTGGCCCCGACGCTCGGGAAGTCGAGTGAGACCGCCGCCCCGTGCAGCCCGCCGGTCGCCTCGGCGAGCAGATAGCCCCGCTCGACGCGCACCTGCGCCCCGAGCGCCTCGAGGCCGGCGGCATGCAGGTCCAGCCCGCGCGAGCCGATCGCATCGCCTCCAGGCACGGCGACATCGGCCTGCCCACAGCGCGCGACGAGCGGCCCGAGCACCGAGATCGACGCCCGCAGCGCTCGCACCAGCTCGTAGTCGGCCCGATGGCCGATGACCTCAGGCACGTCGATCTCGACCACGCCGCCGGGCGCGTCGTGCTCGACCACCACCCCGAGCCGGCGCAACAGCTCGGCCATGATCTCGACGTCGCGAATCGCCGGCACGTTCGTCAGCCGGGTGCGGCCCGGTGCCAGCAGCGCCACGGCCATCAGCTTGAGCGCGCTGTTCTTCGCCCCGCCGACGGCCACCTCACCCACCAGTCGACCGCCGCCGACGACCCGGAAACGCTCACGCACCGGGTCAGCCTACGTCTCCGGGCCGACCGCCTACGCTGTCGGCATGGTCAACCTCACGCGCATCTACACCCGCACCGGCGACGACGGCACGACCGCGCTCGGCGACTTCAGCCGCACGGCCAAGACCGACCCGCGACTCGCGGCCTACGCCGATGCCAACGAGGCCAACGCCTGCCTCGGGGTGGCCATCGCCGCCGGCGGGCTGCGCGAGGACGTCCGCGCCACCCTGCTGCGGGTGCAGAACGAGCTCTTCGACGTCGGTGCTGATCTCTGTATGCCGCTGCAGCAGCACTACGACTACCCGCCACTGCGCGTGCAGCAGCCGTGGATCGAGGACCTCGAGGCCGACTGCGACCGCTACCTCGCTGAGCTCGAGCCGCTGCGCTCGTTCATCCTGCCCGGCGGCAGCGCGGGCGCGGCATACCTGCACGTCGCGACGACCGTCGTGCGGCGGGCCGAGCGGACGACCTGGGCGGCGCTGCACGCCTACGGCGACCAGCCCGCCGACAGGCGGGGCGAAGGCGGCGTCAACCCGCTCACCGCGACCTACCTCAACCGGCTCTCCGACCTGCTCTTCGTGCTCGCCCGGGTCGCGAACCTGCCGACCGGTGACGTGCTGTGGCAGCCCGGCGGCGGCCGCGTCGAGGCGCCGACCAAGGGCTCGAAGCGGGGCTAGTTCACCGCCGAGACCGACTCCGGCGGCGCCGCCTCGACCCACGAGCGCAGGGCGGTGTAGGCCGCCTGACCGAGCCCCAGCCGGAACTCCTCCGCCCCGACCCGGCACGGGACGACGAGGACCGGCTCCTCGACCCGCAGGCCCTCGGTCCCGTCGCTGGGCACCGGGCTGCCGAGCTCGAGCAGGCGGCGGGGCCACGAGGCGCGCGGGCGCAGGGTCACGCCACCGAGAGTGAACCACTCGAGATGCCCGTCGCCGAAGCGGACGAAGCCGGTGCGCCACCGGCCGGCGGAGTGGCTCGGCACGCTGAGCACGGCGGCCGTGAGCAGGCCGCCCCGGGCGATGGCCCGGCGTCGGGTGGCGATGGTGAGCAGATAGGTCAGCAGCAGCGCGACCGCGAGCGCGACGGCGACTTCCAGGGTGAAGAGGAGGTCGCCCACGGTGGGGTCAGCGCTGGGAGTGGACGTCGACCGTGTCGGCGACGATGACGACGCGGTCGTGGTCGACCGAGAGGAAGCCGCCGTCGATGGTGGCCAGCTCGTCCGGGCCGTCGATCGAGCGGATGGTGACCTCGCCCGTCGTCAGCACGCCGAGCAGCGGGGTGTGTCCGGGCAGGATGCCGAGCTCGCCAGATGCGGTGCGGCAGCGGACCATCGAGGCCTCGCCCGTCCAGACGCGGCGGTCGGCGGCGACCAGCTCGACCTGCAGTTGACCCACGGTGGACCTCCGGTTCGTCGTGACGATCCGAGTCTAGCCAGTCCCCAGGGCTGTAGCCGACCGGGTCAGCGGGTCAGCGATAGGTGATCGCGCCGAGGATCTGCCGGAGCACGGCGAGGTCGGGGTCGGGTGACGAGGACTGGTAGAGGAGGGCGTAGTAGCGGCCCTGGTGCACCCACGCATAGTCGACGGTCGAGCCGCCGTCGTCGCTCGTGCACTGCAGCCCACGGATCCGCTCGCCCTGCAGCGAGAGGTCGGGCAGCCAGATCGGGTCGGTGCAGTCCGTGTCGTGGATGTCCTGCATCGCGGCATCGACGGTGGACTGCTTGTTGCCCGTCGACTTCGAGGCGATCATCAGGACGGCATGGTCGGCGCGGGCCACCCGGGTGCTGAAGCTCGCGCGATAGCTCTTCTGGCTGTCCGTCTCGGACGGCTCCGGGGTCCAGGTGCCGGGCACGGTGATGACGTATGCCGCCTTGGTCACCGACACGCCACCGGCGATCGGGGCCGGGGTGATCGGATCCGGGGGCGCGGTCGGCGGCAAGTTGGAGATCTGCCCGGTCGCGCGCGGCGCGGACGTGGCCGCGGTCGACATCGTCGGGGGTGCGCTGGTCGTCGTCGGCGCCGGAGTGCTCGAGGTGCGGGTCGCCGCCGAGGTCGTTCGGCTCGTGGGCGCCACGGGCGCCGCGGTGGGGGTGCCTGGGCCCCCGCCGGCGGTGAGGAAGACGCAGCCGGACAGGACCGACGCGCAGCACGCGGCAAGCACCGCGCCGACGGCCACCCGGCTAGTGCGGCGAGGACGGCGGGTCCGGAGCGGGCGCGGCATACCAGCACGGTAGCCGACGCGAGGCGGGACGGGATCGGTCGTTCAGGGCTGATCGCCGGGCTCGTGGACCGAGCCGCCACAGACTCGGGCGAGCCGCTCGGCCATCCCCTGTGCATTGACGTCGGCGACCTGCTGCGGGACGCGCGGCAGCACCTCCTCCCCGTCGAGCAGGGGCTGCCCCGCAGCTGCCCGGCCCGGGCCGGCCGGCCGATGACGAAGACGTGCAGGTGCGCGCCCCGTCACCGAACTTGGCGACGTGCGCCCGCCCCACCGAGGGCAGCGACTCGACCGCCGCCGCAAGCCGGCCGAGCAGCCGTCCGAGCTCGGCGGCCCGCGGCTCCGGCAGGTCGCCGAGGTCGTGGTGGTTGCGAGGCTGCAGGATGAGCATGGTCGGCAGGCCGCTCTCGCGGCTGATGAGCGTCCAGTGCTCGTCGGCTGCGCGACATGGCCCGACGCTACTCTCGGGCGGGTGCGCACCTGGGGGGAGCTCGTCGGCCTGGCCGCCGACGCGGGCCGGCTGTGGTGGCGCTTCCTGCCACGGCTGCTGCTCTTCCACTGGTGCGGGGTGGCGCTGCACCGGGTCTTCCTGCAGACCGCGGCCGGCTTCGGCGCGAACGCGAAGGTCACCGCCAACCTCTTCTTCGCGATGGCCCTGGTCGCGACCGCGAGCGGCACCATCTTCATGATCCACGCCCTCGGCCCCGGCCTCGCCCACTTCCGGGCGCGCGTCGCGGCATACCGGGCGACCCCGCCGGCGGATCCGCCTCCTCCCGAGCCGCCGGCCAACCCCGCCGTCGACCCGGTCGTGCCCGCCGACGTCGCGGCGTGGCGGACCGGCCTGCAGACCCTCTCGGTCACCATCGGCCCCTTCCTCGCCATCGCCTCGGTGTGGGGGCTGGTCGAGGCGGAGCTGCGAAACCTGTTGGTGCTCAACGCAAAGAACTACGGCACGACGGCGCGGAGCGCGTGGTCCTTCGACCTCACCGATGTCGGCTTCTTCGTCATGCTGGCCGCCGCGACCTACCTCACCCGCGCGCTCGTCCTCTGGTATGCCGCGGCCCGCCGGCGGGCGCGCCGGCGGGCCGGCCGGTCGGGTCACACCGGTGGCTCACTGGGCCTGGCCTTCGGCTCGGTCTACCTCGAGGGGCTCTACGTCTACCTCTTCTTCGTCGTCGCCCTCGTGCTGCTGCGCCGGTTGCGCGACTGGCTCGGCGACCGGGTGCTCGCCCACTGGCTCGCCGACGCCTGGCACTGGCTCACCGGGCTGCTGCCGCGGATCCTCGACATCGACCTGCCCGAGGTCGTGCGGGCTGCCGGCCGCTGGATCGTCGAGGTGCTCGTGCCGGCCGGAAACGTCGGGGTGCTGCTGCCGCTGCTGTGGCTCGCGCTCACCGCCAACGTCTTCGGCTGGCGCGACCTGCGGCTGCGCGACCTCATGGCGCTGCCCGCGGTGGCCCGGTATGCCGCCCGCTTGCGTCCCGACGGCACCCTGCCGCTGACCGGGCGGCTGGTGAAGTCAGCGACGGGTGACCTGCGCACCAAGTACCTGCCGGTGCTCACCTCGCTGCGGATGCTGCTGCGCGCGGGGCCGCGACTGCTCGGGGCCTATCTCGTGCTCGTCACCGCGGTGAGCGCCGTGGGCGGTCTGCTCGGCTCGCTGGCCAGGGTGCTCGTCGGCCCGGTCGACCCGGATCGGTGGGCCCAGACCCAGCCCTTCGTCGACCTCGCGATAGGCACGGTCGTGGCCCCGCTGCTCGTCGCGATCTACGGCGCGGCCTTCGACCGCTGTCTCTCGCTCGTGCCCGAGGAGGCCGTGTCGGTGCGGCTGCAGCGGGTGGACTGAGCGCGGTCAGGCAGGCCGGACCCGCCAGCCGGTGAACCGGACCAGCCTCGGGTCCTGGTCGACCCGGGCCAGCTCGACGGCCAGCTCACCCGCGGCGACGTCGGGCGGCAGCTGGACCGTGCCGACCAGCCGGCCGGTGCCTGGGGCACAGCCGGCCGACGCTCCGCTCGCCGATGCTCCGGTGGCCAGCCAGACGCGCTCCCCCGCGGTCAGCCGGATCGCGCACGGAAAGGGCTGGGCACCCCCGGCCGTCGCGCCGGGGGCGGCGGTCAGCTCGAGCACCACCTCGACCTGCACCGCTCCGGCGACCACGACCGCGAATGGGTCGGCGTGATCCACCAGCACGTGCACCGACCGGACCCTCGCCTGAACCGGGCCGAGGTCGGCCGGCCGGTCAGCTGGGACGACGGCCACCACCCGCGCGGCGGCCCCCGGTCGTGGCACGACCGCCTCCCAGTAGGCGGCGGTCAGCCCGGACGCGAGCGCCAGCCCCGCGCCGACCCACCAGCGCAGCCCCTCGCGACGCCGGACTGCCGGCCCGGCTCGATGCCTCACGGCAGGCCGCCGAGGGTGACCCGGTCGGCGACGACCTCGAGCCGCTCGACCGGTCCGTCGGCCGGCGGGTCGCCGACGTCGACGAGCACGACGTGGTCGTAGAGCGGGACCACCCACTCCGGGGCGGCCAGTCGCAGCCGTGCGCCGGCGACGCCGTCGACCGGCAGCTCGACGAGGCTCGCCCAGGTCCAGCGCTCACCCGGCTGCAGCAGCCGGGGCTCCCGCCCCACGGCCCGCCCGGCGAAGCTGCGCCCGTCAGCGGCGACCAGGGTCACCGGCCACAGCTCGACCGGCCCGGTCGCGCCGGCTGCGCTCCAGGTCGAGACGACGAAGACGGCGTCCGGACCGGTCGTCCGCAGCACCTGGCTGCCTGCTGCACCGGTGACCACGACCTCCCGGGCGAGCGTGATCGCGTCCAGCCGCGCGGCATACCCGCGCACCGGCACGACCTGACCGACGCGGGCCCGGACCTCGCGGTCGGCGGTGGCCTTGGCCACCTGAGCGTCGACGATGGTGAGGGCCGCGGCGAGGGTGAGGCAGGCGCCGAGAGCCGCCCACCCGCGGGGGTCGGCGACCCGCAGCCTGGGCCGGCTCACGACGCCACCGGCAGGGCGACCTCGCCCACCACCCGTCCCGCGTCGACGGCGCGAGCCAGGTCCAGAGGCCCGGAGGAGTCGGCTTCGCGGCGCAGCCCGACGACGGTCGACGCCTCCGGCGTCGAGCCGCCCGGGCCGGCTGGCCCGAGCTCGGCCCGCACCGGGACGGCGAGCCCCGGGGCGAACCAGGCCACGCTCGGGTCGGTCGGGATCACCGTCAGGATCTCACCGGCACCCGAGGACAGGCCCCGGAAGTCGGCGACCGGACGCGACGTCGGCGCGGTGCTCGTCACGGTCGCGAGCACCCAGCGCCGGCCGCCCTCGATCGTCGCCCCGGTGACGACGACCTGCCACGAGCCGAGGTCGACGTGCTCACCGACCGCGCGTCGCGGCAGCGTCGTCGCGTCGCGCAGACCACCGGCCGCGATGGCGACACCCAGCAGCACGAGCAGGGCGGCGAGCACCGACGACTCGAGTCGGTGCCGCGCCGCCCATGCGCGCATGCTCCCTTAGAGGTTCTTCTGGATCTCCGCCCACTGGCGCTCGACGTCGTCGAGGCCACCGCACATGAAGAAGGCCTGCTCGCCGACGTGGTCGTAGTCGCCGTCGCAGATCTTCGTGAAGGCCTCGATGCAGTCCGGCAGCGACACCGTCGAGCCGGGGATGCCGGTGAAGCGCTCCGCGACGTAGGTGTTCTGGGACAGGAAGCGCTGCAGCCGGCGGGCCCGGTTGACGAGGATCTTGTCCTCCTCGGAGAGCTCGTCGACACCGAGGATGGCGATGATGTCCTGCAGCTCCTTGTTGCGCTGCAGGATCTGCTTGACCCGAACGGCCGTCGAGTAGTGGTCCTCGGAGATGTACCGACGGTCCAGGATCCGGCTGGTCGAGGTCAGCGGGTCGACGGCCGGGTAGATGCCGAGCGAGGCGATCTCACGGGACAGCTCGGTCGTCGCATCGAGGTGCGCGAAGGTCGTCGCCGGGGCCGGGTCGGTGTAGTCGTCGGCCGGCACGTAGATCGCCTGCAGCGAGGTGATCGAGTGTCCACGGGTCGAGGTGATCCGCTCCTGCAGCACGCCCATCTCGTCGGCGAGGGTCGGCTGGTAGCCCACCGCGGAGGGCATCCGGCCGAGCAGCGTCGAGACCTCGGAGCCGGCCTGGGTGAACCGGAAGATGTTGTCGATGAACAGCAGCACGTCCTGCTTCTGCACGTCGC
>DAOTIG010000154.1:0-7410 GCA_035448065.1 Dermatophilaceae bacterium
TGTGGGGTCGGCCTCGGCATAGCCGAGCGCCTGCGCCTGGCTCACCGCGTCGGCGAAGCCCGAGCCGGTGGAGTCCATCTTGTCCAGGACGTAGTTCGTCGTGCCGTTGACGATGCCGATGACCTTGCGCACCGAGTCACCGGCCAGCGACTCGCGCAGCGGTCGCAGCAGCGGTATGCCGCCCGCGACCGCGGCCTCGAAGTAGAGGTCCACCCCGTGCGCCGCGGCCGCGGCATACAGGGTGGGGCCGTCCTCGGCGAGCAGCGCCTTGTTGGCGGTGACCACCGACGCGCCGTGCTCCATCGCGCGCAGGATGAGCGTGCGGGCCGGCTCGATGCCCCCGATGACCTCGACGACGATGTCGGCCCGGGTGACCAGCTCGGCCGAGTCGGTGGTGAACAGCGCGGGGTCGACGCCGGCGGCCGCTCGGTCGCGGCCGGCGCGTCGCACGCCGATGCCGGCGAGCTCGAGCGGGCGGCCGACCCGGGCGGCGAGGTCGTCGGCGTGCTCGACGATCAGCCGGGCGACCGAGGAGCCGACGACGCCGCAGCCGAGCAGCGCGACGCGCAGCGGGGCGACCGGTTCAGGGGAAGGCACGAGGAGCATCCTCTCGCGTCAGTCGACGTCGAGGCCAATGAGGTCCTCGATCGTCTCCCGCCGCACGATGACCCGGGCCCGGCCGTCCCGCACGGCGAGCACCGGGGGCCGGGGCGTGTGGTTGTACTGGCTGGACAGGGCCCGGCAGTAGGCGCCGGTGCCCGGGACCGCGATGAGGTCGCCGGGGCGCACGTCGGCGGGCAGGTACTCGTCCATGACGACGATGTCGCCGCTCTCGCAGTGCTTGCCGACCACCCGCGCCACCCGCGGCGGGGCGTCGCTGGCCCGGTTGGCGAGCGTGCACGAGTAGTCGGCGTCGTAGAGGGCGGTGCGGACGTTGTCGCTCATCCCCCCGTCGACCGAGACGTAGAGCCGGCGGCTGCGGTCGGTGACCTGGACGTCCTTGACCGTGCCGACCTGGTAGAGCGTGAAGGTCGTCGGGCCGACGATCGAGCGGCCCGGCTCGATCGAGATCCGCGGCGGCGCGGCATCCGGCAGCGCGTCGTGCAGCGGCTTGAGCTCGCGGCGCACGACGCCGGCGAGCTGCTCGCCGAGCTGGGCCGCGGTCATCGGGCTGTGCTGGCTGGTGTAGGAGATGCCGTAGCCGCCGCCGAGGTCGAGCTCGGGCATGACGTGCCCGTGCTCCGTCGCGACCCGCACGTGCAGCTCGACCAGCCGCCGCGCCGACACCTCGAAGCCGCCGACGTCGAAGATCTGGCTGCCGATGTGGCTGTGCAGGCCGAGCAGCTCGAGCCGGTCGTGCCCGAGGACGGCGGCGACGGCCGCCTCGGCCTGGCCGCCGGCGAGGCTGAAGCCGAACTTCTGGTCCTCGTGGGCGGTCGCGATGAACTCGTGGGTGTGCGCCTCGACGCCGACCGTCACCCGGATCATCACCGGCGCGACGACGTCGAGCTCGGCGGCGATCGCAGCCACCCGCTCGATCTCGTCGAAGGAGTCCAGGACGATCCGACCGACGCCGTAGCGCAGCCCCTCGCCGATCTCGGCGACGCTCTTGTTGTTGCCGTGCATGCCGATTCGCGCCGCCGGGAAGCCGACCCGGATGGCGACCGCGAGCTCGCCGTGGGAGCAGACGTCCAGCCCCAGCCCCTCCTCGTGCACCCAGCGGGCCACCGCCGAGCACAGGAACGCCTTGCCGGCGTAGTAGACGTCGGCGCCGGCGAGGTCGCGGGCGAAGGGCTCGGTGAACTCGTCGCGGTAGGCCCGCGCCCGGCGCCGGAAGTCCTCCTCGTCGAGGACGTAGGCAGGGGTGCCGAACTCGCGCGCGATGTCGGTGACCGGCACGCCGTCGACGCTGAGCGAGCCAGTGTCGTCGCGCCGGACGCCGTCGGACCACAGCTGCGGCAGCAGCGCCATGACGTCGTCGGGATAGGGCAGCCACTGCGGGGCCGCTCCATAGCCGTCGGCGTGCAGGGCTCCGGCTTCATGGGCGCGCATGGCTCATATCCTCGCGGGCGCCGACACCCCCAGCAGCGCTGTTCCACGCTCCAAGACACCCGCGGTCACCCGGTCGAGCAGCCCGTCGACCGGGCCGTGGGTGCGCGGGTCGCCGCCGCTGCGACTCGCCTCCCACAGGTGGTATGCCGCGGCCACCGCGCCGAGGGCGGCCGCGGCCTCCGCCGGTCGGGTCTGCGGCTCGGCGAGGCGGCGGGGGGCATCGAGCAGCTCGGTGGCCAGGCGGGCCGCGGCGGGATCGAGGTTCTCGAGCTCGGTGGCGGCGCTCTCTGTGGCGGCGCTCTCTGCGGCGGCGCTCGGTGGGGCGGCGCTGCGGGCGGCGGCGCGCGCGTGGGCGAGCTGGACCGCGAAGACCGGGTTGTCCAGGGTGCGTCGCGCGCTCACCCCGGCCGCCAGGGCCGGGGCGCCGGCGGCCCGCCTGGCGGCCTCGAAGCGCACCCCGTCGGCGCCCGGAGCCGGCGCGCGGACCGGGGCACGCGGCATACCCGATGGGGTGGCGGCGAGGGCGGCGACGAGTGCGGCAGCGCTGAGTCGCACCGCGACCAGCCCATCCGGCCGGGCCTGGGCGGTCGCGACGCCGGGCTCGGTGGCAAGGCAGGCGGCAAGCGCGGACGGATCGACCCGCGAGCGGAGCGCCTGGGCGGTCGCCCACTCCCACGGCGCATCGGCAGTGCGCTCCACCGGGGCAATCCCGCCTGCGACTGCGGCCGGGCCGGCCAGGGTCTCGGCGAGCGCGGCCGCGCGAGCGGCGAGCTGCCCCGGCGTCACAGCGTCGGGACGTGCTCGCGGCCCTCGCGCCGGAAGCCGTCGACGAGCGACATCACCAGGTCTGGATCGAAGGGCTTGCGCACGCAGGCGTCCAGGCCGGCCGCCCGCATCCGAGCCCGGTCCTCGCAGGCCGGCTCGGCGGTCGCCATGATGATGGGCAGCCCGTCGTAGGCGGGCAGCGAGCGGATCCGCGCCAGCGCCCACCAGCCGTCGCGGGGGTACATCTCGGCGTCGAGGATGACGACATGGGGCAGTCGGTCGCTCGCGAGCAGGCGGTCCAGCTCGGCCACGACATGCTCGCCCTCGGGCGACTCGATGACCTCGAAGCCGTCGAGCTCGAGGTTGATCCGGAGCAGCCTGCGGATCGACTCGGTGTCGTCGCAGACGAGCACCAAGCCACGGGTATCGGCCGGAGCCCCCGCCGCCGGTTCCATGTCGGGCAGCCTAGGCTGATACCCTCCTCCGGGCGCGACATTCGGCCCGGCCCCATCCGGCCGTCCACATCGTGGACAGTCGCCTTGGGTCGGTCAGGTCGCCGGCCCCCGTAGCTCAGGGGATAGAGCACCGCCCTCCGGAGGCGGGAGCGCAGGTTCGAATCCTGCCGGGGGCACCCTTCGTTAGGCGGGGGTGCCGACGTCCACTCGCCCGATCCGCCCGGTGTGTCCCCCGCCCTACCCTGCTGCGGGAGTGGGCAGACCGCGCCCACGCTGAGGTCAGACCCGGCGCTGCGACGCCGGGCGCGAAGGAGCACGGGTGTCCGCGCAGGACCGCGGGCCGGGCAGCAAGGGGGTGCCCGCGCCCCTCTACAAGGGACGTCGCAGGGGCGTCTACGAGGGAATGCATCGGGCCGGTGATCGACGGCGCCGGGTCGCCGCCGGGTTGGCCACCCTCGTCGTGCTGCTCGCCGGCACCGGCATCGCCTGGATGCTGCGCACCAAGCCGGCCAACGCCACCACCGCACCGAGCGGCGCCCCCGCCGGGCCGCTCACCGCCGCGCCGACCGGCCCCGCGACCGACAGCTCCGCCCGCTCCTGCCCGGGCGGCTCGACGACCCTCGTCGTCGCCGCCCCACCCGAGACGGCACCCACGCTCACCGCGCTCGCCGCCCAGCACTCGACCACCGCGGTCGACGAGCAAGGCCGCTGCGTCCTCGTCCAGGTCAGCCAGCTCAGCGCCGGCCAGACCGTCGAGGCGCTGGTGGCCGGCTGGCCCGACACCGCCGGCCCCCGCCCGGACGTCTGGGTGCCCAGCGACGACCTGTGGCTCGGCCTGCTCGAGCAACGGCTCGCCGCCGCCCAGCGCAGCACCCTCGTGCCGCCCGCCGCGAGCACGCCGCGACTGGCGAGCACCCCGACCGTCGTCGCGATGCCCAAGCCGATGGCCGAGGCACTGGGCTGGCCGGGCACCCCGGTGTCCTGGTCGCGACTGTTCGGGCTCGCCACCGACCCGGCCGGCTGGGCCTCGGCCGGTCATCCCGAGTGGGGTGCCTTCCGGCTCGGCAAGAGCAACCCCACTCTGTCCGGTGCCGGTCTCGACGGCACCCTCGCGGCCTACTACGCCGCCGTCCGGCGCACCTCCGGGCTGACTCGCGCCGACATCGCCGACGCCCGCACCCGGCACTACGTCGCCGGCGTCGAGCAGTCGGTCGTCCGCTACGGCGACAGCACCGCCGCCCTGCTCGCCGGCTGGGCCCAGGCCGACCAGGCCGGCGAGGCGCTGAGCTATCTCTCCGCCCTGGTCACCGAGGAGAGCCTCGTCGCGGCCTACAACGCCGGGCTGTCCGAGGACTCCCCCACCGGCCAGCGGGCCACGCCGAAGGTGCCGCTCGTGGCGCTCGCGCCGTCGGAGGGCAGCTTCACCTCGGACATCCGGTATGCCGTGCTGCAGGCTCCGTGGGTCGACGCCGCCAAGCGGACCGCCGCCGCCGGCTTCCTCGCCACCCTCACCGGCGACGCCGGCCGGCGGGCGTTCGCCGCGGCATACCTGCGCGGTGCGGACGGCTCGGCGAGCGGGCTCGACACGGCGACCGGGATCGACCCGCGCCCGCCCACCGCCACGCTCGCGGCGCCCACGCCGGAGGTGGCCGCGACGGTCGCCGACAGCTGGGCCCAGCTGCGCAAGCGCGCCTCGGTGCTCAACCTCGTCGACGTCTCCGGCTCGATGAACGAGAAGGTCGCCGGCTCCACGCGCACCAAGCTCGCGGCCGCCAAGACCGCGGCCACCGCCGCGATGACCGTCTTCACCGACCGCGACCAGGTCGGTCTGTGGACCTTCGCCGGTGGCACCGGAAGCGGCCCGGACTGGACGGAGGTGGTGCCGGTCGGGCCGATGAGCGATCCGGTCGGCGGGACCTCCCGGCGGCAGGCCCTCGTCGCAGCGGTCGGCGTCCTCAGGCGAGCACCGCGAACACGGGGCTCTACGCCTCGATCGACGCGGCATACCAGGCGATGGCGGCTCGTCACCAGCCCGGCGAGGCGAGCGCGATCGTCGTGCTCACCGACGGGCGCAACGAGGCCACCGGCGGCCCCACCCTCGATGCCCTGCTGACCCGCATCGCGGCGACGCCCGAGCGGGAAATCCGGGTCGTCACCATCGCCTACGGTGCGAACGCCGACCGTGCGGTCCTCGCCCGGATCGCCCAGGCCAGCAAGGGCGCGGCCTACGTCGCGGCGACGCCGGAGGACATAGGCCGGATCTACGGCGAGGCGATGGCCAAGCTCTGAGGACTCCAATCGGCAGCGTCAGCGCCGGGTGGCGTCGTTGACCTCGCCGACGAGCTCCTCGATGACGTCCTCGAGGAAGACCACGCCGGTGACCACCCCGGCGTCGTCGACGACCCGCGCGAGATGGCTTCCGGTGCGCTGCATCGTGGCGAGCACATCCTCGACCTCGTCAGCAGCCCGCACCGTCGCCAACTGGCGAATTCGCTTGCGCTGCATCGGCTGTGCGTGCCGGGCGTCGTCGGCGTAGAGCACGTCCTTGAGGTGGACATAGCCGACGATCTGGTCGCCCTCGACCATCGGATAGCGCGAGAAGCCGGTCTTGGCGACGAGCCGCTCGACCTCGGCCGGCGTCACCGACCGCTGCACCGGCACGAGGCGAGCCAGCGGCACGGCGACGTCGGCGGCCAGCTTGTCGCTGAACTCCAGCGCCGAGCGCACCAGGCCCTGCCGCTCCTCCTCGAGCAGCCCCTCGCGGTGGCTCTCGGCGACGATGTGGGCGACCTCGTCGGGGGTGAAGGCCGAGGCGATCTCGTCCTTGGGCTCGATCCGGAACAGGTGCCGCACTAGGCCCTTGGCAACCCACTCCATGACCCGCACGACAGGCCGCAGCACGCGCGAGACGATGAGCAGCGGCGGCACGAGGACGAGCGCCCAGCGATCCGGCCCGGCGATCGCGAGGTTCTTCGGGATCATCTCGCCGACGACGACGTGCAGATAGACGACGACGAGCAGCGCACCGGCCAGGGAGACGGCGTCGACCCAGATCGGCGCGATGGGCAGCAGCGCGGCATACGGGTGGAGGATCTCGTGCAGCGCCGCCTCGGCGAGCGCGCCGAGCCCGACCGAGCACACGGTGATGCCGAGCTGCGCGGTGGCGAGCATCGATCCCATCTGCTCGAGGGCCTGCAGGCAGATCGCCGCCCGCTGACTGCCGGCGGCGGCCAACGGCTCGAGACTGGACCGGCGGGCCGCCATCGCAGCGAACTCGGCGCCGACAAAGAACGCGTTGGCGAACAGCAGGAACAGCGAGATCCACAGTGCCGCAGCGTGACTCATGGCGACACCCCCTCGTCGTCGGCAGCCGGCTCGGGGGCCGCGAGCGTCGGCACGGCGGTCACTCGCGCGACTCGACGGCCCTCCATGCGGGTGACGACGAGCTCCCAGCCGGGCAGCTCGACCCGGTCTCCGACGGCCGGGATCCGGCCGAGGGCGGCCATCACGAAGCCACCGAGGGTCTCGTATGCCGCGCCGTCGGGCACCGGCGCGCCGAGCCGGGCCCGCACCTCGTCGGGACGCCACATGCCCGGCAGCGACCACGACCCGTCACGCATCCGGCGCCCGTCCAGGCGTTGCCGATCGTGCTCGTCGGAGACCTCGCCGACGATCTCCTCGACGACGTCCTCGAGAGTGACCAGGCCGCTCGTGCCGCCGTGCTCGTCGAGGACGACCGCGATCTGCAGCCCGGCCGCGCGCAGCTCACGCAATAGCGCGTCGAGACGCATCGTGTCGGGCACGACTGCGTGGCGCACCATGAGGGCCGAGACGGGCACGTCGGCGCGGCGCTCGTGCGGCACGGCGACCGCCGCCTTGACGTGGACGATGCCGTCGACGTCGTCCCAGTCCTCGCCGATGACGGGGAAGCGCGAGTGGCCGGTATGCCGCGCCAGCTGCACGACGTCCTCGGCACTGGCGGTGCGCTCGATCGCCTGGGCCCGCACCCGTGGGGTCATGACGTCGGCCGCGGTGCGGTCGGCGAAGTCGAGCGACCGAGTCAGCCGCAGCGCGGTGGCGGGCTCGATGGTGCCGACCTCGGCGGACCGGCGGACCAGGCTGGCCAGCTCCTGGGGCG
>DAOTIG010000155.1:0-7402 GCA_035448065.1 Dermatophilaceae bacterium
GCGTCGGCGTCGAAGGGCTCGTCGGCCCGCACCGAGATGTGGTGCATCACGGCCCCCGAGACGAGGTCGACGACGAGGCGGGCCCGCCGGGCGGGCTCGGGCACCTTCAACACGTCGAGCACGACGGCGGCGACCTCGAGGATCGCGTGGTGCCCGACGGCGGCCCGGGCTCCGGAAGCGAGGAAGAGATGGATCCGCGCCCGGCAGGCCACCGCTTGGGTGGTCAGCGCGAGCTCGACCCAGCGCGCCATTCGCTCGGCGAACTGAGCCGGGCTGTCGGGCGTGAGGTCGCCCGACGCGGTCCAGAGGGCGCCGTCGAGGGCGATCAGCCGATCGACGACGACCCCGACGAGGTCGGCAGGCGTCTCGTAGAGACCGGCAGTGATGCCGGGCGTCAGGCTGGCGTCGGCATCGACCGCAGCGTGGGTGAGGCCGGCCATCCCAGCCGCCGCGACGACCCGCACGGCCGATTCGGCGATCGCGTCTCGCGTCGCCTGCAGGTCGGTATCCCCCGTCACCGTCACGGGGACACTGTAGGCGGCCAGGTCGGTGGAACCGCGGCATACGCCATGGGACTAGTCCGTGCGAGCGGCCCGAACCACCCGACCCGACTAGTCGCGCGTGCGCTGGATGGCTGCCTCGTCGACTTCCCGCTGATCCGTCGATATCGGCTGGCTGGTCGATATCCGGCTGGCTGGTCGATATCTGGCTGATCGTCGATTTCCGGCTGGGCCAGCCGGTTGTTGCTCCCCCAGCACGTTGCAACCTGCTGATCCGTCGATATCCGGCTGAGCCAGCCAGTTGGTGCTCCCCCAGCACGTTGCAACCTGCTGATCCGTCGATATCCGGCTGAGCGAGGCACCTGGCCAGCGGTCGAGGTCAGCTCCCAGCCAGCGCCCGGGACTCCCCGCGCCGCCCCGGCTACCGGCGCTCAGCTCCAGTCCATGACGACCTTGCCGCACTGCCCGGACTTCGCGGCGGCGAACGCGTCGGCCCACTGCTCGGCGGCATACCGATGCGTGATGACCGAGCTGACCGCGGCCTTGAACGGCTCGCTCGTCGCGAGCATCGAGGACATGAGGTACCAGGTCTCGAACATCTCCCGGCCGTAGATGCCCTTGAGGGTGATCATGTGCGTGATCACCCGGCCCCAGTCGATCGGGTAGGGGTCCTTGGGCAGGCCGAGCATCGCGACCTTGGCGCCGTGGTTGAGGTTGGCGAGCATCTCCTCGACCGCCGACGGCGCGCCGGACATCTCCAGACCGATGTCGAAGCCCTCGCGCATGCCGAGCTCACGCTGGGCGTCCTTGATCCGGGTCCGCCCGACGTTGACGACGAGGTCGGCGCCGGCCTGCCGGGCCAGCTCGAGCCGCACGTCGGAGATGTCGGTGACGACGACGTTCTTCGCGCCGGAATGCCGCGCGATGGCCGCCGCCATGACCCCGATCGGCCCGGCGCCGGTGATGAGCACGTCCTCGCCGACGAGCGGCCATTGCAGCGCCGTGTGGGTCGCGTTGCCGAGCGGGTCGAAGATCGCGCCCAGGTCGGGATCGATCGAATCCGGTTGGATCCAGGCGTTGCTCGCGGGGATGACGACGTAGTCCGCGAAGGCTCCGTCGCGGTTGACCCCAACGCCGATCGTGTTGATGCAGACGTGCCGACGGCCGGCCTTGCAGTTGCGGCAGTGCCCGCAGACGATGTGCCCCTCCCCCGACACCCGCACACCGGGCCGCAGTCCGGTGTCGCCGGGTACGTCCTCCCCGACCTGGACGACCTCACCGTAGAACTCGTGACCGATGACCATCGGCGCGTGCACTGTCGACGCGGCCCAGTCGTCCCAGTCGTGCAGGTGCAGGTCGGTGCCGCACAGTCCGGCCCGCAGCACCCGGATCTTGACGTCGGTCGGCCCGCACTCGGGCTCCGGGACGTCGATGAGCTCCAGGCCGGGGCCGGCGGTGGTCTTGGTCAACGCACGCACGCTTCGCTCCTTGTCGGTATGCCGCGTGGCCGGCCACGCGGCATACGAAATCTAGTGCGCGCCCCCGGGCGGCGTCGTCAGACCGTGGCGGCGAGCTGGCCGCAGGCGCCGTCGATGTCGCGGCCGCGGGTGTCGCGGACGGTCGTCGGGATGCCGTGGGCCCGCAGTCGCTCGACGAACTGCTGCTGCACACCGGGCCGCGAGGCGGTCCAGCGCGAGCCCGGCGTGGGGTTGAGCGGGATCGGGTTGACGTGCACCCAGCCGCTGCCGCGCCTAGCGAGCAGCTCGCCGAGCAGGTCGGCCCGCCACGCCTGGTCGTTGACGTCCCGGATCAGCGCGTACTCGATCGAGACCCGCCGGTGGGTCGCCTCGAAATAGCGGTATGCCGCGTCGAGCGCCTCGCCGACCTTCCACCGGGTGTTGATCGGGACCAGCTCGTCACGCAGCTCGTCGTCGGGGGCGTGCAGCGACAGCGCGAGGGTGACCGGAATGCCCTCTCCGGCAAGGCGATCGATGCCCGGGACGAGCCCGACGGTCGACATGGTGAGCCCGCGTGCGGACATGCCGAGACCATCGGGTGTGGGGTCGACCATCCGGCGGATCGCGCCGATCGCCCGGCGGTAGTTCGCCAGCGCCTCGCCCATCCCCATGAAGACGACGTTGGAGACCCGCAGCGGGCTGCTCGCCTCGGCCGCGTCACCGCCGGGCAGCTCGCCATGCCAGAGCATCCGAGCGCCGGCGACGACCTGCTCGACGATCTCGGCGGTCGACAGGTTGCGGGTGAGCCCGGCCTGGCCGGTCGCGCAGAAGGGGCAGTTCATGCCGCACCCGGCCTGGCTGGAGATGCACATCGTCACCCGGTCGGGATAGCGCATGAGGACCGACTCGACGAGGGCGCCGTCGTGCAGCCGCCACACCGACTTCACCGTGCGGCCCTCGTCCGCGACGAGGTGACGCACCGGGCTGAGCAGCGGCGGCAGGAAAGCCGCGGCGAGCTCGTCGCGCTGGCCGGCGGGCAGGTCGGTCATCTGGGCCGGGTCGGTGACGAGGCGCTCGAAGTAGTGGGTGGACAGCTGCCTGGCCCGGTATGCCGCGTGCCCCGCAGCGCTCACGGCCTCCTTGCGCTCGGCCGGGGTGAGGTCGGCCAGATGGGTCGGTGGGATGCCCCGGCGGGGCGCCTCGAAGGTCAGCTGTCCCGGACGCGGTCGGCTGGCGCTCATCCGGCGGGCGGCAGCAGCAAGGTGAGGACGGCCCAGGTCGTCGGGGCCGTGACGAGCAGCGAGTCGAGCCGGTCCATCAGCCCGCCATGCCCCGGCAGGATGTCCGACATGTCCTTGATGCCGAGGTCGCGCTTGATGCTCGACTCGGCGAGGTCGCCGAGGGTGGCCGCCGCGGCGACGACGGCGCCGAGGACGGCCCCGACGACGGCCGGGCCGTGCAGCGGCGTGAGGGTGAGGCACAGCGCGCCGACGATCATGCTCCCGAGCACCGACCCGGCAAAGCCCTCCCACGACTTCTTCGGCGAGACCGTCGGGGCCATGGGGTGGCGACCGGCAAGCACGCCCACGGCATACCCACCGACATCGCTGGCGACCGTCACCGCGAGGAAGGTGAAGACCCGCCACGCACCATCGGGTGCGGCGAGCAGGAGCATCGCGAAGCCGGCAAGGAGCGAGGGGTATGCCGCGACAAGGAAGCCACCGGTGACGTCCGCGGCCGCGCGTCCGTCGACGCCGGCCGAGCCGCGCCACATGAGGGTGAGCACGCAGGCGAGCGCGAAGATCACCGCGAGGGTCTCGGTGCCGCCGACATAGGCGCCGACCATCATCGCGACGCAGCCGATGAGAGCCGGCGGCACCGGCACTCGCACTCCGGAGCGCCGCATCGCCTGGGTGAGCTCCCACGCCCCGACCGCCACCGACACGGTGGCCAGGCCGAGGAAGAGCTCCTTGCGCCAGAACAGGCTGAGCACGATGAGCGCGCCGAGCAGCAGGCCGACCCCGATGGCTGCGGGGAGGTTGCGCCCGGCCCGGGACACCTTGACCGACCCGTCGATGCCCGTCACCGGGGCATGCACGTGCGCCGTGTCGGCCGTGGTGTCGTCGCCGGGCGGCGCCGGGCGCGGCTCCTCGAAGACGCTGAGCGGGTCGGTGCTCATCGGTGGTGGCGGGCTCCGGGCGGCTCGAGGTCAGACCTCGAGCAGCTCGGCCTCCTTGCCCTTGAGCAGCTGGTCGACCGTCTCGACGTACTTCTTGGTGAGCTGCTCGAGCTCCTTCTCGCCGCGCACGCCCTCGTCCTCGCCGACCTCGCCGTCCTTGATCGCGTGGTCGATGTCGGTCTTGGCCTTGCGCCGGATGTTGCGGATCGAGACCCGGGCCTCCTCGGCCTTGTGGTGGGCCATCTTGATGTAGTCCTTGCGCCGCTCCTCGGTGAGGGCGGGCAGGTTGCACCGGATGACGACGCCGTCGTTGCTCGGGTTGACCCCGAGGTCGGAGTCGCGGATCGCCTTCTCGATGTTGTGCATGGCCTTGGCGTCGAAGGGCTTGATGAGGATGGTCCGCGCCTCGGGCGTCGTGAACGACGCGAGCTGCTGCAGCGGCGTCGGTGCGCCGTAGTAGTCGACGAGCAGCTTGTTGAACATGCCCGGGTTGGCCCGGCCGGTGCGGATGCCCGCGAAGTCCTCCTTGGCGACCTCGACGGCCTTCTCCATCTTCTCCTCGGCCTCGAAGAGGGTCTCGTCGATCATCGGGTCGGCTGCTCCTTCGTGTCGGACGTGGTCGGCGGCTCGGTCGGCTCGGCACGCTCAGCGGTGACCAGTGTGCCGATCCTCTCACCCAACAGGGCTCGGGTGATGTTGCCCTCGCCCTCCATGCCGAAGACGAGCATCGACAGCTTGTTCTCCTGGCAGAGCGCGAAGGCGGCGGCATCGAGGATGCGCAGCCCTCGGGCCAGCGCGTCGTCGAAGGTCAGCGCGTCGATCTTGGTCGCCGTGGGGTCCTTCTTGGGGTCGGCGGTGTAGATGCCGTCGACGCCGCTCTTGGCGATGAGCAGCCGGTCGCAGCGGGTCTCCAGAGCGCGCTGCGCGCTCACCGTGTCGGTGGAGAAGAAGGGCATGCCGGCGCCGGCGCCGAAGATGACGACCCGGCCCTTGTCGAGGTGGCGCATCGCCCGCAGCGGGATGTAGGGCTCGGCGACCTGGCCCATGGTGATCGCCGTCTGCACCCGGGTCGGCACCCCAAGCTGCTCGAGGAAGTCTTGCAGGGCAAGGCAGTTCATGACGGTGCCGAGCATGCCCATGTAGTCGGCGCGGGAGCGGTCCATGCCCTGGCGCTGCAGCTCGGCACCGCGGAAGAAGTTGCCACCGCCGATGACGCAGGCGACCTGGACCCCGGCATCGACGGCGTCGGCGATCTGCGCGGCGATCCCGCGCACGACGGCGGGGTCGACTCCGAGGTGGCCGCCGCCGAAGACCTCGCCCGAGAGCTTCAACAGCACTCGACGGTATGCCGGCCGCTCACCCGAGGCGCTCGGGTCCGGACGGTCGGTGCTCGGGTCGGGGGCAGGGTCAGCCACGGACAGTCTCCTGGTGGGGTGGGTCGGGCGGTCGCTCGATCATCGCACAGCCCGATGCTGCTGGTCGGCCCCGCCAGACAGCGGTATGCCGCCCGCTCGAGGTGAGCGGGCGGCATACCGGATGCGGCGGGTGCCGGTAGGTCAGGCGCCGACCCGGAAGCGGCGGAAGCCGGTGACCTCGTGGCCGGCCTCCTTGGCGTACTGGCCGACCGACTTCTTGGCGTCCTTGGCGAAGAACGACTGCTCGAGCAGCACGTTGTCCTTGAAGAAGCCGTTGACCCGGCCCTCGATGATCTTCGGCAGGGCGGCCTCGGGCTTGCCCTCCTCGCGCGCGGTGGCCTCGGCGAGTCGGCGCTCGTTGTCGACGGTCTCGGCCGGCACCTCCTCGCGGCTCAGCGCGGTCGGGCTGAACGCCGCGACGTGCATCGCGACGTCGTGGCCGAGCCCGGCGTCGCTGCTCGCGACGAGCACGCCGATCTGCGGGGGCAGGTCCTTGCTCGTGCGGTGCAGGTAGGCCGACACGGTGGGACCGGTGAGCCGGGCCACCCGACGGACCTCGATCTTCTCGCCGATCGTCGCGTTGCCCTCATCGAGCAGCTGCTGGACGGTGCGCCCGTCGGGCAGCGTGCTGGCCAGCAGGGTCGGCGCGTCGGCGGCCTCGATGGCCACGGCCTGCGCGAGCACCTGGTCGGCCAGCGCGATGAACCGCTCGCCCTTGGCGACGAAGTCGGTCTCGCAGTTGACCTCGACGAGGGTGCCCACGCCGCCCTCGGCCTGGGCCGCGACCAGCCCGTTGGAGGCCGACCGACCCTCGCGCTTGGTCACGCCCTTGAGGCCCTTGACCCGCAGGATCTCGGCCGCCTTGGCCATGTCGCCGTCGGCCTCCTCGAGCGCCTTCTTGACGTCGAGCATGCCGGCTGCGGTCTGCTCGCGCAGCGCCTTGATGTCAGCGGCGGTGAAGTTCGCCATCTCTACTCTCTCGTTCTCGTGTTCTCGGGTGTCTGGCGGGTCTGCCGCGCTCAGGCCTGCTCGTCGCCGTCGCTCGGGGCGGCGTCCGACGGCTGCGCGTCGGCGGCCTCGGCGGGCCCCTCGGCCTCGGCCTCGGGCGCGGGAGCCTCGGCGGCGGGCGCCTCAGCAGCCTCGGGGGCAGCAGCGGCGGCCTCGGCCTCGGCGTAGAGCTCGCGCTCCCACTCGGCCAACGGCTCGTCGGCGGCCACGCCCTCGTCGCTGCCGCTGCGGCCCTGCGAGCGGGACATCAGCCCGTCGGCGACCGCGTCGGCGATGACCCGGGTGAGCAGGGTGACCGAGCGGATCGCGTCGTCGTTGCCCGGGATCTTGTAGTCGACCTCGTCCGGGTCGCAGTTGGTGTCGAGGATCGCGATGACCGGCAGGCCGAGCTTGCGGGCCTCGTCGACCGCGAGGTGCTCCTTCTTGGTGTCGACGACCCAGATCGCGCTGGGCACCTTGGTCATCGAGCGGATGCCGCCGAGGGTCTTCTCGAGCTTGTCCTTCTCGCGCTTGAGGATGAGCAGCTCCTTCTTCGTGTGACCGGAGCCGGCCACGTCGTCGAAGTCGATGTCCTCGAGCTCCTTGAGGCGCTGCAGCCGCTTGGCGATCGTCGAGAAGTTGGTGAGCATGCCACCGAGCCAGCGGTGGTTGACGTAGGGCATCCCGACCCGGGTGGCCTGCTCGGCGACCGGCTCCTGGGCCTGCTTCTTGGTGCCGACGAAGAGGATGGTGCCGCCGTGGGCGACGGTCTCCTTGACGAAGTCGTAGGCGGTGTTGATGTAGGTCAGCGACTGCTGCAGGTCGATGATGTAGATGCCGTTGCGCTCGGTCATGATGAAGCGC
>DAOTIG010000156.1:0-7270 GCA_035448065.1 Dermatophilaceae bacterium
ATCCGCCCGTCGAAGAGCGTGGGCAGCACGACGGAGGCCGACGGATAGTCGGCGAACCAGGCCGAGCGGAAGACGTCGTACGCGCCGGCGGACTGGCTCGAGCTCACCGTCGCGTAGTAGTCGTCGGTCACCGGCTCGAGCTGCACCTGGAAGCCGGCCCGCTCCCACCCCACCTTGAGCGCGGCATACCCGGCGTCGGCAGCGGGCGAGCTGCGGTAGACGACCCGCACGGGGACCGGGGTCGCGATGCCCGCCGCCGCGAGGACCCCTGCGGCAGCGGCCGGGTCGCCGCTGGGCGGGGTGCCGAAGGGGCTGACCTCGGCATGCCCCGGAACGATGGGGGCCAGCACGGAGAAGGTCGGGCGCAACAACGCGGAGTCCGCTGCCGCGGCATACGCGGTGCGATCCGTGGCCATCGAGAATGCTTGGCGCACAGCCGGATTGGACATGGGGGGCCGCTTGAAGCTGGGCGCGAGGAAGTCGATGTTGCCCGACGAGGGAGTGGTCACTCGAGAGCGGAGCGCCTCGTCGGCACTGAGCTGACCGTAGATCGAGACGGGCAGCTCCGAGATGGCGATCGTCGTGTTGTCCTCGGCCTGGTCGGCGATCCGGCCGACGAGCTGGCCGACCGGGAGCGACTCGCGCACCTCGATCTCATCGGGCAGAGCCCGGCGCAGCAGGTCGGTCGACCGATCCCAGTGGGGGTTGCGCACGAAGGTGCCGCCGGTGCCCGGCTGCCACGGCGACTGGAGCCGGTAGGGGCCGCAGGACAGGACGTCGAAGGTGCCCGCACCGCCGCGATCGCGATCGGCGCGCGCCGGAGCGAAGACCGGCAGGGCCACGACGTGCGGGAAGTCGGGCACGGCGACCTTGAGCCGGATGGTCAGCGTCGCGCCGGAGCACCCGACCGCGTCGTCGAAGAAGGACTGCCCGGTCTTGTCGTAGGGGCCGGCATAGCCGGGGATGTCGGCGCCCTGGGCGCTCTTGGCGAGCGGGATGTCGATGAGCAGGATCGGATAGGGAGCGCCGCCGGTGACCTGGTCGCGGGCGAAGGCCCGCGAGATGCCGTAGCGCACGTCCTCGCAGGTGACCGGGCGGTCGTCCTCCCAGCGGACGTCCGGGCGGATGGTGAAGCGCCAGGTCCGGTGGTCGGTGCTGCTGCCGAGGTCGGTGGCCAGGTCGGGCCGCAGATCGGTTGCCAGCTGCGACACGCCCTTGGCCGGCGGCAGGTAGCCGGTGAGGGTGCGGGTGAAGAGCCGGACCGCCAGCGCTGACTCGACCCCGCCGTAGAGGCGCTGCGGGTCCCAGCGCGCCACCGAGCGCTCGCTGAGCAGGTGCAGGGTGCCGCCCGCGCCCGGGACAGCCGGGCTCGATGCCGTCGCGCTCGCCCGCTCGTCGATCGGGTCGCGGCTGAGCATCGCGACGACGCCAGCGACGAGCGACACCACGGCGAGCGCCGCGGCATACCGGAGGATGGGGCGACGGCGGCGGACGGGCCGCGCCTGGTGCCGCGCGCTGCGCGACTCGGGCGCGACCGGGTCGACCGGCTCGGTCACGCCTCTGACTTGGCCGCGTTGCGAGCCCGGGAGGCGGCCCGGCCCCGCTCGACCTGGTCGAGGACGACCTTGCGCAGCCGCACCGCCTCGGGAGTGACCTCGACACACTCGTCCTCGCGGCAGAACTCGAGGCACTGCTCGAGCGAGAGCCGGCGCGGGGGGACGAGCCGCTCGAGCACCTCGGCGGTCGAGGAGCGCACGTTGGTGAGCTTCTTCTCCTTGGTGATGTTGACGTCCATGTCGTCGGCGCGGGAGTTCTCGCCGACGATCATGCCCTCGTAGACCTCGGTGGTCGGCTCCACCAGGAGCGTCCCGCGCTCCTGCAGGTTGAACATGGCGTATGACGTGGCGACACCCGAGCGGTCGGCCACCAGGGAGCCGGTCAAGCGGGTGACGATTGCGCCGGCCCACGGCTCGTAGCCGTGGAAGACGTGGTGGGCGATGCCGGTTCCCCTTGTCTCGGTGAGGAATTCGGTGCGGAACCCGATCAGGCCGCGGGAGGGGACGAGGAATTCCATCCGCACCCAGCCGGTGCCGTGGTTGGTCATCTGCGTCATCCGGCCCTTGCGCTGAGCCAGCACCTGGGTGATCGTGCCGAGGAACTCCTCGGGAGCGTCGATGGTCAGCTGTTCGACGGGCTCGTGCACCTTGCCGTCGACCTCGCGGGTGACGACCTGCGGCTTGCCCACGGTCAACTCATAGCCCTCGCGGCGCATCTGCTCGACGAGGATCGCCAGCGCCAGTTCGCCACGGCCCTGGACCTCCCAGGCGTCCGGCCGCTCGGTCGGGAGCACCCGAAGTGACACATTGCCGACGAGTTCGCGGTCGAGCCGGTCCTTGACGAGCCGGGCGGTGACCTTGGCGCCGCGAACCCGGCCGGCCATCGGCGAGGTGTTGGTGCCGATGAGCATGGAGATGGCCGGCTCGTCGACGGTGATCAACGGCAGCGGCCGCGGGTCGTCGGGGTCGGTGAGCGTGTCGCCGATCATGATCTCGGGAATGCCCGCGATGGCGATGATGTCGCCCGGGCCGGCGGAGTCGACCGGCTTGCGTTCGAGCGCCTCGGTCATGAGCAGTTCGGTGATCTTGACCTTCTGGACCGAGCCGTCATGACGGCACCAGGCGACCTGCTGCCCCTTGCTGATCCGCCCGTTGTGGACCCGCAACAGCGCAAGCCGGCCGAGGAAGTTGGAGGCGTCGAGGTTGGTGACGTGGGCCTGCAGCGGCAAGCCGTCGTCATACTGCGGCGCCGGAATCGTCGACAGGATCGTCGCGAACAGCGGCTCGAGGTCCTCGCTGTCGGGCAGCTCGCCGTCCGCCGGGCGGGTCAGCGACGCGCGGCCCGCCTTGGCCGAGGCGTAGACGATCGGGAAGTCGAGAACGTGCTCGGCGTTGCCGCCGTCCTCCATCAGGTCCATGAACAGCTCGTAGACCTCGTCGACGACCTCGGCGATCCGGGCGTCGGGGCGGTCGACCTTGTTGATGGCGAGGACGACGGGGAGCTTGGCGTTGAGCGCCTTGCGCAGCACGAAGCGGGTCTGCGGCAGCGGGCCCTCGGAGGCGTCGACGAGCAGGACGACGCCGTCGACCATGGACAGGCCGCGCTCGACCTCACCGCCGAAGTCGGCGTGCCCGGGGGTGTCGATGATGTTGATCGTCACGCCGTCGGGGTGGCCGGCGGCGACGGCCGAGGGGCCGTTGTAGTGGATCGCGGTGTTCTTGGCGAGGATCGTGATGCCCTTCTCGCGCTCGAGGTCACCGGAGTCCATGACCCGCTCGGCAATGTGTCCGCTCTCGGCCTGGTGTGCGGTGAACGCTCCGCCTTGCAGCAGCATCTTGTCGACGAGGGTGGTCTTGCCGTGGTCGACGTGGGCGACGATGGCGACGTTGCGGATGTCGGTGCGGTGCTGCATGGGCATGAGGGACAGTCTCTCAGCCTGCGACGGTGCCGCCGACCACCCCTGGGTCGTGCAGCAGCCGCCCGACGAGTGCCACGGGGGCGTGGTCGGCGGGCAGCCAGGCCACATCGGTCAGCTCGGTGCGGGTCAGCCAGCGCAGCGCGTCATGGTCGGCACCGGCCGTCGGTATGCCGCCGCCGCTCACCACCGCGGTCCACACGAGCAGGGAGCCGGCTCGGCCGGGCAGGTCGATGGGCCACCCGCCGTGGGCGTCGGGTCCGCTGAGCTGGGCGCCCAGCTCGATGTCGACGGCGAGCTCCTCGGCGAGCTCGCGGACCAGCGCGGCCGTCGGCTGCTCCCCCGGCTCGACCTTGCCGCCGGGCAGCTCCCAGCCGCCGGCGAGGGCGGCCGGCGCCCGACGCCGGGCCGCGAGCAGCCGGGTCGGGCCGGCGAGGTCGTCGAGCACCGCAGCCGCGACGACGAGCAGCGGCGGCTCGCTGGGCGCGCGCTCGCCGGGCGCGCGGACGGCAGGCGGGCGACGCGGCATACCGGAGAGCCTGGCATGGCCGACCGGGTAGGCGGTGCCGGACGAGGGAGGGATGGATCCGGACTTACTCACCAACCGTGGTATGCGGCATTCAGCGTCCGGGCGCTGCTGCCGCCGGTCCGGCTGCCCACTCGCGGCAGGCGGCGGCATCCGCCTGTCGTCGACGCCGGTCCAGGGCCCCACTGGCGCGCGCCAGCTCAAGCGCCCCCTCAAGCCAGGTCAGCCGCTGCGCGGGAGTCATCGCCGCACGCGCGGCGACGGCGGCCGAGCCGTCGCTCGTGCCACTCCAGTCCTCGGCTCGGTCAGCCATCGCTCTCGAGGATACGCGTCAAGGCGTCGACATCGGCCAGATCTTGCGGCCGGGCCGCGATCCGCTACATCGTCACCAGGTCCTCGATCGACGCCACCCGCACCGCGACGTCCCCCAAGTTCAGCCAGTCAGCGCGAGCGTCGAGGTCGGCGAAGGGAATCGGTGGATCGGCGAAGAGGTCCACCTCCCTGGTCGAGTCCGCCGGATCGACCATGGTGAAGGCCACCAAGTGTCGGCCCTCCACCCACCCCTGTCGAACGGTCGGATTGGCGAAGTCGGCAGGATCGACCGGCAGCCGAGCCTGCAGTCCGATAGCAAGCAGAGTGTCTACTGCGAGACGTGCGTTGTAGCCGGCGAGGTCGAGCACGAGATCGAGATCGACGGTCATCCGCGGATGGCCCCGCAACACCACTGCCACGCCACCGACGACGACATAGCGGACGCCAGCCTCGTTGAGGGCTGCCAGGGTCTCGCGGATCGGATGGCTCACCCGGCCCCGCCAGCCCCGCCCAAGGTCGCCGCGAGCACCGCCTTGACGGTGTGCATCCGGTTCTCGCTCTGGTCGAAGACGATCGAGGCGGCCGACTCGAAGACCTCGTCGGTGACCTCCATCTCGGTGATCCCGAAGTCCTTGAAGATCCGCTGCCCCACAGCGGTGTTGAGGTCGTGGAAGGACGGGAGGCAGTGCATGAAGCGGACGTCCGGGTTGCCGGTCGAGCGCAGCACGTCGGTCGTCACCTGGTAGGGCGAGAGCAAGCCGATCCGCTCGCCCCACACCTGCTCGGACTCGCCCATCGACACCCAGACGTCGGTGTGCACGAAGTCGACGCCATCGACGCCGGCATCGAGGTCCTCGGTGATCGTGACGCGGGCGCCGGTCGTGGCGGCGATCCGCTCGGCGTGCGCGATGACGTCGGGCATCGGCCAGAGCATGCGCGGTGCGACGATCCGCACGTCCATGCCGCTCATCGCGCCGGCGACGAGCAGCGAGTTGCCCATGTTGTATCGGGCATCGCCGACGAAGGCGTAGGAGATCGCGTCGGCCGGCTTGCTCGTGTGCTCGGTCATCGTGACGATGTCGCACAGCGACTGGGTGGGGTGCCACAGGTCGGTGAGGCCGTTGTAGACCGGCACGCCCGCGTGCTCGGCCAGCGTCTCACAGTCGGCGTGATAGGTGCCGCGGAACTCGATCCCGTCGTAGAGCCGGCCGAGCACTCGCGCGGTGTCCTTGATCGACTCCTTGTGGCCCAGCTGGCTGCCGTGCGGGTCGAGATACGTCAACTGCGCGCCGAGGTGGTATGCCGCGACCTCGAAGGCGCAGCGGGTGCGGGTGGAGGTCTTCTCGAAGATCAGCGCGATGGTCCGGCCGTCGAGCAGGCGCTGCTCGCGCCCCTCTCGCCGCGCAGCCTTGAGCTCGCCGGTCAGGTCGACCAATCCCATCCATTCCTCGGGGGTGAAGTCGATCTCCTTGACGAAGTGCCGGTTGCGCAGATCCATGTCCGCAAGCCTAGGGCTCGACCGGATGCCGCAGACGGGCCACCTGCGGCCCTGGTGGTGGTCCGCTCGGCGTGCGGTGGTCCGGTCGGCGTGCGGTGGTCCGCTTGGCGAGGCAGACCTAGCGGAAGGCCCGCCAGGTGATCGACGCAGCCGGCTGGCGGCTCGGCGAGCGTCGGCCGAGGTCGGCGAGCGCGGTCACCCCGGGCGCGGCCGGGTCGCGCAGGTCGGCCTCGCCCCAGCGCCGCACCCGGGGCGGCTCGGCGAGCAGGGCGTGCCAGCGCTCGAGGTAGCCGCGCATCACCGGGTCGCCCGCGACCCGGTCGTCGTCGCGCTCGTAGTCGACCCGCTCGGCATACTCGATGACCTCACGGAAGCGGTCGGGATCGTCGAGGTCCCAGAGCAGGCGCACCCGGATGCCGCCGGGCTGCTCGTAGTAGCCGCGGGCCTCGCGCAGGAAGTCCTCGAGCTGGCGGCGGCAGCCCGGGGGCACGCGGCCCTCGAGCACGACGATCACCTCGGGTCGTTTGCGGCTCATCGGGTGCCCTCCAATGCTCGGGTCAGTGCGGCGGCCAGCCGGCCCGGCTCGCGCTCACGCAGCTCGTAGCGGGCCCGGACGATCGGCTTGCTCACCGTGAGCACGCGGGTCAGGTCGACCGGGGTGCCGCTGACGACGACCTCACCGGGCGTGGCCTCGATGGTCTCCGCGAGGTCGCGCACCTGGGCTGCCGAGTAGCCCATCGCCGGCAGCACGCCACGCGCGTTCGGATACGCGGCATACGTCGTGGCGATGCTGCCGACCGCGTGGTCGCTCGGGTCGACGATGGTGAGCGCCCCGGCCTGACTGGCCCCGACCACCCCGGCGCCGAAGGTCATCGAGCCGTGGGTGAGCGTCGGCCCGTCCTCGACGACGATGACCGGGCGGCCCTTCACTGCGCTCGGGTCGTCCACGGTGACCGGGCTGTCACAGCGCTGGATCTCGACGTCGGCGTTCATCTCGCGCACCGATGCCTCGACGAGGTCGATGTCCTCCGGCCGGGCGGCGTCGCACTTGTTGACGATGACCAGGTCGGCCATCCGGACGTTGGCCTCGCCGGGGTGGTAGCGGCGCTCGTCTCCGGGGCGCAGCGGGTCGACGAGGCAGATGTGCAGGTCGGGCACGAGGAAGGGCAGGTCGTTGTTGCCGCCGTCCCAGATGATGACGTCGGCCTCCTGCTCGGCCGCGCGCAGGATCCGCTCGTAGTCGACCCCGGCATAGACGATGACCCCGGCGTCGATGTGCGGCTCGTACTCTTCGCGCTCCTCGATCGTGCACGCGGCGACATCGAGATCCGGATAGTCGGCGAAGCGCTGGCAGATCTGGCTGGCCAGGTCTCCGTAGGGCATCGGGTGACGGATCGCGACGACCTTCAGCCCCTGCTCGCGCAGCAGCCGGGCCAGGTAGCGGGTGGTCTGGCTCTTGCCG
>DAOTIG010000157.1:0-7230 GCA_035448065.1 Dermatophilaceae bacterium
CGACCTGCTGACGATGTTCGTCGCGCTCGAGGTGCTCTCGCTGCCGCTCTACATCATGTGCGGACTGGCCCGGCGCCGGCGGCTGCTGTCCCAGGAGGCCTCGCTCAAGTACTTCCTGCTGGGCGCCTTCTCCTCGGCCTTCTTCCTCTTCGGCGTCGCCCTGCTCTACGGCTTCGCCGGCTCGGTCTATCTCTCCGACCTCGCGGCGGCGATCGCCACGCGCGGCTCCGACCTCGACGGCCTGCTCGTCCCGGGTGTGCTGCTCGTGCTCGTCGGCCTGCTCTTCAAGGTCGGTGCGGCGCCCTTCCATATGTGGACCCCGGACGTCTACCAGGGCGCCCCGACCCCGGTCACCGGCTTCATGGCCGCGGCGACCAAGGCGGCTGCCTTCGGCGCCATCCTCCGGCTCACCTATGTCGGCATCGACCGGGCGCAATGGGAGTGGCGGCCGGCGCTGCTCGTCATCGCGGCGCTCACCATGGTCGTCGGCGCCGTGCTGTCGGTCACCCAGACCGACGTCAAGCGGCTGCTGGCCTACTCCTCCATCGCGCATGCCGGCTTCATCCTCGTCGGGGTGCTCGCGCTGTCCCGGTCCGGCCTGTCCGGCACCCTCTTCTACCTGCTCGCCTACGGGCTGACGACGATCGCCGCCTTCGCCATCGTCGGGCTGGTGCGCGAGGGCGGCTCGGAAGCCTCCCACCTGTCCCAGTGGGCGGGTCTGGGCCGTCGGCACCCCTGGGCGGCGGGGATCTTCTCCTTCCTGCTGCTCGCCTTCGCCGGCATCCCGCTGACCTCCGGCTTCACCGCGAAGTTCGCGGTCTTCAAGCCGGCCCTCGAGGCGGGCACCCCGGGGATGGCGGCGCTCGTCGTGCTCGGTCTGTTGTGCAGCGCGATCACGGTCTTCGTCTACGTCCGGATCATCGTGCTCATGTACTTCACCGACTCGACCGGTGAGCAGGTGCGGGTCGTCGACCCGTCGGCGATGACCTTCGTGACCGTCGGCGTCGGCACCGTGATGACCCTGCTCCTCGGCGTGGCGCCCTCGGGGCTGCTCGAGCTGGCCACCCAGGCCGCCTCCTTCATCCGCTGACCAGCGAAGCCGCCTCATGCCGACCCCCTCACTGCTCGCGATGCCCGGTGTCACCGGTGCTCTCGCCGAGCGGCTCGAGGCGGGGCTCGCCGAGGTCAACGCGCTGCTCGAGCGGCGGGTCGACCACGACGACCCCTTCGTCGCGGAGGCCTCCGGCCACCTGCTCGCGGCGGGTGGCAAGCGGTTCCGGCCGCTGCTCACCCTGCTCGCAGCGGAGGCCTGCGGGGCGGTCAACGAGCAGGTCGTCGCGGCCGCTGCCGGCGTCGAGCTGACCCACCTCGCCTCGCTCTACCACGACGACGTCATGGATGACGCCACGGTGCGGCGGGGCGTCCCGAGCGCCAACGCGGCATACGACAACACGGTGGCGATCCTCGTCGGTGACCTGCTCTTCGGCACCGCCTCCGAGATCGTCGCCGGGCTGGGCGCCGAGGCGGTGCTCATCCAGGCGCAGACCTTCGTGCGGCTGTGCTCGGGGCAGATCCGCGACACCCGTCCCTGCCCGCCCGGCCAGGACCCGGTCGACTACTACCTTCGGGTGCTCGCCGACAAGACCGGGGTCCTGGTCGCGACGGCGGCGCGCTACGGCGCGATGTTCGGCGGCGGCTCGGCCGAGCAGGTCGCGGTGCTGCGCGACTACGGCGAGCGGCTCGGGGTCGCCTTCCAGCTCGCCGACGACCTCATCGACATCACCTCCGACGGCGACGAGAGCGGCAAGACGCCCGGCACCGACCTGCGCGAGGGCGTCGACACGCTCGCCGTGCTGCTCGCCCGCCGCTCCATCGACCCTGCCGATGCGCGCTTGGTCGAGCTGCTCTGCGGCGCTCGGGAGGACGAGGCTGCGCACGCCGAGACGCTCGCTCTGCTGCGCGCCCATCCGGCGATCGAGCAGGCCCGGGCGCAGACGCGCGCCGTTGCCGACGAGGCGCGAGCCCATCTCGCCGAGCTGCCGCCGACCGCCGCCCGCGAGGCTCTCGACGCGCTGGCCGGCGCCGTCGTCGACCGGGTCGGCTGATCGCCCGAGCGCGCCGACATGGAGGCGTCGTCGGGAGCTGGTGAGCAGCTGCCGCGGTTGTCCCGTGCGGCTGCCGACCTCGACGGGCCGCTCGCGGTCGTCGACCTCGATGCCCTCGAGGACAACGCGCGGCTGCTCGAGCGGAACGCTGGCGGCGTGCCGATCCGGGTGGTCAGCAAGTCGCTGCGGGTGCGGGCGCTGGTCGAGCAGGTCCGCGCGCGTCCCGGCTGGCGGGGGGTGCTGACCTATGCCGCCGCCGAGGCGGTCTGGCTGGCCCGGTCGGGGCACCGCGACCTGGTCGTCGCCTATCCGAGTGCGGACCGGGAATCGATTCGCGAGATCGCAGGAGACCCGGGGCTGGCCGAGGTGATCGTGCTGACCGTCGACTCGGTCGAGCACCTCGACCGGCTGCGTCGGGTCGTCCCGGGCGCGCGGCTGCGGCTGTCGGTCGACGTCGACGCCGCGTTGGCCATCGGTGGCCGTCGGCTGGGGGTGCTGCGCTCGCCGTTGCGCACCGTCGCCGACGTGCTCGCGGTGGTGCGGGCTGCCCAGGCCGACGGGCACGCCGTCGTGGGGCTGATGGTCTACGACGCGCAGATCGCCGGGCTCCCTGACACCTCGCCGCTGGTCCGCCAGGTCAAGGCGCGCAGCGACGAGCAGCTGCGCGGTCGGCGCACCGCCCTCGTCGAGGCCGTGCGCGCGGTCGCCGACCTCGAGCTCGTCAACGGTGGCGGCAGCGGCTCGCTGCACGTCACCGGTCGTGACCCGGCGCTGACCGAGCTGGCCGCGGGCTCCGGGCTGCTCGCGCCGGCCGTCTTCGACGGCTACGACGCGCTCGCGGGCCTGCGGCCGGCGCTGCTGCTGGGGGTGCCGGTGAGCCGGCGGCCCGGCCCGGGCGTGGTCACGCTCTCCTCCGGCGGGTATGCCGCGAGCGGACCACCCGGGTGGTCGCGCCTGCCGAGGCCGCACGCGGCATACCGACTGCGGTTGCGGCGCAGTGAGGGCGGCGGCGAGGTGCAGACGCCGCTGCAAGGGGCGGCCGCCGACGGCCTGCGGGTCGGCGACCTCGTGTGGCTGCGGCCGGCGAAGTCCGGCGAGGTGCTGGAGCGCTTCGATCGGGTGCACCTGGTGCGTGGCGAGCGCGTCGTGGACACGGTGCCCACCTATCGTGGCGAGGGGCAGTGCTTCGGCTGACCGGCCGGGGCGGGGGCGAGACCGGGAGGGATCTCGATGGCGTGGCACAACTGGGCGGGCACGGCACAGTGCACTCCGGCGCGCGAGGTGATGCCCGCAGGTGTGCCTGATGTCGTCGCCGCGATCGACGTGGCTCGCCGGGACGGCTTGCGGGTCAAGGCATTCGGCGCCGGTCACTCGTTCACCGGGGCGGCGCTGACCGACGGCGTGCACCTGCGGATGGACCGGCTCAGCGGGATCGTCGGGCAGGGGCCGGTGCAGCCGGACGGCAGCTGCGCGGTGCGGGTGCGGGCCGGCACCCGGCTGCACGAGCTCAACCGGCTGCTCGACGAGCGCGGCCTGGCCCTGCCGAACCTCGGCGACATCGACCGCCAGACGATCAGCGGTGCGCTGGCCACCGGCACGCATGGCACCGGGGCTCGGTTCACCGGGCTCACCGGCGGCGTGCTCGGCGTGCAGGTCGTCACGGCCGCGGGGGAGGTGCGCGAGGTGGGGCCGGGGGACGGGGCGGCATACCAGGCGCTGCGGCTCGGGCTCGGTGCCTTCGGGGTGGTCACCGAGGTGACCCTGCGGGCCGTGCCGGCCTTCCTGCTGCGCGCCCGCGAGCGGCCGGACCGGCTCGGTGCGGTGCTCGAGTCGATCGACGAGCAGGTCGACGGCACCGACCACGTCGAGTTCTTCTGGTTCCCGCACACCGACCGGGTGCTCACCAAGCACCACGACCGGCTGCCCCCGTCAGCTCCGGCTCAGCCATTGCCGCGATGGCGAGCCTGGCTCGACGACGACCTGCTCGCCAACCGGGTCTTCGAGGGCACCAACCGCCTCGCCGCCTGGCGGCCCTCGCTCACCTCGACGATCAACTCTGTTGCGGCGCAGACCCTCTCGGCCAGGGCGTACGTCGACGTCTCGCACCGGGTGCTCATCACACCGCGTCGGGTCCGCTTCGCGGAGGCCGAGTGGGCCTTCCCCCGCGCGGCGCTGGCCAGCGTGCTCGGCGAGCTGCGCGCCTGGATCGAGCGCAGCGGCGAGCAGGTGAGCTTCCCCGTCGAGGTGCGCTTCGCCGCGGCCGACGACGTGTTGCTCTCCACCGCCTATGAGCGGGAGAGCTGCTACGTCGCCGTGCACCAGTTCCACCGGGTGGACCACCGGCGCTACTTCGCGGCGATGGAGCAGATCGCGCTCGCGCACGAGGGGCGGCCGCACTGGGGCAAGCTGCACGAGCGTGACGCGGCCTGGGCCGCGGAGGCCTATCCGCGGTTCGCCGACGTGCTCGCCGTCCGCGACCAGCTCGATCCCGAGCGGCTCTTCGCCAACGCCTACCTCGACCGCGTCCTCGGCCCCTGATCCCTCCCACGCCGAGCGGACCATCCCACGCCGAGCGGACCACCCCACGCCGAGCGGACCATCCCACGCCGAGCGGACCATCAGACCGGCTCGGCCGGCTCCGGTCCGGGCCCGGCCCGATGCCGCAGCGAGTCGACGGTGAGCAAGGCCAGGGCCACCCAGACCACCGCGAAGCCGACCCACCGCGCCGCCGCCGGGCGCTCCCCGAGGACCAGCGCGCTGAGCAGCTGCATCACCGGCGCCACGAACTGCAGCAGCCCGATCGTCACGAGCGGCACCCGGCGAGCCGCCGCCGCGAACATCACCAGCGGCACGACGGTCACCGGGCCGGTGAGCAGCAGCAGGATCGGATGCCAGGGCGCGTCCACGGCATACGTCGTCTCGCCCCTCGCGGCCAGCACGACGAGCGCGGCGGCGGCGAACGGCGCGAGCACGGCGGTCTCCACGGTGAGCCCGGGCAGCGCGGCCAGGCTCGCACCGACCCGCTTCTTCACCAGCCCGTAGACCGCGAACGAGCAGGCGAGGGTGAGCGCGACGACCGGCACCTGCCCGCCGACGACGGTGAGGTATGCCGCGGCCGCAGCTCCCACGCCGAGCGCCCACCACTGCATCGGGCGCAGTCGCTCACCGAGGACGAGGACGCCGAGGGCGACGGTGAGCAGCGGGTTGAGGAAATAGCCGAGCGCGGCGTCGGCCGCATGGCCGGAGAGCACCGCCGCGACATAGACGCCCCAGTTGAGCGCGATCGCCCCGGCCGCCAGGGCCAGGCCGGCGAGCACCTTCGGTTGCCCGAACAGCGGCCTGATCCAAGCCCATTGGCGCAAGACGGCGAGGACGAGCAGGCAGAGCAGCAGGCTCCAGACGATCCGGCTGGCGAGCACCTCGATGGCGCCGGAGGGGGCGAGGGCATGGAAGTAGAGCGGGAAGACGCCCCACAGCAGGTATGCCGCGAAGCCGAGCAGCGTGCCGCGCCGGCTCTCGCTCACTCGGAGTCGTCGAAGCCGCCGAGCCCGACGCTCCAGGTGTCGCGGCCGGCGAGCAGGGTGCCCAGATCGGCGTCCGATGCCGGTCCGCCGGCGCCGTCGACGGCGGCCACCACCTGGCCGCGGACGAGGTCGTCGTAGGCCGGCCGGCTCACCTGCCGGAAGATGCCGAAGGGCACGTGCGACAGGCTCGCCTCGGTGAGCCGCGAGATCGCGAAGGCCTGGCCGGGGTCGGGGTTGTCGACGTCGTGCACGACGATCCGGTCCGGGTCGGCGTCGGCCTCGCGGGCCACGGTGAGCGAGCCGTCGTCGGCGCGGACGACGACCTGGTCGCCGGCGCGCAGCGGCTCGCCGTCACGCAGGTGGAAGATCCGGGCCTGCGCCTCGGTGCGGTCCTTGAGCACGTCATAGACGCCGTCGTTGAAGATCGGGCAGTTCTGGTAGATCTCGACGAGGGCGGCCCCGCGGTGCTCGGCGGCGGCGCGCAGCACCTCGCTGAGATGCTTGCGGTCGGAGTCCATGGTCCGGGCGACGAACGTCGCCTCGGCGCCGAGGGCCAGCGACACCGGGTTGAACGGGGTGTCGACCGAGCCGAGCGGCGAGGACTTGGTGACCTTGCCGACCTTCGAGGTGGGGGAGTACTGCCCCTTGGTGAGGCCGTAGATCTCGTTGTTGAACAACAGGATCGTGATGTTGACGTTGCGGCGCAGCGCGTGGATGAGGTGGTTGCCGCCGATCGACAGCGCGTCGCCGTCACCGGTGACGACCCACACCGAGAGGTCCTCGCGGGCCACGGCCAGGCCGGTGGCGATCGACGGCGCGCGGCCATGGATCGAGTGCATCCCGTAGGTGTCGAGGTAGTAGGGGAAGCGCGAGGAGCAGCCGATGCCGGAGACGAAGACGATGTTCTCGCGGCGCAGCCCCAGGTCGGGCAGGAAGCCCTGGACCGCGGCGAGGATGGCATAGTCGCCGCAGCCGGGACACCAGCGCACCTCCTGGTCGGAGGTGAAGTCCTTGCGGGTCAACGGTGGTGCGTCCGCCGGCACGGCCGGCACGTGAGCGAGGCCGGCTGCGGGCAGCGACGGCATACCGAGATCGGTGGTCACTTCGAGCTCTCCTGGTCGAGCGAGTCGATCGCGTCGGCGAAGACGCGGGCCAGCTGGGCGGGCGTGAACGGCAGGCCCCGCACCGAGGTGTAGGGCTGGATGTCGACGAGGTAGGTGCCGCGCAGCAGCAGGGCCAGCTGGCCACCGTTCATCTCGGGCAGCACGACCCGGTCGTAGGCGCGCAGGATCTCGCCGAGGTTGGCCGGCAGCGGGTTGAGGTGACGCAGGTGGATCCGGGCGATCGCGCGGCCCTCGCGGCGCAAGTTGTTCGCGGCAGCGTGCACCGGACCGTAGGTCGACCCCCAGCCGAGGACGAGGACTCGCGCCGAGCCGCTGGGGTCGTCGACGACGAGGTCCGGCACGGTGATGCCGTCGACCTTGCCCTGGCGCAGGTCGGTCATCCGCTGGTGGTTGTCGGGGTCGTAGGAGATGTTGCCGGTGACGTCGGCCTTCTCGATGCCGCCGATCCGGTGCTCCAGCCCCGCCGTGCCGGGAACC
>DAOTIG010000158.1:0-7067 GCA_035448065.1 Dermatophilaceae bacterium
AGGAACGAACAACCATGGAAACCGCCGTTTACACCGTTCCTGTTACAGACCCGCCACAAGACCAGCACGAGTAAGGAATCAGTAAAGAAACCGCTGACATCCCAGTGACCTACGTCACACAGGCCACTCCCTAGCGGGCAACAGGCCTCGACCTCCAGCCCAGCTCAGCCCTTGGTGGCCAGGCCGCGCAGGAAGAAGGCGACATTGGCCGGGCGCTCGGCCATCCGGCGCATCAGATAGCCGTACCACTCCTCGCCGAAGGGCACATAGACCCGCATCTGATCGCCCCGGTCGGCGATCCGCTGCTGCTCGTCGGGACGGATGCCGTAGAGCATCTGGTACTCGAAGGAGCGCGGGTCCCGCCCGGCCTTGCCGGCCAAAGCCCCGGCGATCTCGATGATCCGCGGGTCATGGCTCGCGACCATCGGATAGCCCGCCCCGGCCATCAGGATCTTGAGGCAGCGCACGTAGGCCCGGTCGACATCGCCGCCGTCCTGATAGGCGACCGACTCCGGCTCGGCATAGGCGCCCTTGCACAGCCGCACCCGCGAGCCCGGCCCGGCGAGGTCCCGGCAGTCGCCCTCGGTGCGCCGCAGGTAGGCCTGCAGCACCGCACCCGTCGTCGGGAAGTCGGGCCGCAGCTCGCGCAGCGCCTCGAGCGTCGCGTCGGTCGTCGTGTGGTCCTCCATGTCGAGGGTGACCGTCGTCCCCGCGTCGGCGGCGGCCTGGCAGATCGCCCGCGCATGCTCGAGCGCCACCTGTCGGCCGTCGGGCAGCAGCAGCCCGAGCGCGGTGAGCTTGAGCGACACCTCGGCGCGGCCGTCCGCGGCATACCCCTTGTCCCGCAACGCCGTCAGCAACCGGACATACGTGTCTCTGGTATGCCGCGCCTGCGCCGGCTCGGTCGTGTCCTCACCGAGGTAGTCGATCGTCGTGACCCGACCGACGGCGAGCAGCTGACCGGTCGCGCGGACGGCGTCGTCGACCGTCGACCCGGAGACGAACCGGCGCACCACCGACCGGCTCACCGGAGCCTTCTCGACGGCATCACGCACCGTCGTCATCTTCGACAGTCGCAGCAACGATCCCCGCAGCAGATCACTCGCGTCCACGACCTCACTCTAGAGGCGCGTCAGGACCGTCGGCGTCCCGAACCGGGCGCTGTCGGCCGGCGCGGCACCGCCCCATGACCTGCCCTAGCATCGAGTGCATGCCGAAGGTGGGCTCCGGCACGGGGCGTCGTCAGGTGCGCGACTGGCACGTCGTCACCGCCGTGAGCGCGGCCGTCCTGCTCCTCGTGGCCGGCGTATGGCTCGGCGGCGGACTGCGGGTCAGCCCCAACGCCTACCCCGACCTGCCGCTCGGCGCCCCCGTCGACCTCCACCGGGTCTCGGTCGTCGTGCACGAGGTCTATCGCACCAACGAGTCGCGGTACGGCGGCCCGCGCAAGACCGAGCCGACGGTCGTGCTGCGCGCCCGGCTCACCGTGACGATGCTCGACAGCAAGCCCGGCGTGTTCCTCGGCTCCTACTTCCTCATGCAGGCCGGTGGCGTGGAACTGACCCGCGAGCGAGGCGGCGACACCGTGTCGTTGCAACCCGGTCTCAGCGGCGAGCTGCTCGTGGACTTCCTTCCCCCGCCGAGCGGGATCGAAGGCGTCGACGAAGTCGACCTCTACCTCTCCGCGCCCGAGTACGAATGGTCGAACATGATCAACGGCGGCCCCGAGTGGACGTCCATCGGCACCTGGGTCGGCAAGGTGACCGCGATCCCGGTGGGCGAGCGGCTCGTGCGCGAGGACGACCCGGACGAGAAGTCCTTATGACCGGCCCCGTCGCGCCCACCGCAGTCCCGCCCACCCCCGGCTCTCCAGACCCTCGCCGCCCGGGCCGGCTCGCCCGCACCATCGGGTATGCCGCGACGCTCGCAACGCTCGTCGGCGCCCTCGCGGTCGTGCCCGGCGACTCCTGCGGCGCCACGACGACCGGGGCCTGCGTCATCCAGGAGGCGACCTTCCTGCAGACCCCCGCCGGCCTCGGCGAGCGCGTCGTCGTCGCCCGCGGCGAGCTCACCGTGCTGCGGGCCACCGTGTCCCGCACCCTCACCGTCGGCCGGTCGACCTACGACGACCCCGACCGGATCTACCTCGCCCTGCGCGTGCGAGCCGTGCCCTATCAGGTCAAGCGGGTCTGCACCGCGCAGCTGCAGGTGGCCGGCCGGGAGTATCGGACCGCCCACGGCTTCTCCGGCCCGCCCGGCATCCCGGTCGAGGGCGTGCTCGTCCTCGAGCTGCCGAAGGAGCTCGCCGGCGAGCAGGCGACCGTCGTCGTCATGCTCGACGCGGACCTCGAGCAGGGTGCCCGGCTCGACCTCGGGCCGATCGCCCCGGTCGCCGCCAACCGGGAGGCCGAGTGAGCGCGCCCAGCCTCCCGAGCACGCCGCGCGCCGGGCGCCGGGTCGCCGCGAGCATCGCGGCGCTCGCGCTGGGAGCCGGCAGCGCGGCATACGCCATGCATCGCGAGTGGTCCGAGGCGATGCGCTACGAGGCGTCGGAGGCCCCTCAGCACCAGGTCGGCGAGTGGTTCGAGATGCAGGTCACGGGTGGGCCGCTCAGCCACCCCTGGCGCTCGCAGGTGCGGGTCGTGTCCTACCACAGCTACGACACGCTCACCCCGGTGCGCAGCCTGGGCACCCCGATGCGGGCGGCGGGCACGGACTACATCCTCGTCATCGCCGAGTGCCGCTGCGCCGTCGAGAGGAAGATGGGCCCGCCGCGCACCGGGATCATCGACGACCGCGGCTGGCAGTGGGAGCACGACGGCACGATGACCGCCAAGGAGGCGGGCTCGGCGGTGAGCTATCTCGACGTCGAGGGGGGCGAGCACGCCGACGCCAAGGGCGTGACGCGCTATGCCGTCGTCGTGCCGGTGGCCTCGGACGCGAGCGGGTTGAGGGTCCTCCTCGGGGGCGGGATCGATCCCCACGTCGTCGGCCCCTGACCGTCGTCGCGCGGGCCGGCGGGGCTGGCCGGGTTGGCGGGCCCACGTTGCTGCACGAGCCGGAGGACGAGCGCGAAGGCGGCGACGACGAAGCAGGTCCGCACCGGGGTGAGGGCGGCGTCGACGAGGCTGATCCACGCGTCGTAGAAGTAGGGCCCTTGCATCGGCTCGGGCACCGCCTTGACGAGCACGACGGTGCGGATCAGGCCGAAGACCCACATCAGCAGGGCGTGCAGCACGGCGATGACGAGCACCGGGATCGGACCGGCCCGCCAGATCGCCCGGGCCAGCGAGACGACGGGGTAGAACTTCTCGCGGATGCCGGCGGTCGACGAGGACAGCACCCGGCCGAGCATCCGGACACTGCGGCGGGCGTGCTGACGGCCCACCGAGATATCGGTGTCAGCGCGCACCCAGCCGACGAGCAGGCCGACGAGGGCCACCCAGACGAGCGGCCAGACGATCTCGGTCGACACGGTGACGAGCAGCTGCCACAGCCAGGACGCCGCCCGGCTCACGAGGTCGGGCAGGTCGAGATGGAGCAGCTCGCCGAGGCGGCGGCCGGCTCCGCCGATCCAGTCGACCCACAGCACCCGGGTGCGCAGCCACCCGCCGACGAAGCCGACGATCGGGGAGACGACGAGCCAGGCGAGCACGATCCAGCCGCACTCGAGGGCGATGACGACGAGGTCGAGAGCGGTATGCCGCACCCGCTCGGCGATCCGGTCGACGACGAGCTTGAGCACCCAGATGCCGATCGCATAGGGGATGTAGCTCTTCCAGCCGCCGGACTGGAAGTCGATGTTGCTGAAGTTGACGACCTTGTCGGGCTGGTCCCAGTCGTAGCGGTCCTGCACCTCGTAGTAGAAGGCGAGCATGAACTTGTGGATGTCCCAGTTCACCTGGTTCCACGCGGCATACAGGACGACCATCGGCACGATGGCGACCTTCATCAGCCCGCCGAAGCCCTCCTGACCCTCGCGCGGGCCCTCCTCGGCGTGCCCGAGGTCGGCGCCGGCGAGCAGCACCGAGCGGCCGTCGACCCGGATCGCGCCGGCCGCGACATAGATGCCGAGGCCGAGCAGCACGAGCCGCACGGTGATCGCGAGGACGAGCACGGCCAGGCCGAGTGGGCCGTTGTCCGGGGCGATCGAGGCGGCCAGCCGGGTGAGCAGGTGTTGCGCGGCGAAGCTCGTCAGCGCGATGCCGAGCAGCGGGACGCCGGCGCGCAGCAGCCCCTCGCCGGTGTCGCGGAGCAGCTGCCGCGCCTCGCGTCCGGCACGAACGAATGGCCACTCGTATGCCGCCGGCCCGGCTGCCGTGCTCACCGGCTCACCGGCTCATCCGACTCATCCGAGGTGCTCGCGGGCGAAGTCGAGCGCCTCGCGCAGGTCGGTGGTGCGCTCCTCGGCGGTGCGCTTGCGGGTGGTCACCTCGACGATGACGTGGCCCGGCCAGTCGGGGCCGAGCCGGTGCAGCAGCTCGGCGCACGGCTGGCCGCCGCGCCCGGGCACGAGATGCTCGTCCTTGACCGTGGCGCCGGAGCCGTCGGCGAGGTGGATGTGGGTGAGCCGCTCGCCCAGCGCGGTCGCCATCTCGAGGGCGTCCGAGCCGGCGGTCGCGGTGTGCGAGAGGTCGAGGGTGACGTGGTCGTAGGGCATCGGCACGGGGTCCCAGTGCGGCAGGTAGGCCTGCACCTCCCGGCCGCGGGCCCGCCACGGGAACATGTTCTCGACGGCGAGCCGGATGCCGCCCGCGTCGTGCTCGCGCAGCGCGACGCCGTCGGTGAACTCCGCGGCATACTCGCGCTGCCAGCGGAACGGCGGGTGCAGCACGACGGTGTCGGCCCCCACCTCGCGAGCCAGCTCGATCGACTTGTCGACCTTGGTCCAGGCGTCCGGGCCCCAGACCCGCTGGGTGAGCAGCAGGGTCGGGGCATGCACCGACAGGACCGGCACGTCGTAGTGGGCCGACAGGGCGGCGAGCGCCCCGGGCTCCTGGGAGACCGGGTCGGTCCAGACCATGACCTCGATCCCGTCGTAGCCGAGCCGGGCCGCGAGCTCGAAGGCCGTCGCGCAGGTCGCGGGATAGACCGAGGCCGTGGACAGGCCGACGCGCGCGGGCATGGGGACATTGTGCCTGGCCAGCTGGCCTTCCCCGCGGTGGAGGTAATACCCAGCGTCCAGGACCTTGGCGAATACCTTCACTCGGTGGGTGGGGTTGTCGACTGCCCACCGCCACCCACTGGGTGTCCCGACCGACACCGGGGGTGGAGGTATGCCGCTGGGTCCGGCGGCGGGGCGAATACCTCCACTCGGTGGAGGTGGGGTGGGTGGGGCGGCGCGGGCTGGGTGTCGCCCGGCTGCCCAGGCGGCCGGGGGCGGCATACCGACCGAAAGCCCCGCGAGTGTGGACTTTCTGCCGCCAGCCACTCGGCATACCGACCGAAAGCCCCGCGAGTGTGGACTTCCTGCCGCCAAGAGCCGGGGGTGGAGGTATGCCGCCGGGTCCGGCGGCGGGACGAATACCTCCACCCCGTGGAGACCGGCGGGGGTGGAGGTATGCCGCCGGGTCCGGCGGCGGGACGAATACCTCCACCCGGTGGAGACCGGCGGGGGTGGAGGTATGCCGCCGGGTCCGGCGGCGGGACGAATACCTCCACCCGGTGGAGGTGGGGCGGGTGGGGCGGCGCGGGCTGGGTGTCGCCCGGCTGCCCAGGCGGCCGGGGGCGGCATACCGACCGAAAGCCCGGCGAGTGTGGACTTCCTGCCGCCAGACAGCGGGGTGGAGGTATGCCGCCGGGTCCGGCGGCGGGGCGAATACCTCCACCCGGTGGAGATGCGGCCCCGAGGTGGGCCAGCGGCCCCGAGGTGGGCCAGCCCCGGACGTGGGCTAGAGAGCCTCGAGGTGATCGAGGCGGCGCAGGATGACGCCCTCACGCAGCGCCCAGGGGCAGATGTCGAGGCGCTCGACCCGCAGCAGATCCATCGCGGCCTCGGCGACCAGGGCGCCGGCGAGCAGCTGATGGGCGCGGGTGGTCGACACGCCGGGCAGCTGGGCGCGGGCTCCGGCATCACGGGCCGCGATCTCGGGGATCGCCGCCTTGAGGTCCTTGCGCCGCAGCCGACGGCGCACATAGATGCCCTCGGCGCTCGGGGCGGCGCCGCCGATCCGGGCCAGCGAGCGCATCGTCTTGGACGAGCCGACCGCGCGGGTCGGTGGGCCGAAGCGCAGCACGTCGCGCACGGCCTGCCCGAGCTCGGCCCGGATGTGCAGCCGGGCCGCCTTCACCTGCTCCGGCGTGGGGACGCCGGGGTCGGGGAACAGGTCGCGGGTGACCCGGCCGGCTCCGAGCTGCAGGCTGATCGCCGCGTCCGGCTCCTCGTCGAGGCCGGTCGACAGCTCGAGCGACCCGCCGCCGATGTCGATGACGAGCAGTCGCCCGCTGCTCCAGCCGAACCAGCGGCGGACCGCGAGATAGGTGAGCCGGGACTCGTCCGGCCCGGGCAGCACCTGCAGGTCGATGCCGGTCGCCGCGGACACCCGGGCGATGAGCTCGTCGCCGTTGGCGGCATCCCGGATCGCCGAGGTGGCGAAGGCCATCAGGTCGGTGACGCCCTCCTCCTCGGAGAGCGTCACGCACTCGGTGAGGAAGGCGGTGAGCCGCTCCTCGAAGACCGGGCCGACGGTGCCGTCGGGGCGCAGGTGCTCCGAGAGCCGGAGCAGGGTCTTGTGCGACGACACCGGCAGCGGCTGCCCGCCGTAGTGGGCGTCGACGACGAGGAGGTGGACCGTGTTGGAGCCCACGTCGACGACTCCGAGGCGCATGGCCTCACGCTACTGCAGGGGCCTTAGGGTGTCGGACGTGCCCGAGTCCCCGCTCGACCTCGCCCGGACGTTCGTCGAGTTCACCGACCCCGACAACCCCGGCCAGCGCTTCCGCTGCGACCTCACCTGGCTCACCTCGCGGTGGACCTGCATCTACGGCCAGGGCTGCAAGGGCATCTACTCCCAACGCCCCGACGACGGCTGCTGCACGCTCGGCGCGCACTTCACCGAGAAGGACGA
>DAOTIG010000159.1:0-7039 GCA_035448065.1 Dermatophilaceae bacterium
CTGTGGCCTCTTCCTTATCAGGGAAGCGCTCTAACCGTCTGAGCTATAGGCCCGCACCATCGGCGTGGCGCACTGGGCGCCGCGACGTGCCAGGTTACCCCACCGGCCGGGCACCGATCAAAATGGTTGATGCCCGGACGCACCACCAGGCTCAGTCATCGGTGAGGGTGAGCTGGACGCCCCCGACCAGGGCCGCCGACAGGTTGTAGAGGTAGGCGAGCAGGGTGCCCAGGGCGGTGAGCAGGATGACGTTGACCACGCCGAGGACCATCGCCAGCGACATGACCCGCGGGAAGGCGACGAAGTCCATGATGGTGAACTTGTCGGTCGCTGTCGTCGGCTGCAGGCTCTGCACGAGGTTGTCGATGTCGGAGAAGACGTTCATCCCGGACAGGATCATCCACAGCACCGCGGTCATCACGACGAGGCAGACCATCGCCGCGAAGGACAGCAGGAAGGACATCTTCATCGCCGACCAGGGGTCGACCCGGGCCACGGCCAGCCGGACCCGGCGGGCCTTCGCCGCCGGCTGAGCCGGGCGGGGCGTGGCGCCGGGGGGTGCTGACGGGCCGCGTGGCGCGGGCGCCGGGCGACCCGTTCCGAGCGGTGCGCGGTCGGTGGGCGTGCCGGTGACCCGGTCGCGCAGCCCGGCGAGCATCGCGCCGGCGCTGCCGGCCTTGCCCTTGCTCGCGGGTGGCGCGGCTGACGCGGCGGCACCTGGGGCCGGGACGGTGGGGTTGGGTGCGGTCGGCGGGGCCGGTCGGGTGCCAGGTGCCGGACGTACCGGCCCGCACCGGCTCGTCCGGCACGACCCCGTCCAGCGCGCGCCCCGCACCGGTACGTCCGGCACCTGGCACCCGACCGGTGCGGGCCGGGCCGGAGCCGGAGGTGACCCGAGGCAATGACTCGGTGGGCGGCATACCGGCACCAGCGCCCGACGAGGAGGTGGGCGGGGTGCCACCGGTCGTCGTCACTCGCTACCTCCAGGCTCGTCGGACGAGGTCTCCTGCGAAGACGGTACGCCATTGTCCTCGGTGGGGTCGTCCGGGCCGTGCTCGGCGTTGCGCGCGACGGCGACGATCGCATCGCCGGCATCGGGGGTTGCGAACTTCACGCCCATGGTGAGCCGGCCGGTGTAGTTGACCTCGCTCACCGCGGAGCGGACGATCTTGCCCCGCTCCATGACGACCATCACCTCGTCGCTCTCGGCGACGGTGAGCGCGCCGACGAGGTCGCCGCCCTTCTCCGACAGCCGGGCCACCGCGACGCCGAGACCGCCACGCCCCTTGACGTTCCAGTCCGAGGCGCGCGAGCGCTTGGCCAGGCCGTTCTCGAAGACGACGAAGACGTCGGGGTCGGTGTCGGCCGGGATGACCGACATCGACAGCAGCACGTCACCGCCACGGAAGCGCATGCCGGTGACACCCGAGGTGGCCCGGCCCATCGGGCGCAGCGTCGTGTCGTCGGCGCGGAAGCGCACCGACATCCCCTTGCGCGAGACGAGCAGCAGGTCGTCGGTGGCCGAGGCGAGGTCGGCGCCGACGAGCACGTCGCGATCGCGCAGGTTGACCGCGATGAGCCCGCCGGAGCGCGGCGAGTCGTACTCCGCGAGCCGAGTCTTCTTGACCAGCCCGGCCCGGGTCGCGAGCACGAGGTATGCCGCCTGGCCGTAGTCCTTGATCGCGAGCACCTGGGCGATCTCCTCGCCCGGCTGGAAGGCGAGCAGGTTCGCGACGTGCTGGCCCTTGGCGTCGCGGCCGCCCTCGGGCAGCTCGTAGGCCTTGGCCCGGTAGACCCGGCCCAGGTTGGTGAAGAAGAGCAGCCAGTGGTGGGTCGTCGTCGTGAAGAAGTGCTCGACGACGTCCTCGCCGCGCAGCTGCGCGCCCCGCACGCCCTTGCCGCCGCGGCGCTGCGAGCGGTAGAGGTCGGTGCGGGTCCGCTTGGCGTAGCCGCCCCGGGTGATCGTCACGACGACGTCCTCCTCGGGGATGAGGTCCTCGACGGACATGTCGCCCTCGAAGAACTCGATCCGAGTGCGTCGCTCGTCGCCGTACTTGTCGACGATCTCGGCGAGCTCCTCGCTGACGATGGTCCGCTGCCGGGCCGGCGTCGCGAGGATGTCGCGGTAGTCGTCGATCCGGGCCTGCAGCTCGTCGTGCTCCTCGATGATCTTCTGCCGCTCGAGCGCGGCCAGCCGGCGCAGCTGCAGCCCGAGGATCGCGTTGGCCTGCAGCTCGTCGACGTCGAGCAGCTCCATCAAGCCCTCGCGGGCCACCTCGACGGTCGCCGAGGCGCGGATCAGCGCGATGACCTCGTCGAGCGCGTCGAGCGCCTTGAGGAAGCCGCGCAGCAGGTGGATCCGCTCCTCGGCCTGCGCCAGCCGGTATGCCGTGCGCCGCACGATGACGTCGATCTGGTGCTCGACCCAGTGCCGGATGAAGGCGTCGATCGGCAGGGTGCGCGGCACCTCGTCGACGAGCGCGAGCATGTTCGCGCCGAAGGTCGTCTGCAGCTGGGTGTGCTTGTAGAGGTTGTTGAGCACGACCTTGGCGACCGCGTCGCGCTTGAGCACGATGACCAGGCGCTGGCCGGTGCGGCCCGAGGTCTCGTCGCGGATGTCGGCGATGCCGGCGAGCTTGCCCTCGCGGACCTGCTGGGCCATCCGCTCGGCGAGCGCGTCGGGGTTGACCTGATAGGGCAGCTCGGTGACGACGAGGCAGGTGCGACCCTGGATCTCCTCGACCTCGACGACCGCCCGCATGGTGATCGCGCCGCGGCCGGTGCGATAGGCGTCCTCGATGCCCTTGCGACCCATGATGAGAGCGCCGGTCGGGAAGTCCGGGCCCTTGATGGTGGCGAGGATGTGGTCGAGCAGCTCCTCGCGGGAGGCCTCGGGGTGGGCCAGGTGCCACTGGGCCGCGGCGGCCACCTCGCGCAGGTTGTGCGGCGGGATGTTCGTGGCCATGCCGACCGCGATGCCCGAGCTGCCGTTGACCAGCAGGTTGGGGAAGCGGCTCGGCAGGACGACCGGCTCCTTGGTCTTGCCGTCGTAGTTGTCCTTGAAGTCGACGGTGTCCTCGGTGATGTCCCGGACCATCTCCATGGCCAGCTGGGCCATCCGGCACTCGGTGTACCGCGGGGCCGCTGCCCCGTCGTTGCCCGGGCTGCCGAAGTTGCCCTGACCGTCGACGAGCGGGTAGCGCAGCGACCACGGCTGGACCAGCCGGACCAGGGCGTCGTAGATCGCGACGTCGCCGTGCGGGTGGTACTGCCCCATGACGTCGCCGACGACCCGGGAGCACTTGTTGTAGCCGCGGTCCGGCCGGTAGCCGCCGTCGTACATCGCGTAGAGCACCCGGCGATGCACTGGCTTGAGGCCGTCGCGCACGTCGGGCAGCGCGCGGCTGACGATGACCGCCATCGCGTAGTCGATGTAGGACCGCTGCATCTCGGTGTTGAGGTCGATCGGCTCGACCTTGTCGCCGTCGGTCGGCGGCGGCGGGGTGGTGCCGAGATCCTGCACCGGCTCGCCGGCGCCGTCACCGTCGGCTGGGCTCACCGAGTCGCCCAGCACCTGGTCGAGGGTGTCCTCGGGCTGCTCATCGGCGCCTGGGTTCTCCGGCGGCTCGATCGGCGGCTGCTCGCTCACTGGCTTTCCTTGTCTCTCAACGCTTTTCCGGTATGCCGCCCGCGCACCTCAGGTGCGCGACGCGCGGCCGCAGCCGCGCGGCATACTCAAATATCAAGAAAGCGAACGTCCCTCGCATTGCGCTGGATGAAGCCCCGGCGGCTCTCGACGTCCTCGCCCATGAGGATCGAGAAGATCTCGTCGGCGGCGGCGGCATCGGCGAGGGTGACCTGCAGCAGGGTGCGGGTGTCGGGGTTCATCGTCGTCTCCCACAGCTCCTCGTAGTTCATCTCGCCCAGACCCTTGTAGCGCTGGATCGCGTTGTCCTTGGGCAGCCGGCGGCCGGCGGCCTGGCCGCGCTCGACCAGCCCGTCGCGCTCGCGGTCGCTGTAGGCGAACTCGTGGGGGGCGTTGCTCCACTTGAGCCGGTAGAGGGGCGGCTGGGCGAGATAGACGTAGCCGGCGTCGATGAGCGGGCGCATGAACCGGAAGAGCAGGGTCAGCAGCAGGGTCCGGATGTGCATGCCGTCGACGTCGGCGTCGGCCATCAGCACGATCTTGTGATAGCGGGCCCGGGTCAGGTCGAAGTCCTCGCCGATGCCGGTGCCGAAGGCCGAGATGAGCGCCTGGACCTCGTTGTTGGCGAGGATCTTGTCGATCCGGGCCTTCTCGACGTTGAGGATCTTGCCGCGGATCGGCAGGATCGCCTGGGTCTCGGGGTTGCGGCCCTGCACCGCCGAGCCGCCGGCCGAGTCGCCCTCGACGATGAAGACCTCGCTGATCGAGGGGTCCTTGCTCTGGCAGTCGCGCAGCTTGCCGGGCAGGCCGCCGGACTCGAGCAGGCCCTTGCGGCGGGTGTTCTCGCGGGCCTTGCGCGCGGCGATCCGCGCGGCCGCGGCCTGCACCGACTTCTTGACGATCTCGCGGCCCTCGGTGGGGTGCGCCTCGAGCCAGTGCCCGAACTCGTCGGTCATCGCCCGCTGGACGAAGCCCTTGACCTCAGAGTTGCCGAGCTTGGTCTTGGTCTGGCCCTCGAACTGCGGCTCGCCGAGCTTGACCGACACGACCGCGGTGAGCCCCTCGCGGATGTCGTCGCCGGTGAGGTTCTCGTCCTTGTCCTTGAGCAGGTTCTGCTTGCGGGCGAAGTCGTTGACCAGCTTGGTCATCGCCGCGCGGAAGCCCTCCTCGTGGGTGCCGCCCTCGTGGGTGTTGATGGTGTTCGCGTAGGTGTGCACCGACTCGCTGTAGGCGGTGGTCCACTGCATCGCGAGCTCGAGCGAGAGGGTGCGGGCGGCATCCTCGACCTCGATGGTGATGATGTCGGGGTGGACCGGGTCGGCCTTCTTGGATCCGACGAGGTGCTTGACGTAGTCGACGATCCCGCCGTCGTAGCGGTAGGACACCTGGCGCGGCTCGCGCTCGGTCTCGTCGACGATGTCCTCGTCGTCCTCGGCGGCCTCGGGCACCCGCTCATCGGTGAGCGTGATCCGCAGGCCCTTGTTGAGGAAGGCCATCTGCTGGAAGCGGGCGCGGAGGGTCTCGAAGTCGTAGGTCGTCGTCTCGAAGATCTCGCCGTTGGCCCAGAAGGTGATCGTCGTGCCGGTCTCGTCGGTGGCCTCCTCGCGGGCGAGCGGGGCGACCGGGACGCCGTGGTCGAAGGTCATCCGGAAGGCGTGGCCCTTTTGCCGGATCTCGGCGTCCAGCCGCGAGGACAGCGCGTTGACGACCGAGGAGCCGACGCCGTGCAGGCCGCCGGAGACCTTGTAGCCGCCGCCGCCGAACTTGCCGCCGGCGTGCAGCTGGGTGAGCACGAGCTCGACGGTGGAGATGCCGTAGGCCTCGTTCATGCCGGTGGGGATGCCGCGGCCGTTGTCGCGCACCCGGACCCCGCCGTCGGCGAGCAGGGTGACGTCGACGGTGTCGGCCTCGCCGGCCAGCGCCTCGTCGACGGCGTTGTCGACGATCTCATAGACGAGGTGGTGCAGGCCGCGCTCGCCGGTGGAGCCGATGTACATGCCCGGTCGCTTGCGGACCGCCTCGAGGCCCTCGAGGACCTGGATGGCGTTCTCGTCGTATGCCGCGTCGGCGGGCGCTGGGGAGGGGGCGGCCGAGGAGGGGGCGGACTGTGCCGGCGTGGGGTCGACCACGATGCTCCTGTCGTCGAAAGTTCAGCCCTTCATCCTACGTGAACGCAGGGTGGTCGGGGCCAACCGAGCGCGTCGACACGCGCGCGCCAAGGCCGCTAGGACGCGCGAGCGACCGGCGGCGCGACTCCCCACACACGGGATGGGGGGTTCAGGCGCCAGCGTGCGGATTCATCATCCCCCGGAGCCGGCTCGAGCGGCCTGTTGTCCACAGGCGTGTGGACATGCTGTGGACGAGTTCGGCCAACATGGGGACAGCCGGGTCAGCCGGGGTCCGGCCCGGTGGCCGCGGGGCGATCCGGCTCGTTCGACCAGGCCGACCAGGAGCCCGGGAAGAGTGCTGCGTCGATGCCCAGGCTGCGCAGCGCGAGCACCGCCTGGGCGGCGGACACCCCGGAGCCGCAGTAGGCGACCACCCGGCGGCCGTCGAGCACCTCGCCGAAGCGCTCTCGCAAGGTCTCGTCGTCGGGGAGCGAGCCGTCGCCGTCGAAGAGCCCCGCCACCGGCACGTTGACCGCGCCCGGGATGTGCCCGGCCCGCGGATCCAGCGGCTCGGTCTCGCCCCGATAGCGCTCGGGTGCCCGGACGTCGACGAGCACCTGGCCGCCGTCCTGGCCGGCCCAGGCCGCCTCGTTGGCGTCGACCGTCGTCAGCCCGCCGCCGGGCAGATTGGCCGACACTGCCGGCATGGTGACCACCCCAGACTCGACCGGCTGGCCGGCGAGCCGCCACGCGGCATACCCACCGTCGAGCACGCGGGTGCGCACGCCGGCCCAGGTGAGCACCCACCAGGCGCGGGCGGCCGCGAAGGAGCCGGCCTCGTCGTAGACGACGACCTCGCTGTGCTCGTCGACGCCGAGCGCGCCGAGCGCCGCGGCGAGCTCGCCGAGGTCGGGGAGGGGGTGGCGGCCGTCGCGCGGGTCGCCGGTATGCCGGGTGAGCACGGCCTCCAGGTCGAGGAAGCCGGCGCCGGGCAGGTGGGCGAGCTCGTAGCGCGAGCGACCGGCGGCGGGGTCCTCACCGAGGCGCCACCGCACGTCGAGCAGGCGCACCTCGGCGAGTCGCTCGCGCAGCTCGCTCGGGGTGATGAGCACGTCGTCACGTGACATGAGCCAAATCTACGGTGCGGTCGGCGTCCCAGGCCGCGCCGGCGAGTGAGGAACGAACGAGCCGGCCGACAGCGGCCGGTTCGGGACGCCGATCGATATGACCGCGTCCCAGGCCGCGCCGGCGAGTGAGGAACGAACGAGCCGGCCGACAGCGGCCG